>DENY01000141.1:25489-28470 GCA_002359825.1 Bacteroidales bacterium UBA2632
CGGAATTGGTAGACGCGCTAGTTTCAGGGACTAGTGTTGGCAACAATGTGCAGGTTCGAGCCCTGTTCCGGGCACATAAGGAAAACAAATACATATAAAAGCGCGCAGGTGGTGAAATTGGTATACACGCTACCTTGAGGTGGTAGTGCCGGAAACGGTGTGTGAGTTCGAGTCTCATCCTGCGCACAATTTTCAAGAAAGTATTCACGTTAAAAGTGGATGCTTTTTTTATTTTTATAGCAGAAATGATTATTTTTACACTCAAGCATATTTAATATCACTNNCCTCATGAAAATATTATCTGCCGAAGCTATCCAAACTGTAGATGCAAAAACCATCGAATACAACGAAATATTCTCTCACGAATTAATGGAAATGGCTGCCATAGCCTTCTTTGACTATTTTGTAAACAAATATTTCATTTCACATAACAAAATAGCGCTGTTTTGTGGAACGGGCAACAATGGAGGAGATGGTATTGCTGTTGCTAGAATGTTGCATTCAGTAGGGTATGATGTCAAATTGTTTGTAGTAAAGGGAAACGATAGATTTTCTGATGATTGTGCGTTCAATATTGATAGAGCCGAAAAGGCAGGTGTAAAGATTACTAAGATTACCTCTGAAGATCAAATTCCTGATTTAAACAGCATAAGTATCATAATTGATGCACTTTTTGGTACAGGCTTGTCACGTCCATTGAGAGGCTTGTCTAAACAAGTGATTGAAAGAATCAACGATGCCCAGGAAACTGTAATCAGCATAGATGTTCCAAGTGGATTATTTATGAGTAAGCCCACTACACAAGCTGTCTGTGCAACTGAAACTATTACTTTCCAAATACCAAAATTAGCTCTCTTTTTGCCTTTCAATCATCAATTTGTGGGTGATCTCTCTATTGTGGATATTGGCCTCGATCCGAAAGCCATTGATGAAGCAGAGACAGATATGTATTATCTCACGGATAGTATTATGAGAGATAAATTGAACCCAATAGATAAGTTTGCTCACAAAGGAACTCAAGGTCATGCTTTGATTGTTGGAGGCAGTTTGGGGAAGATAGGATCTATTGCATTGGCTTCGAAAGCTGCATTGAAAAGTGGTTGTGGATTGGTTACTGCTTTTGTACCACAATGTGGAGTGAGTGTTATCCAAAGTTATTTTCCAGAGGCTATGGTGTTACAAGATGATAGTCAGATTTATATTTCCTCTATTGACTATGATATTGAACCCAATGCAATAGCCATTGGAATGGGGATCGGGCAACATGATGAAACTAAGAAAGCTCTTTATCAATTTTTACAAAAGACTACTACACCCTTGGTTGTAGATGCAGATGCTTTGAATATTCTTTCTGAAAATCCTGATTGGTTAGACTTCTTACAGCCTAACACAATATTGACACCACACCCAAAAGAGCTATCTCGTTTAGTAGGTGACTGGCAAGATGATTTTGAAAAGATAAACTTGACCCGAAAGTTTGCACGCAAATATAATCTGATTGTGGTGGTTAAAGGCGCACACACTTTAATTGTTGATTCAGAAAACTTATATGTAAACAGTAGCGGTACTACAGCTTTGGCAACAGCAGGGAGTGGCGATGTATTATCAGGTATTATTGCGGGTATATTAGCACAATGCTACGAACCTCTAACTGCAACTCAACTGGGTGTATATATACACGGCATGACAGCCAATCTCACTTCGGATGTGATTAATCCACGCACTTTCGTTGCCTCGGATATTATAGACAACATTAGCAAAGTATATGATTGGATCTCTACTACAGAGAATAGTAATGATATAGTTTTGTAAGATTGAATATTTGTTGTAATTTTGCACCTTAATTAGCTAATTGGCTATCAAAGAAGACACAGATAGTGGCTCGCCTAAGGCTTATAACGTAAAAGTTATTCATAGTATGTACGTAATAGTAGATATTCAAGGTCAACAATTCAAAGTTCAAAAAGACCAAAAGTTATTCGTCCACAGAATCGACGCCAACGAAGGCGATGTAGTGGAATTTGAAAAAGTTTTACTAATAGGGAATGATGACGATATTACCATCGGTTCACCTATAATTGATGGAGCAAAAGTAGTTCTCGAAGTGCTTTCGCATGTAAAAGGTGACAAAGTTCTTGTTTTCAAAAAGAAAAGAAGAAAAGGTTACAGCAAGTTGAACGGTCATCGTCAACAGTTTTCACAGGTATTAGTGAAAGATATTATTTCTTAATCAGTTAAAATCAGAAGAAAATGGCACACAAAAAAGGAGTCGGAAGCTCGAAAAACGGACGCGAATCGCATAGTAAACGATTGGGCGTAAAAATATATGGTGGAGAAGTAGCAAAAGCAGGCAACATACTTGTTCGTCAGCGTGGTACTGCACATCATCCAGGAGAAAATGTAGGAATTGGTAAAGATCACACACTATTTGCATTGATAGACGGAGAAGTTGTTTTCCGCAAAAAACGCAACAATAGATCGTTTGTATCAGTTATGCCTTTGGAAGAAGCCGAAGCATAATCAAATAACCTCACAAACAAATTGATAAGTTACTTTATCAATTTACAGAATTATAAAAGAAGCTATCTCATTATCTTGATGAGTTAGCTTTTTTTTTGTGCTATATACTCCTCAGTATATTTTTGTTTCACATTCGAGGATTCCCCATTATACACGACCGCATTCGAAAACGTGAAAATCTAAATAATTGCATATTTTACACGATCTGTATTGGTCTCTTGTATTTGTTGTTCNNACTGTTGAAAATTGCATCCACAGCCTGCAAAATGTTTAAAATCGCATTAATTTCATTTTATCCCCCATTTCTTGAGCATTTATGTCATGAAAATCCAATTTTCGCTGTAGAATTATATTTTAACCTCTATTTTTTTCAATCTTAGGTTGATTATTCTCTCTTTATCACGTTTTTTTTCCAAATCGGCTCAAAGAAGCACCAATATTGCGATTTAAAACATTTCTAC
>DENY01000080.1:0-3104 GCA_002359825.1 Bacteroidales bacterium UBA2632
AACGGAATGGTTTTTATTATCTTTTTGCATCAATTGGTTCCTGTTGTGAAGGATTGAAAAGCACCTATACTACTGTAGTAGGACGTTCACGCAATCTTTTCGGGCCCTATCTAGACAAAGTTGGAAAATCGATGATGCAGAATAATCATGAAGTGATAATTCACAAGAATGATAAATTTGTGGGTACGGGTCATAATTCGGAAATTGTGCAAGATAAGAAAGGGCAAGACTGGATTTTTTATCATGCTGTTTCGGTTGATAATCCCCAGGGTAGGATGCTGATGCTCGATCAAGTTCGATGGAAAGATGATTGGCCTTATATTGAAGGAGACGCTCCTTCGCTAAAAGCAGAGAGCCCTGTATTTTGATAGAAAACAGACAAAAGGTGTGTCTAAAAACGACTTTTTCTTTTTAAACCGCTATTTTCTCACTAATTACTACGACAGAGTGAGAATTATTGNNGATTGGTCTTAATTAATGGTAAAATATTAACAGTGAATAACATTCTCGAGATTAATTAACACAATTGTGCCCTCTAAAGTGCCCAAAACCTCTTAGTTGATCCAGCGGAGGTCTCCGAAAGCGAAAGATTGCTAACGGTTGTGATAAAATACTAGTGCGAAACATCGAAATAGTGAACGTTTACTATATCGGAGGCCTCCGAAAGTGAAAGGTTGTTGTCGGTTGTTATAGCGGAGCAGTCCGAAAGCCAAACATTGCTAATGGTCGTTAGGAAATACTACTACGAAAGCGCAAAATAGTTAACGGTTGTTAGGGCGGAGAGCTCCGAAAGCGCAATCAACTGCTTGCTCCTAGTAGCGGACCTCTCCGTTGGTCCAAGATTCTGTTTTCAATCACTTTCAGAGGGAGTTGATGGCGCAACAAAGAGCATTTTGTTAGTATCAGGGGGTGGGGATGATGCAAACATGAACTTGTTGATCTTGACAGAGGATGAGAAAGGTGCAACATTTAGCTTTTTGAGCATGTCAGACAGCACAGCTGGTGTAACAATTGGGTTTTTGGTTATATCTTACTTGTTGGTCGATACAAAAAAGTGGATTGTGGTGACTGCCTGAAAATGATACCTGTTTTGATAGCTTAATGATAATGAATAGCACCTAGTGGACAACAAAAAGGAGATGGAAATTGTATGATTTTCAACATGAAAAAAGTGTCCAAAACTTATTGGACACTCTCTTTATCATATGATGATATTTTTTTATGTCGAAGCTTATTTCCTCACAGAAAACTTATAGATACATCTGCTCGTATATTTTTCGCCAGGACTTAAATAAGCGGAAGGCCAATCAGGTTTGTTGGGTGTGTCAGGATACTTTTGTGTTTCGAGACAAATAGCTGTTCTTTTATTGTAAACAATTCCATCTCTTCCTGTAACTGTTCCATCTAGAAAGTTGCCCGTATAGACTTGCATGCCGGGTTCTGTTGTAAATACACTCAACTCTATTCCAGTTCCTGGGTAATAAACAGTTGCTGCTACAGTTGAAATATCACCATCATTATTCAACACCCAATTGTGATCGTATCCATCTCCATTTTTCAATTGTTCGTATTCGTAATTGTCGATTCGTTCTCCAACCAAAGTGGGTGTTCTAAAATCCATATCAGTTCCTTCAACATCTGCTATCTCTCCAGTTGTCATAAAAGTAGTATCAACAGGAGTAAATGCATCTGCATTAATCATTAGCTCGTGCGTCAAGATTGTGTTTTCTGGATTTCCACTCAAATTGAAGTAGGAATGATTGGTTAAGTTGACAACAGTCTTCTTGTCTGTTTCAGCTTCATATTGAATGTCTATGGCATTGTCATCTGTCAATGTCATTGTTACTTTGGTTACCAAATTACCAGGAAATCCAGCTTCACCATCTTTTGAAGTATAGGATAATTCTACGGTTTGATCATCTGTTTGCACTGCATCAAAAACCTTTGTGTCAAAACCTTTATCACCACCATGCAAGGTGTGATTAAAGTTGTTTTGAGGAAGTTCATACTCCACGTCGTTCACTGTAATTTTTCCGTTTGCTATTCTATTGCCATATCTACCAATAGTTGCTCCAAAGTTATTGGGGATGTTGATGTAGTCATCAATGGAGTCAAAACCCAAAACTACGTCTTGCATTGTTCCATCTTTATCGGGAACCATAACAGATACAATTCTTCCGCCATAATTTGATATACAAACTTCCATGCCTGTAATGTTCGTTAGAACAAAGAGCTGTGTTTGTTTACCATCTACTTCAGTTTCAAAATTGCTTTTCTTTAATCCTGATAATGTTTCAGCCTCTTCGGGTTGAGTTTTGTTTGTACAGGCCATTAGAATGAATAGGCCAAAGATTAACGTGAAATTCTTTTTCATTTTTGGTTGCTTTTAAGATTACTGTTGTATTTTGATATATGTTGCGATTTCATTAGAATAACAAATTTATAAAACATCAATCAATAAAAGAATGATTTGAGAGCTTATATTTTCATAAATAACAAGTTTCTATTGATTGTACTTAAATGATTTGTTCTAAAAAAGGTGCAATGTGATGATTCATCCNNTGTTAACCTTAAATCTAATACTATTATGAAAAAACCACATCACAAATATAAAAAAGAAATCAATACAAACAAAATTAATTCAATAAAATATCAAATATACTTTTATTGTGTCAATATGATAGTTGATATTATAGCAAAGGGACGTCCATTCCTGTTATTTTTCGGTATAAATCGAGCGCGTAAACGTCGGTCATTCCTGATATGAAATCTATTACGGCTTGTACTCTTTCTGTGATGCTATCGGCATACATGTTATATTGTTCGGGCACTCGATTGAGTAGTAGGGTGGAGTAGGCATGAGATGGAGTTTGTATTGCATTAACGAATCGTTCGAGCAATGACCCAATAATGTGGTATCCTGCCAACTCAATGTCTAGCACTTCTTTCGCTTTGTAAATGGTTGCTACAGCAAATTGTGTGCACTGTTTGTAGGCTTTTAGTGGCGTGGATGCAATATTATTGATCAATGACCCTTGGAAAGTGCCGTTTAGTATCTGTTTTTCGTTTTGTAAAAATACATTTGCACATTCCATCACCAACAA
>DENY01000080.1:3178-3448 GCA_002359825.1 Bacteroidales bacterium UBA2632
AGCAATAGTTTTTTCTGTTGATTGTAGGTTGAGTTTGTGGGCATCTTCAATATCCATGATTTGATAGCAAATATCATCTGCGGCTTCTACAAGATAGACTAGTGGATAGCGTGCGAAATGTAGAGGTTGACTCTTAAGTTGGCGGATGCCCAAATCATTCGCAATCTTGAGATAGCTCTTTTCTTCGGAGGCAAAGAAACCAAACTTTTGTTTCTCACCACTCAGTTCTGATGAAAAGGGATACTTTACAATTGATGCTAATGTGGAGTA
>DENY01000184.1:0-5712 GCA_002359825.1 Bacteroidales bacterium UBA2632
AAGGAACATATATGACAACAGGAGGTAAAGTAGCATACTCTGATTATTCGGGGAAATATTACGAAAAACTAACCTTGAATGGTTTTCGTGTGGGTGCTTTGTATAGGTTTTATTTTTTGAAGACTCATATTGGCACTCTTCCTTTCTCGCTTTATGGAGAAGTATCGCCAGCTATCACCTTTACAAGTTTAAAGTACAAAGCATTATTGAGCCTTCCAAAATATGAGATTAGTGAATCAAATGAAGAAGACCCTATTAGCACAAAAGAAATGGGATATAGTGTTCAGCCTCTTATTGGGGGGCAACTGTTTCTAACCCACAATATCTTCTTTTCATTGAGTGCAGGATATGATTTTGAGTTTGGCTCAAAACTATCAACTACAAACAATATGCTGAGGGCCGATTGGACTGGCTTAAGAGTAAATATAGGTGTTGGATATAGTTTTTAAGTTTTTTATTTTTCATATACAAGGAATTATACTATAGACTAAAAGGTATATTACTCTATAAATATATTAATGAAAAAAGCATCGTCCTCAACCGAGAGCGATGCTTTTTTAATAATCATCGAAATATTCTATTCTTTAAAACTTATATCCTACAGAAAGATATGCACTTTGGTTTCTTACATTTGGATTATATGTTGGTAAATCTTCTATTTTTCTACCAATGTTTGTAAGCCCCATATCCCATCCTAAATCAATGAAAATAAGATTAAACTCTGCTCCAACTCCGATACCCACTCCTGTGTCAAGACGTTTGTAGCCATGTTTTTTGTCAAACGTATCTACTTCTTGTTCTCCAAAGAACTTATCTAGGTCGGCGCTATACTTAGAATCAATACTTCTTTTTCCACCTATACCATAAGCAATATAGGGACCGGCATGGAAAAATAGTTTAGTATCGGGTGTTACATCTATTTTGTATGCCAAATGTAAAGGTAATTGTACGTAGTTGGCAGTTACATTATATTCAACATCACCTACTACAGGCAAATCATAGGTGTATTTAGCACCTTTACTTGAAAAATATAACCCTGTTTGTAATGATATATTGGTTACGAATTCTAAATCGGCGCCCACACCAATGTGAAAACCGGGCTTCATGTTTTTGTCTGAAAGATTGTCGCCATAAAAGTTAGACATGTTGAGTCCTCCTTTGATATTTAATGATGCTGATTGCGCAACAACAAGCGATACCATCCCTACAAAAACAATGAGAAGTGATAGTCTGAGTTTTTTCATAATCTAATTTTATGAAGTTCGTTTTATATTTTTGAATTTCAATCGATAAGACATTTACTTTGTCGCTTTTGTTCAACACCATAGTTGAAAGCAATTCTCTTTTGCAAAATTATAAATTCTTTTTCAATTTCAAAGCGAAAACAAAGAAGCATCGCTCTATTTTTAGAACGATGCTTCTTAACTATACTATTTTATGTATTAAAACTTGTATCCTAATGAAATGTAGGCGTTCTGAGTTTTTACGTCAGCATTATCTATTCTCGATAAGTTCGTAAGACCCATGTCCCAACCTAAATCAACTAATATTCTTCCAAATTCAGCACCAACACCTAATCCAAGACCAGCGTCGAAAGGCTTTAGACCATTGAATGCATCTATTGATGAATCATCTTTAAAAGTGTCTGCTTCAACTAGATCTTTTCCAGATAGACTTAATTTTGTTTTTCCTCCTACACCATAAGCCACGTAAGGACCAGCATGTAATACTACTTTAGTACCTGGTGTTACATCAATTTTATAGGCAAAGTGCACAGGAAGTTGTATGAAATTTGCAGTAGCATTAAGTTCTGCTGAACTGTAAGTATACTTCGCTCCTTTGCTTGAGAAAAACAATCCAGATTGAATCGCCATGTTGGGAGCAAATTCAAAATCAGCACCAAGACCAATATGGAATCCAGTTTTCATGCTTTTGTCATTCAGCTCATCACCATAAAAATTAGACATGTTGAGTCCTCCTTTAATGCTTAGTGATGGAGTTTGAGCCCCCACAAAAGAAATCATGCCTAAAAAGGCAATTACAAGAGATAGTTTTAATTTTTTCATAATAAATTTTTTCTTAGTTTTTAATTAATTAAAATCGTTCTTTGGAACTTTAATTGTTAAAACAGATGCTCCACGTTTTTGTTCAGAGAAACGTTAAAATCTTTTCTATATCCGCTTCTTTGAATCCTATTCTTAGCTTTTATAGTGCAGATGAGAGAATTCATCAGAATTGAGAAGAAAATTTGCTAATAATTGAATTTGTTCTGCGCTGACTTGGTCGATATGTTCAGTTATTTCTTTTAGCGTGATAAATCGGTCAAAATGTAGAAAACTTTTGGCCATGTCCAATGCAAGGTTCTCTTTGTTTTCACAGGCTATTCCAAGCTCTCCTTTCAGTTGTTTTTTTGCTTTAGACAATTGTTGAGGTGTGAGAGTGGTATTCTTTAGTTTGTGAAATTCTTTTTGAATTAAGTCAAGGCATTTTTGGGTGTTGCTTGGGTCGCAACCAAAATAGACACTAAACACACCACTATCTGAGTAAAGAGAGTGAGTAGACTCTACGGTATAGACTAAACCGTTTTTTTCGCGCAACGAGGTATTCAATCGGCTATTCATTCCCAATCCACCCAGAATGCTGTTGAGCAGATAGAGCGCCGCTCTATCTGGATGAAACATATTGAATGTTTGGCGTCCGAGAATATAATGCGTTTGGTGTGTATCTTTCTTTATCGCAAGATTTCTCGTAAAATCTGTTTGGGGAGCAATTCTTGGTTTTGGTTGTTCGATTTGTGCAGTGGCAACAAAAGGTGCGTAAAACTCAAAATGTTTTTTGACTTTCTTCAAAACTTTGGGAAAGGGACTGCTGCCCAACGAAAAGAAAACCATGTTTTCGGGTTTAAACTGTCGTTGAACATAAGCTTTCATTGTTTCTGATGTGATGCTCATCAACGATTCTGGAGTTCCTAATATTGGCTTTCCTAAATCGTGGTTGTTGTACACAACTTGTTCGAAGTCATCATATATTAAGGCTGAGGGTGCATCTAAGTAAGAGTTTATCTCATCCAATATTACGATGCGCTCTCGTTCAAGTTGTTCTTCTGTAAATTGTGAATTGAATACCATATCGGCCAACAACTCTATGGATCGTTCGAGATACTCTGCAAAGAAAACAGTGTAAACGCCTGTTTCTTCTTTGCTGGTAAAGGCGTTGAGCTCTCCACCAACATTTTCCATGCGATTTATGATGTGATGGGGGCGACGCTTTGTTGTGCCCTTAAAGAGCATATGTTCGGTAAAATGTGCTAATCCCGATTCATTATCATATTCATCACGTGTTCCAGAGTTTATTAATACTCCACAATAGGAAATGGAAGAATCGTTTGTTGCATGTATAATGCGCATACCGTTTGGTAACGTATCTGTCTCGTAATTCATCTCAGTAAAATAGTCTTTTATTACAATCAAACAAATAATCTTTCATTTGATTTGAGCACGAAGGTAGGTTTTTCTTTCTTCTTTTGATAGCTTTTCAATAGAATATCGAAGCATAATGCGGGGCATTTGTGGCGCAAATTTATCAAGAAAGTCTATTAGAGTAGTTTTATCTCGTTTGCCAACTTCACGCAACATCCAGCCGCAGGCTTTGTGTATGAGGTGATGACTGTGTGTTAGAAAATATTCTGAAAGACGAAGAGTGACATCAAATTCGTTGTTGCGNNCGAATGAAGGCCCACGTTGAGACAATGGCGATGCGTTGATCCCATAACCAATTGCTCTTTGCCAAATTATAAAGTTTAGAGCGATCTTTGTCCATGAGCCATGCTCCCACAATTTTGTGACACGATACATCTACTAAATCCCAATTGTTAATATGTTGTGTGTTGTTTAGATAGAAGTTGTAAATGGTTTCTTTTTCAGATACACTGCCATCTTCAAATTGATTGACTAGTATAACCGATGCTGCAAAGCGGCACTCATGATATTTATTCTGCAATAATTTTGTCACTTCTGTTAGTGGTAGGAGCGTGTAGGGAGCAACAATTTTCCTGATTTGAGGAACTGTCACACCCAAGAAAATATCACCCTCTGCATATTGTCCTTCTTTCGTTTGGAAAAAAGAAGACAATTTCGGTGCTTTTTCCAGATTACTTTGTGCTATGATTTCATCTATAATATTTTCTGCGTGCATAATTGCTTATACTACTTTAGAAATAGGGTAGGTGCCAAAATAAAACCCGAGAATGTTATGTATCATCTCCAATCCCATTTCATCACGTGCTTCCAATGTTTTTGTTGCTGCATGTGGAGACAATACTACGTTATCCAGCTCCAACAGTTCAGGCAACACCTTGGGCTCGTTTTCAAATACATCCAATCCTGCTGCCCATATTTGTTTTTCTTTCAGTGCATGGGTCAAAGCCTTTTCATCCACCATATTACCACGGGCTGTGTTAATGAAAACAGCAGTGGATTTCATCATATCTAGCTCTTTTTTGCCAATCATGTGTATGGTTTCTTTAGAGGATGGAGCATTGAGAGAAATATAATCGGATTGACGCAACAGTGTTTCTAATGACACATATTGTGCATTGTATTTATTTTCAATTGCTTTATCCAGTTTATTTCTATTGTGATACATGATGGTCATGCCCGAAGCCACTGCTCTGCGAGCAAGTGCTTGCCCAATGCGTCCCATACCAATGATTCCCAGCGACTTTCCAAAAATGGGTAGTCCCGGTTCATCATACAGCCCCCATTTTAATCCCTCAGGAGTTCTGATCTTTCTATCGTAATATCCCAATCTTCTTCCAGCAGCTAAAAGCAAAGCGAATGCAAATTCGGCGGTGGGCTCTAATACAGAGTTGGGAATGTTGGTTACAGTTATCCCTTTTTGCTTGGCATATTCTACATCAATGTTGTTGTAACCAACACCAAAATTTGAAATGAGTTCCAATTTTTCGCCTTTGTCCATAATCTCTTTATCGGTATAGAAGCTAAAGTTGGGAACCAATACATCATAATCGGCAATCATATCCAACACTTCTTCGCGCTTGAAGCCCGATTTATCAGGCAGTACATATTCCATTTTTCCATCCAGCTCTTTTGCAATTTCGGGATTAAGTTTATAGGTGATAAGAACTTTCTTCATTGTAAGGTAGTTTTTTGATGAGTGTGTTTGTTTCTTTTATTGTTTTTGATAAATTAATAAACGAGTGACAAACATAATTGTTTTATTTCGAAGTGAGAAACAAAGAGTTTTTTTTAATAAATCCTTAGCTTGAGCAACTACTACTCCTTTTTACTAATTACTGACTCGTAGCCTACAAAAGATCCGAACAATTTTTGTTTATGTTTACTCGGCGGAGTAGAAAGAGAAAATTACACGAAGAGACAAACATTTGAAGGGTGTTTATGTTGTCCCAACGTCTAAGTCGGGAGTAGAATATAAAAGATTTCACTTACGGATTGTACTAAAGAACCTTATCGTAACATTTTTATTTTCTTGTAGGTGCGGAAACCTATAAATTGAACAAGTTTGTACTTCAGTAGGGTACAGAACCATTTCCCTTAACAATTTATGGCATCCGTAGGATACGAATCTATATCCTCCAACAATTTTTGGCTTCCGTAGAGTGCAGAAGTATCTCTCTTAACAATATATGGCTTCTGTAGGGTGCGCAAGCATTTCCTTTAACAAGTTATGGCT
>DENY01000184.1:5799-6034 GCA_002359825.1 Bacteroidales bacterium UBA2632
TTCAAAAATAATTCTTCAAAAATGCTCCTTTATCTTCAGTTGAAAAACATGAGATTATAAATTTCATTGATAAAGTTTCGTAATCCATAGACTCATCTTAAATTTCAAAATCAAAACAAAAAAGGTGAGCTGTAATAAAACAACTCACCTTTTTTTGGCTCTTCAGGCTGGACTCGAACCAGCGACCCTCTGATTAACAGTCAGATGCTCTAACCGACTGAGCTACTGAAGAATT
>DENY01000215.1:0-393 GCA_002359825.1 Bacteroidales bacterium UBA2632
GTTTGCAAAGAACGCTTCAACTGAAACATGGTGTCTGTGTCTATCCACGAACCCACTACCCGAATGCGCTTCAACATGGGGCGAACATCATAGAAATTGTCCGATGGAAATGAATCTTCCTCTTGTAAGATGTGAACAAACTCGTCCACACGATTGAGGTTCAACTCTATTTCATGAAACGAAGCAGAGAATTGCATCTCCTCTACCTTCTCCTTGCCGAGCGTGCTCAGGCAACTGGCTGCAAGGAGTTCTCTAATTCGGATAAACTCTATCTTATGTTCAAAATTATCTGGATATATCACTATAAAGGTGTATGATTTATGTTTGTTTTGGAACACAAAAGTACAATATTTAATTGAAATAGGGAAAAGTAGGGAGTCGGGAGTCGTAAGT
>DENY01000215.1:400-4168 GCA_002359825.1 Bacteroidales bacterium UBA2632
GTTTGCTCTCCACAAAGAATAATACGGAGCAGGAGCTCCGTATGTCCCAGAAGTTAGTGCACATTGAACTAAAATTTGATTATACTTCCATATTATATGAAGAAACATTATCTTTGAAACTTCATAAGCTGTATCGTAGAATGCTACGCAACTAAATATCAAATTATTAATTTTATAATATCTCACATGAAAAAGTATTTTCTACTAACCTTTCTGGTCTGTTATGCCACATCAGCTACTGTTTTTGCTGCAAAGGTAGACACCCTGAGTGCCTTTAGCCCATCGATGAACAAAGAAGTGCCCGTGGTGGTAATGACCCCCGAGTCATACAACAATCAAACTCCACTGCCCGTGGTGTATCTGCTGCATGGATATAGCGGAAATTATAGCAATTGGGCAAAGACATCGGAAGATGCTCAAAAGATGGTCGATCAATACAATTTCATCATTGTGAGTCCCGATGGAGATTATTCAAGTTGGTANNGGCTGTAGCCAAAGAATTGGTGTCTTGGACCGATAACAATTACAAAACCATTGCAAAACGAGAAGGTCGCGCTATTAGTGGCTTGAGCATGGGCGGACATGGTGCTCTCTATTTGGCATTCCGTCATCAAGATGTATATGGAGCCTGCGGAAGCATGAGTGGTGGAGTAGATATTCGACCATTTCCTGAAAGATGGGAGATTAAAAAACATTTGGGAGAGCAAAGTAAGCACCCCGAAAACTGGAACAAATACACGGTGATAGAGATGCTGCATTTGCTAACACCTGACGCATTGGAAATTACCATAGATTGTGGCACAGAAGATTTTTTCTATGATGTGAATGTAAAATTGCACGAAGAGTTGGCTTATCGCAACATACCTCACACTTTTATTTCGAGACCCGGCAAGCACAACTGGGATTTCTGGGAAACATCTGTGAAGTATCACGCCCTATTTTTTGCTGATTACTTCGATAAATCAAATCAACAATAATGAAAAAAACACTATTTACAACCCTCGCCCTAATGGTGGCAGTGTTATTGGTAGGCCAAACAAAAGTTGTGCCCTTCAAGTTTGCACTGATAACCGATACACATATTGGCAACCCCAACAATGATGAAGATTTGCAACGAACGGTTGACGATATCAACCAAAATATGCCCGAGATTGAGTTCGTAATTGTGTCGGGCGATGTAACTGAGTTCGGCTCTGACAAAGAGTTGACCATGGCCCAAAACATATTGGATCAACTCAATGTACCCACTTACGTTNNTGGTAATCACGATTCCAATTGGTCTGAAAGTGGCACAAATAGTTTCCTAACAATATTTGGTACCGAGACTTTTGGTTTTGAGCACAATGGTTATAAGTTTTTCGGACTGCCATCGGGACCCAATATGAGGATGAGCCCTGGACAGATTCCGAGAGAAGGTATCACATGGTTCAAAGAACAATTGGCTAAGACGGACAAAGACACTCCCATCATTTTTGTGAACCACTACCCCATGGACAATAGCCTCAACAATTGGTTTGAGGTGATGGACGCACTCAAGCCATACAATGTGAAAGCAATGTTGTGTGGTCATGGTCACAACAATAGAGCCTATAATTTTGAAGGAATAGATGCTGCCATGTTACGCTCCAACTTGCGTGCCAAGACNNGATGGCGGATATAATGTGGTTTCTGTAACCCAAGACTCTATCATACTTCAAGAACGTGTGGTGTCGGGCAAAACTCTTGAGCCTTGGCTTAGCTACTCCACCGAGGGACGTCCACAATGGGAAGAAAACCCCGAGCGTCCCGATTATAGCATCAACGACAATCATGCTCATGTAAAAGAAATTTGGGCAGTACAAGAAGACGGAGACATGGGTGGCGGCATGGAGTTGAGCAAAAACGATTTGATATATACTACCACTCAAGGTGAAGTGAAAAACGTGGATGCCCGAACAGGCAAAAAGAAGTGGAGCTACAAAACTAATGGTAAGATATACTCTACACCTAAGGTGTGCGACAAGATAGTGTGGGTATCATCTACCGACAAGAACTTGTATGGACTGGAAATAAAGAATGGGAAACCAAAGTTCTCATTGTCCACCGATCGATCGCTGGTAGCATCGCCTGCATGCGATAATAACGTGGTGATTGTACCAGGCACCGATGGCAAATGCACAGCTTGGAATCGCAAAAATGGACAACAAGTGTGGCAGTTTGACGAGATACAGAACTTCACCCTCACTCGCCCATTGGTAAAAGACGGAGTAGTCTTCTTTGGAAGTTGGGGAAATGAGTTTTATGCTCTCAATACCGCAACTGGTAACTTGAAATGGAAGTGGTATAATGGCCAAAATAATCGCATGTTTTCGCCTGCACAGGTAGTCCCCGTGATTACGCACAATAAGGTATTCCTTGCATCGCCCGATCGATTTATGACCGTGCTTGACGAGAAGACTGGTGATATTATATGGCGACACAATGACTTAGAGAATCGTGTACGCGAGTCCATTGGCGTATCGGAAGATGGAAACACTGTGTATGCAAAGACAATGGATGGAACCATCTTAGCGGTTGACGCCACAGCCAACGAACGTGTTATCAAATGGATATCATCGGGTGAGGATATGGGATATGAATTGGCTCCCACTCCAGTAGTTGAGAAAAATGGTGTGGTGTATGCACCCACCGACAAAGGTTTGATTTATGCATATAGTGCAACAGATGGTAGTTTCTTATGGAAGTATCGTATTGCTACAGGTCTTATCAATATGATATTGCCAACAGATACTAACGAACTGTATGTATCGTCGATGGACGGGAAATTGGTGAAGTTGAAAGTGACCCTATAATTTTGAGAGTTCGCAACACACCCTAAAAGCAAAAGAAGAGAGCTAAATAGAGGACTGTTAGTTCTCAAGCGGTTATTAATATAAAGTAAGGGTCTCCCTATTTTAAATAGGAAAAGCTTCACTGTCATTAAAATCACCAGGTACAGGCATCTTGGCACGTTTCCAGGTCTCTTCTACTTGTCTCTCATAGTCGTCTCCATATTTATCTTTTTCTACCCAAAAAGACTTATACAAGTAATCTGTTCCTAACTTATAGTCTATTCTATTTGAAACACCCACAAGAGAACTATTCACATGTTGCGAAATCACCTCAATCAGTACATCAGACGATTCTATCAATACAATTCCTTGACTGGTGATTACTGCACCCACATCAGTTGCTACAAAAATGGTATAGGAAGCATTGGGGTGAACGACCATGAAGGTTCCAGGATAAATCTTCTTTTCCACACCATTTGCATCTACAGAGGTTCGTTCCAAAGACCATACTCCAACGAATCGCTCAACAGCATTTGTCCACTTCTGTACATTAAGGCTATCTGATTTCTGTGGAGANNTTGAGACTATCTGATTTCTGTGGAGATTTTTCAACATTGGTATTATTATTTTGGGCTACTAACCCACCATACATCACCATGATAACAATAAAACAAAAACTTACAATTACTTTTTTCATATTGCTTTCAAATATTAGGGTTGTGTATTGGATGATGGATGTGCTTATTTCACATCACTTGCTAAAGATAAATAATATTTTAGATATAACAAATATATAGGGGGTGTTGTTGTAGATAAATATGACATTTTTCTGATGGATGAGTTGTCATGTTGGGTCGAGAATATGCATTGCTGTGCTGATAAGTAGTCTTGCAACGTTGCAAGCATGCTTTTCTATGCGGATAAGGGGTCTTGCAGGGTTGCAAGGGTGCTTTTCTTA
>DENY01000218.1 GCA_002359825.1 Bacteroidales bacterium UBA2632
GATGGGTGATGAATAGAACAGTGCGGTCGCCAATCTCTCTCTTTAAGTTCGTCAAAAAGGCATGTTCCGTTTCGCTATCGAGTGCTGAGGTTGCTTCGTCTAACAAGAGAATTTTCCCTGGTCGTAAAAGTGAACGGGCAATGGCAACACGTTGGGCTTGTCCTTCCGACAATCCTGAACCATTTTCCCCCAAGATAGTATCCAATCCATTGGGCAAGTCGAACACAAACTGTGCCGAAGCAATATACAACACTCGCTTAAGCTCATCATCATCTGCAAGGGCATTGCCCAATAGTAGATTGTCGCGGATAGTACCACTAAAGAGAGAACCACCTTGTGGCACATACACAAAGTTTGAACGGGTGCTTTCAGAAACTACCACCGATTGTGTTTCATCTTCAATAACAATGCTTCCTGAATCTGGCTTTATCAAAGCCAAGAGTAGTCGCAGTAAAGTGGTCTTTCCTACCCCCGTTTCTCCCATTACCGCCACCATCGTTCCTGGTTTCACTACCATGGAGAAATCTGACAACACAGGCTTTGCATCTTTGGAATAGGCAAACGTGATGTTTTCTATTCTAAGCGTCACATTTCCTTCAAGCAATATTTTCTCTTCGTTCTCCTCCAATTTAAAACCAGTAAGAAATATCAATCGTTCAATGGCAGTTTTGGCAGACACTATTGAAGGCAACAGTCGCATCAAGTCGAAGAGTGGACGTTGTATTCTGTTCACCAGTTGCAGGTAGGCTGTAACCATACCAAATGTAACAGTTTTACTAGCCAGTCCGTATGCGCTCCACAGGAAAGCTGTGATATAGCCACCATTGAAAGTAACCCCCATCATCAGATTGGCAAAAATGGAGACATTCGTTCTTTTGTGTACACTTTGATGCAGTTTAGATTGTAGTTTGTCCAATCGGTCCAATTCATTCTCTTGTCTTTCAAAGGTGCGAATCACAATTTGATTCAGCAGACTTTCGCCCACCATAGATGTAATCATGCTTTCGCTCTCTTTTACCTCCAACGTGTACTTTCTCATGTGTGTATAGTAGAGTTTACTGAGCAATGCAAGCAAAGGCATACCTATTCCAAGTATCAAAGCAAGCATTGGGTCTAGGATATATAAGATAATGAGTGCTCCTGCAAACTGTGTTACTGCGNNCCTGTGCGGTCACCATTACATTTATCACATCGTCTGTGTCTTTAACAATGCGGGTAATCATGTCGCCACTGTGCATTGCGGTGAGTTCTTGCCAACGGGTATATAGCAGGTGAGAAAACACATTATAGCGTATGGCATTTCCCATGCGCACTTCAGTCATTCTGCGCAAACGAATATCTATCAATCGAAAAAGAATTTGAAGTATTACAAGACCTACCAATAGAATGGCATAATAGAGCAATTCGCCCGCTCTGTCTCCCGTGGCAGTGTCAATAATAATCTTTGAGTACCACACGAAAGCCAGTGAAAAGCCGACTTCAGCCAATCCAATTAGCATAATCATCGCAATGCGAGCCCGAAAACCTTTCGATGTGTATTGTAGAAATTGAATGGAGGACTTCATTTAAAACCCGATTTTTAAACGATTAATTAATTTTACAACAGGCAATATTCTACTATGTTCTGGCGAAATCACGCCAAATTTCTTGGCTCTTTGTATGGTCGTTTTGTATGAGAACCAAAGTCCGCGAAACTTTTCTTTCGGACGCTGCTTTCCGGGTCGATGAAAACCGAAATTGCCACTATGCAGTATATCTGTGGTTACCCAGTCGGCATGATCTTCATCCTGTATCATTTCGAAAGGGAAAATGGTTGCGGGAGTATCAAGATACTTAACGGCCGCACGGGCAAACACTTGCATGGGGTAGAGTAGGGCGTAAGATTGGGCGAGAGCAGTAAATGAAACTGGATCAATTTCGTGTCCATGCTTAGAAAGAAAAAGTATCCAATCGCAAAACTGACGAAAACCTACACCTGCATGTACAAAGTGACGAAATAGGTGTTGAAAAATAAAGAAAGCGTTCATCTCAACTGGTAGTTGCTGAACGGATAGTCCATCAATTTGCACAGAGGTGAAATTCTCTTTTTCAATCAACTTCTTTTCCCACTCTTTCAGAAGAGCATCATACTTTTTATGATCAAAATAGGTGATGCGTCGGTGCATTTCAATATATACTCCCTCTTTGTTGAATGCATAATGCATGTGGTGACCATCTTTAATCTCCAAGCCTTGCTCAATGATAGCGTTTTTAGACTTTTCATAATCACCTTTTTGATAAAGAAAAAGATCCAGATCACCTGCATTCCGAAGTAGTGGTGAAGGGTAGTTGATTCCATTGGCCAACCCTCTGAGCAAGCAGAATGGGAGATTGGCCTTATGATATTCTTTGGAAAGAACTTTCAACACACGAATCATTTTTAAATTCAGTGTCTCCGTTTGTTGTATCTGAATCATAAATTGAAGGCTCAGCTCTCTGGGAGGTAAACTTTCTTTGGGGAGTGACAAAATTTTGTCTGCTATCAATGCACTCACGGTTTGACGTCTTGCCATATCAGCAATACCATTCCATGCTTGGCTATCGAGCCCTTCAAACAAAGTTGCATCTGCGGGTTTATCCCAAATAGCTGCACTCAAAAGATTTAGAAACAGAGGACGAATGCCTGAACTATTCATCAAACAATCCTTCTTTTGCCAATTTATCAATTAGTGCTTGCACATCGGTTTCTGCTTTTTCCTTATCCACATCATATTTATCAATCAGCAACTCAACCCACTCTTCCTTGGTGAATTCTTTTTGATGCACCTCTTGCACAAGGTATGCTGCCGTTTTGTTGAGGCTGATTACACGAGTATAGTCCAATCCCGATCCACTTTCGGAAACCATCATGTATTCATCGCCTATTTTGCGTATCGTTAAGTTGTCTTTTAGTTTCATATATCTTAATTTTATTGATTGTTTTTTCAATTCTTTTGTGAGGAGTTTGATGTAACTCATACCACACACCACATACCCCTTTCCTCACCCTATTCTTCTATACACTCCAAGCCCCACCCTTCGCATCAGCCCATTCCTTGGCCATAAATAGCGATACAAGTTCCATCGAAAACTTCCTTTTTGAATTGTTTTACCATTTCGAAACACTGTAGTTGCTTCGGCAATGACATTGTCTTTTGTGCAAGATTCAACTATGGATAAATTTCCATCACCTTGTAATATTAGGTTTGTGTCATCAATCTCTTTTACTCGATGCAACACAAATCTTTCATCTTCCAACTGTACCAACAACAGGCAGCCTTTTTGGTATGATTGCTTGTTTGGTTTTTCCAGAATTACCTCATCCTTTCCATCTCTAATCATGGGCAACATGCTGTTTCCTTT
>DENY01000132.1:0-8503 GCA_002359825.1 Bacteroidales bacterium UBA2632
CCTGGGCTTTCAAAAACATTGCGATATATTGCAGCTGGAGTGATAGTATCATACCAACCCATACCGATGTAGGAAGCAAAAACTTTGTTTTTTGCAGCAATGCTTGCTATTTCTTCGGCATATTCTTGTTCGGTGAGAGCCTTTGGTAAAGCCAATGGTTTTGGCATGCGAATATCTTTTGGAATAGTCTGATCAATGAGTTCATCTAATGTAGCAACTCCCAGAGCATCTAACATTATCTTTTGTTCATCAGCACTAATCCCAATATGACGAGATTTAAAGTGTTCCATTTCCATAATATCTATTTTTATTCTGTATTTCTTATTCCTATTTACTTGGGTGGGTTGCTTATTGCAAAAAAGGGTTCGTTCTCATTTCTCCTTTGATAGTTGTTGCAGGGCCATGTCCGGGGTACACATTTGTGTCTCCTGGCAAGGTGAGTAGCTTTGTTTTAATTCCTTCTATCAACAGATTATGATTTCCTTGCGGTAAGTCGGTTCTACCAATACTACCTTTGAAAAGCACATCACCCGAAACTACTACATTTTCTTCTTTATTGTAGAAGACAATGCTTCCAGGCGAATGACCTGGAACATGAATGATTGAAAGCTTCTGGTTGCCAAATTCGATTATATCGTTTTCATTAATATATTTACCGACGGTTGGTACATAATCTCCGTTTGGTGTAAATCCAAACATAGCCAATTGTTCGTCCATAGTGGCAAGTAAAAACTCATCGTCTTTGTGTGCTTGCAGTTTCACCTTAAATTGCTTTTCAATTAAATTGACACCAAAAACATGATCGAAATGCAAATGTGTATTTAGCAGGTGCTTCACTACTAATTTTTTGCTTTGTATAAATTCGAAAAGAGCACGCTGTTCGTTTGGATAAAAACAAGCTGCATCTACGATAACGCATTCGCCTGTTTTATCATACAACACATACGTATTCACTGCTATTGGATTGAATTCAAATACTTTTATTTTCATCTTTTTAAAAAACATATTTTTGAAGCTATTCAATTGTGTTATTAGTTTATAGTAAAAACAAAAATAATGTTTTCTTTCCACTTCAGGAAAGAAAGCATCTCCTTTATACTTTATTATATAATAGGTAAATAGACCAGTTTTTTGGTTTCAAAAAAAGGTTCTGAGAAATAATGTGTCAATGGAAAAACCTCAGCTTTGTTTTTAAAGGGTTTCAACTCATCATCGAGGTCTCCGCCTTTTAGACAGATTACTCCATTATTGAGAGCATTTTTATAGATAGGNNAATGTTTTTACGTACCAACTTCACCAACTCTGTCATGGGCATCACAGCTCTACTTACCACAAAATCGTACTTTCCTTTTTCGTCTTGTGCTCTCCTATGATACGCCTCCACATTAGTGAGAGAAATGGCTTGTGCCACTTCATTGACCACCTTAATCTTTTTAGCAATGCTGTCAATCATCACAAACTCCAATTCCGGAAAAAAGATAGCTAATGGTATACCAGGAAATCCTCCTCCTGTGCCAACATCCAATATACGTGTAGAAGGTGTAAAATCTATGAATTTTGCAATCGCCAACGAATGCAATACATGGTGCACATACAAATTTTGTATATCCTTACGCGAAATTACATTGATTTTTGCATTCCATTCGGTGTAAAGATCAAGCAAAGCTTCAAATTGTTTGACTTGAGTAGCAGAAAGTGATGGGAAATATTTTTGGATTGTTTTCACTATGTTTTATTGTTCAGCTAATTTTGAAACGACTGTGTTTTTTTTCAATAACATTCTCAACTCGTCAAACGAAATAAATACTTCGGGAGCATCCAACAAGTATGCGGAATACTCTCCTTTATTAAATATGTATGTTATGCCCTTGTTATCAATAAGAAAGTTTCTGTTTGGCATTATCTCTTCTATTCCAAAGTAGCCCAAGTTTTCTAAATCTGAAACTGTTTTTACGTTATTTTCTTGCATTAAGACTTTCTCAAACAATTGTTGCAATGCAACATCATATCCGGGGGTGAATATATCACCTTCAGTCAGTAAATCGCCTGTTCTCAAATTAATCACATAATTGTTGTGTGAACTGTATGTTGCTGATCCCCCTTTGTTGTTGTATCGGTTCACTTGAAATGATAATAAATTGTTCTCGTTAAAATACACCTTGTTTGACAAAGTCTCGTAGTAAGAATAGAACGAGTTTGATTGGAGTTCGTTTTCATGTTCTGCATCAAGGTTCGAAGGAATAAGGGTTGGATGATTTTCCAAGTCTTCTAATTCATCTTGAAAAATGAGAGCATCAGCTTCGTAGTTTTTTACAAAATTCTTTGTGTATAGCTCGATTGCTTCTTTTGGTGTATATTCACCATACATTTGACCCAGTGTATTACTTATAAAGAGCTGTTGCAATCTGTTCAATTCAGTCTTTACNNCAATCTGCTTAATTCAGTCTTTGAACTTTTAATAGGATATACGAAATGTACATTCAAATCGCAATATGGATTTGCAGTATCATTGTTTAGATAATATTTTTTCTCAACTACTAAGGTGTCAAACTGCACCTGATTATCTCTTGAGAATATGCTTCTCTCACCATTGTTGCACCCGACAATAAGAATTGAAAGAAGTACAAGAAAAGCAAGTTTAGATATATTTTTTTTCATTTAAACAATCCAATTAAGGAGTAATTTTGTGATATGCAAAAGTACAATTAAATATTAGTTATACAGTTTATTTGAATAAAAACCGTATTTGATTAACGCTTTCAAACGATCTTTTGTTGCTTTGAAGGACCACACTTTGTGCTTTACATATTTTTCGTCTTGTGAAGTTGGGGATAATGTGCTTATGAACTATGTCTGAAGAGTTCTATAATAATAAAATAAATAAGAGAAAACGCTTAACTTTGATGGTAATCCTTTTCTCTTAATCTCTATTATTATCACCTGACAAAGTATCTTTTGGCTCAAGACCAAGCTCTTTAGCTTTCACAATCAAAAATTGATGAGCAGCTTCGTATTCATTGGGAATCACTCCATCCAAAATAGCTTCTTTAATGGCAGATTTCAACCGACCCACTAAGGGTGTTTGTCCCAAACCGAATAGTTGCATAATTTCAATGCCATCAATAGGAGGCTCAAAATTGCGCACACGGTCCTTTTCTTCAATTTCCAACAGTTTATGTCTCACCTCTTTGAAGTTTTGAAGAAATCGGCGTACTTTATTTGGGTTTTTCGAAGTTATATCTGCCTCGCAGAGCTTCATTAGATCATCAATATCGTCCCCCGCTTCGAACAATAATCTGCGAATAGCAGAATCTGTCACTTTGTCTTCCACCAGTTGCATCGGACGCATGTGAAGCGAAACAATCTTTTGAACAAATTTCATTTTTTCGTTCAAAGGTAATTTCATGCGGCGAAAGATTTGGGGTATCATCTTTTGACCAATAAAGTCGTGGTTGTGAAATGTCCATCCAAGCTTTGGGTCCCATCGTTTAGTGGCAGGTTTGCCTATATCATGCAATAGGGCAGCCCAGCGCAACCATAAATTGTCAGAAGTTTTTGCTATATTATCAAGTACAGATAAGGTATGATAGAAATTATCCTTGTGCCCCACTCCATCCTTGGTTTCTGCACCTTTTAGCTCTAAAAGTTCGGGAAATATTATTTCTAACAAACCTGTCTTTTCAAGCAAAATGAAACCAATAGAAGGCATTGGCGAAAGAACAATCTTATTCAACTCGTCTACAATGCGCTCTTTGGATATAATGTCAATACGCTTTTTATTGCGCTCAATGGCATCAAAAGTTTCGGGTAGGATGTCAAAACCCAGTTGCGTAGCAAACCGGATGGCACGCATCATTCGCAAAGGGTCGTCGTTAAATGTGATATCAGGATTGAGTGGGGTTTTGATAATGAGATCTTCCAAATCTTGAATACCATTGAAAGGATCTACCAATTCTCCATATCTATCATTGTTAAGACAAAGAGCGAGTGCATTAATCGTAAAATCTCTCCGATTTTGATCATCCTCGAGTGTACCATCCTCAACAATTGGATTGCGAGAATCGCGCGTATATGATTCTTTTCGTGCACCTACAAATTCTAATTCGTACTCCTTATACTTTATTTGAGCCGTACCAAAGTTTTTGAAAATGGTAATGTTTACATTTTTGCCCAGTTTTTTGGCGACTCCCTTCGCTAGTTTTATTCCACTACCAACGGTTACAATGTCTATATCGTTTGATTTGCGATATAAAAATATATCGCGTACAAATCCTCCAATGAGATAGGTTTCTAACCCCAACTCATCGGCTACTTCTGATAATAACCTAAAAATTGGCTTGCTTAAGTGTTGATTTATAACTTCTTGTGAGATGAACATCTGTTGAATATCTGTTATGAATTGCAAAAATACAATAATTAGACCGTTTGTACACCTTTTTCTCGTAAATTTGTATGAGAAACTATTTTAAAAGAAATGAAAGTGAGTTATTGCACATCAAAATATAATTGGAGTTCCAAACAAGTCTTGTTTGTTTTGGTTGCTTTGCTTTGCACCTTGCTATCATGCAACAGCAAAACAAAAGATGCAAAATATTTCTTGGACATGGCCAAAAATCTCTACGCCGCCGACAATTACGAAAGCGCAAAATCTCATATTGACAGTATAAAAATGCTTCATCCAAAAGCTTTCAAAGAAATAAAGGAGGGGTTTTCGTTGATGCAAGATGTGAGAAGAGCCGAAAACAAAAGAAATATTGTTTATCTCGACTCTATGATTCAAAATAACTACAACGAACTGAAGGAAGTGCAAAGCGAGTTCGATTTTGTACGTGACGAAAACTATCAAGAATTTGGCAACTACGTTCCTAAACTAACACCCTCTTCAAAACCGTTAGAAGAAAATACTCTCCGCTCTAGAGTAAGTGAAAAAGGCATACTATTTCTTGAAAGTGTTTACTCTGGTAGTAGTCTCAACCACAACAAAATAAAAGCTTCGATACCCGATGGTTCTTACGCAGAATCTTTGACAGTAACCGCTGATGGTTTGAATTATAAATTCACTACGTTGAAAAGAACCTATGAGATTGTTCGTTTCATTGGTAACGATGAAAATGGCGTTTCCGAATTTATTTATACTTTTCAAGACTCCCCCATTACACTCACGTATATAGGGAAAAGAAATTCTACAAAAACTTTATCAAAAACAGAAAAGAAAGCTATCAGTCTGTCTTTTGAGCTATCAAAAATTCTACACGAGATTGAAGATCTTAAATACGAAATAGGAAAATCAGAAGCTTTATTGCGCTATCTTGATAAAAATAAGTCAGTTGTTGAGTAATATTTAGTTCTATCTCATCTCACTCTATCTTCTCTGCCCCACCCGTTTCTCCCCCCAATCAATCAATCAATCTATTACCACATTATCTTTGTAGCAATAGAATTTATTGAAATATCAATCTTCTATTGTTCAAAACAATTTCAATATTTTTTTTCAAATGAGTTATTAAAAATGTACTTTTGTTAGTGTAGTATTTATTTGATAAACAATTAAAAGAACACTCAATATGAAGAAGTACATAGGTGCCCACATTAGCGCAGCAGGTGGTGTAGAAAATGCTCCAGTGAATGCCCACAATATTGGAGCCAAAGCATTCGCTTTTTTCACTAAGAACCAACGTCAATGGAAAGCAGCCCCATTAACTGAGGAAAGCATTCAGTTATTTAAAGAGAGATGTGAAGAATTGGGGTTTAACATGGACTACATTTTACCACACGATAGCTATCTCATCAATTTAGGACACCCAGAAGTGGAAGGATTGACAAAATCTCGCGATGCTTTTCTTGACGAAATGCAACGTTGCGAACAATTAGGCATAAACAGATTGAATTTCCATCCTGGTAGCCATCTGAATAAAATAGAAATTGATGCTTGTCTCAATCGTATTGCAGAGTCAATAAATATTGCCTTGGAGCAAACTAAAGGTGTAACGGCTGTCATAGAGAACACTGCAGGCCAAGGAACCAATCTGGGCCATACATTTGAGCAATTAGCACACATCATCGACAAAGTTGAAGATAAGTCGCGTGTAGGAGTTTGTATTGACACTGCACACACATTGGCAGCTGGTTACGAAATAAGGACCGAAGAGTCATTCAAAGAGACATTCCAATCGTTTGAAGATGTTGTAGGATTTAAATACCTTAAAGGAATGCACATAAACGACTCGAAAAAAGAGTTGGGTACAAAAGTGGACCGCCACGACTCTATCGGAAAAGGCGTAATGGGAATGACACTCTTCGAAATGATTATGAAAGATGACCGATTTGACAAAATGCCTCTCATTTTGGAGACACCTGACGAAAGTCTTTGGGCAGAAGAAATTGAATTATTGTACAAATTGAAGTAAACTTAGCGGCGTTTTCGCTCTACTGGAAAAACAAACAAGAAATAATTCGCATTTAGTTAATTTGAAATCGTTTTAAATAATCGTTGGTAACTTGCTAAAAACAAATAGGATGATTACTCAAAGAGTATGAAATGCGAACTCACTCAAAAAAATAAAACAAAGAAAGTGGTGATTTCACACCATCTTCTTTTGGTTAATAAAAAAAATGTTTTACCTTTGCATCGCTTTTGAAAGAAAGCACAACAGGTAGATTCACTAGCTCAGCAGGTAGAGCACATCCCTTTTAAGGATGGGGTCCTGGGTTCGAGCCCCAGGTGGATCACCAAGAACGCAAAAAGCGTTTGCAAAATTAAAAAAGCTGCCTTTAAAAGGTAGCTTTTTTTGTTTGTAATATGGACGATCTAATAATCGTAATTATTAATATTTATTTTTCAAAAATAATTCACGCTCTTGATTGCGTTTTCAACAGATAGACGTCTGATCTACCACCGTCACCGTGGAATTGAGACTAACATTTTGCCTGTTTATCTCAGTTCCGTTCTTGCCAATACAATCTTCTCATTCCCCTTTTTCACAATCTCAGCAAAATAAGCCTTTATTCTTGGATAATCATTGGGTGGATAGATTGATTTGGTAAAGATATAATTGAATGAAACCTTTATTTCACCTTCTTCCTGAATAGTATTATATGTTATTTCGAAGAGGTCGTTTTTGAAGTTTTGTTCTTCTGGTGTGTAATCTACTTCGTAGCCTTCAGGGATGATTATGGTTGAACTATAGACTCTCTTTTTGGGATAGGTCATATCAATTGGATAAGTGCGAATGCCTTGTTTTAATGGATTATCCGAAATAGTTTCATTTAAAAANNAATGGCGATATGTATATCTTCTCATTTACAATCTCAGGTGTGCTTGTCTGTTTGTAACTCAAGATATATGGTTTTTCTTTATCCATAAAGTTTTGAACCTCTATTGACGCATCTACTAGGGTGAAATCCTTATTCTCAATTTTCTTGATAAGAGTTTCGCCTTTATTACCATAATTATTTCTATAGTACAGACCATCGTACTCTGTGGCAGCTTTAGAAACAGATGTATTCATAACATCGTTGTTGGTTAATTCAATCACGAAGTCGATCTTTATTTCCGATGGAAATTGAAATTCTAAATTTGCCCACATTACCTCATCTTTATCTACCACCAATCCTTTATCATTGATACACCGCGGAGGGATTCTATAGTTTAAACTTAAAACCTCTGTAGCATCAGCAATCACACTACTGCCTTCTACCTCTGCCAATATTATCACATAGTTGAAAGAACTTAAAAGAGGATATTCAAGCCTTACCTTCCCATTTTCACGGGTGCTCATTATTACTGGTTTGGCATCTATCCCAATGGCATTCAGTAGCCCAATGGTGAATAAATTGATATCGGCACAATTGCCGTGCTTCTCTTTTACAAATTTGTTGGGCGATTGAGAAGCATATTTCCAATCAATTTTATTCCAATTGTAATTACCCTTTACATAATCTAAAACAAAATCGAATTTTTCTTTCTCGGTTTTCAACTCTTTGACATCATCCAAAATGAGTTTCTTGGCTAGTCTCTCCGATCTTTTAATGTAACCCCCAAAATCACTATTATCCAGCAGGTCTTTATTCACTTTATCCCATGTAGTCATTATTTCTTTTGTTTTTCCATCAGGATAAATAACTTCAGCTAATTGAAACTCGAGCTTCATAATATTATCATTTACAGAGGTTATAAACTCCTCACCTTTAAAAGCAGGAACATTCACCATAGCATACTTATGAATATAATCGTTGTAATCAATTCGTCCATATCGCTTTTTAATATTGTCGACATTGGATTCTTGAAAATCAAAGTCGTCTGCTCCTTGCAGTACGAATGCATAATTGTAAAAAGGAACCATTCTTACTACATATTCGCTATAAACGACTGGAATTGGCCATTGAATGATCCAATCTCTAAGGTTAAATAGGTGCTGCGATTTAATTTTATAGGTATATTCGATTATTGAACCTATCTTAATATTTGGAAGAGCAAATTTTCTCACATTCCATGAGGCATTAC
>DENY01000132.1:8602-10769 GCA_002359825.1 Bacteroidales bacterium UBA2632
GGGATTCCAATTTCAGCCCATTTAAGGCCTGCCTCTGATAGGATTTTCAATCGTGTAGTTCTCTCATAAAGAATCTCGAAAGACCAATCTATTTCCACGAATCTTGAAGAAGAAATATCAAAAAGCACAACTGCTTCTGCATCTTTATCAAGAGGATACTCCGTAAGTTCAAATTCATCTACTCCCATTTTACCGCGTTCTCTTGAGTAGTTTTGCCCAAAAGATGGAAACCACATTACGGCAACAAACAATAAACTGAGTTGTAGTTTTCTAGTCATTTTCATGGAGTTTATTTAATACGAGTTGTTTTTTATTTTCAATCCCTAAAACAGTTTCAAAAAAACCATAGAAGTCTTGGTAGTCAGTAATAGGATAATGTCCAGCATAAACTTGTAGGCTCTTGATTACAATTATTTCACCCTCATTCTCATTAATATTGAGCTTATATTCTCCAAATCGATTTGAATGAGCAAAATTCTTAAAACTTTGGTTTAATTCAAATCCCTTTGGAATAGTATATATTAGGGTATCTATTTTATAAATTGGATAATCGATTTGAATGGGTGACTTTCTATCTTTTGGTTTTTCAAATTTGGGTAGCTCAAATGCAATATTACTGATAAGAATATCATTCCCATAATGCCTATAAACTTCTTGAGAAGTGGCATTGAGGATTAACTCTATGTTAGCAGAATCTCTATTTGATTTTATAATCTGATGGTTCTTCATCTCGAATCCATCTTCCACAAAATAGCTTTGAAGTATTCTCGATTTATCAGATTCGTTATAGTCTGTTTCAATATGCAAGATTTTCTCATACATATCGCCTTTATATCTATTTCGGAAAGAAACATTGGCTTGATTTGAAGCATATTCAACATTAATATGTCGGGTCTCAAGAACGTCTTCATTAGAAAAAGATGGAGTTTTCACAAAACGGCTCTGATTAAAATCAACAACAAAAGCATCTCTATTTTGCGTGAATGTGCCCAAATAATCAAAAGGTCCATCGCTTGTAGCGTCCAGCCATATATCTTTATCATCAGAAGGAATATAAAGGATTACATGGTTAAATTGTTGAGAAGGAAAACTTTTGTCAATATGTTTAGTTGGAGTTCCAGCATAAACCGTGGTGTAATATGATTCGATTTCAAGAAAATCTAATACTGATTTAAAATAATTAGTCAAAGCTTTACAATCGCCATACTTGTTTTCTACAACATAAGAGGCATGATAGGGTTTCATTCCTCCCGTTCCAATGGATATATTTATATAGCGCGTTTCGTCTTGCAGTGAGTGATACAATACTTTAATTTTCTCCTTTTCATCTTCTATATTTTCTGTAATTGAAAGAATCTTCATTTTTTCATTTTCTGGCAATTCAGATAAACCTAGCATTATATCATGCTGCCAATTACCATAAGTCATCCAGTTCTCAAATGAACCTTTCTTTTCAAAATAAAAATCCGTGGGAGTAATCGAGACAGCAGGCAGTAAAGTGGAAATATCGGGTGAGAAAACCTCCTGTTTCATAATATCTGTATAACTGGCATGCCAGTTAGAAGTAATTTTATTTGACAGTGTATCAATGCTTGGTTCATTCACCGAATGGTTGAGATATTTTATAGTATAATCTACTGGAACAGTGATTTCAAGATTAGCTTTCAGTGTCGGAACCTTATCAGATAATACAGGCATCCAATAGTCTATGTAGAGAAATTCTTTTTGTTGAATTTTGTAGGAATAAACAATGGTATATGGATAGGAATTATGTTTAAGGGTAAAATCTTTAATGAAATCATCCTCATACAACGAAAAGTCCGAAATTGAGCTCCTCTCTACTATATCACTTTTCTTTAGTCTCTTGACTATTTTGCCGTTTGAGTTTTCAATGTGAGCATCAATATTACTAACCCTATAAAGCTTGGAAAAAGGTATTGTTATTCTGGTATATTTCTCTCCTGCTCTGTTGTTTATTCTTATTTCGTACAACACTTCTTTGGTCAACTTATTCTTATCAATTACAATGTTTGTTTTTTGATTGATAAGTTCGGCATCATGGTTTTGTGCAAAACCCGTTATTTGCAAAAATGAAAATAGAAGAACGAAAAGAATCTTATTCATCATTTTTTAATTTTACATGGTTCATTTATATAAAACAAATCAC
>DENY01000132.1:10958-16660 GCA_002359825.1 Bacteroidales bacterium UBA2632
TATTTATTAAAACCATTGGTTTAGGAGCAACTGCTATAGCAATGGCTCCTAATTTGGCATTTTCCAACTCACATGTAACTCCTCGTAAGATAAGAATGGGAATCATCGGTGGTAGATTTGGATTAGGATTTCAATTTCATAAACATCCTAATTGTACTGTTGAAGCTGTGAGCGACCTGCGCTTAGAGCGAAGAGAAGCTTTAATGAAAGGATATGAATGCACTAAAAGCTACAACTCCTTGGAATTGTTGTTGAAAGACCCTAAAGTTGATGCAGTTTTTATTGCAACGGGAGCACCTGATCATGCTCGCCATGTAATTGGTGGGACTAACACAAGAAAGACTAACGGAAGTAACTTGTATTGGATGGGGAGATGACGATCCCATTCTAAAAGACAATCTATACAATAATCCTTTTTGGAACGAATCGGCCTTCTTTAAAACAAGTAATGGAATATCTTTTCCTGTAGAAGTGAACTGGAAGGGTGCTTTGAGACAAAGCGAACGGGCTGAATGGCATGGCGATAAAATGAGTTTGATTCTATCACATGGAGCAATGTCCAATTCTGTGATAGTGAAAGCGGGTGATAAAATAGCAAAAGATGATGGTGGTTTTGATGTAGCAAAAAATAAGGTGGAAGAGTTTGTAGCACCAGAATGGTGGAAAACCGATATGCTACCCGAATCTTTGCGGTATAATACGGGTCATGGTGGTTCGCATGCGTTTATAACGCATGAATTTATCGATTCACTCATTCATAACCGTAAGCCCGAAGTAGATATCCATCAAGCAATAGCATTCACTGCACCTGGCATTGTTGCTCATCAATCTGAGNNTCTTTGAAAGAAGGCGAGCTCTTAAAAATACCTTCATTTGATTATTGAGTAATCCAAACACATATCTCAAACAGCTTCATAATAAATTGATACCACTAAAAACAAATTTGCAACAGCATTTTTTAAAACATTGCTATAGCAAAAAAAACAAATAGCTCTTTGGAAAAACTTTTCATTTCTTGTTTAAACCTGACTAAACTACTAAATTAAATTTTTATATCTTTGCCGATATTGTGTTCTTATCGTAACAAGCTTACAAGATTGATTAGATAAGCCACCTTTAAATTGATGAACAGATTTACATAAATATCTGTTTAATTTCTGAACGATTAGACTAAATTTTCAAATGATACATATATTCGTAAATCGTGATGATTTAATAAGCTCATCTAATCCAAATATTTAACGCCGATGCACTATATATTATTAATATACTTAATATTCTCTTTCGNNATTCATTCTACCCCGCTGGTTAAAAAAGCATGTAGGTATCATTTTGGCAATTGTTCAAGCAGCATTTTTTGTTTTTTTCTTTTCAAAAATATCTGAGGCTAGAAACGGTAGCGGAATATTGACCGTAATCAACTGGATACCTCAGATTGGACTTAATCTTGAGTTTTCGTTAAATGGTTTAAGTTTGGTTTTCGCCCTGCTTATAACTGGCATTGGCACCTTGGTGTTTTTATATGCTTCGGCCTACATGAGAAGCTATGAAGGCACTGATAAGTTTTATTTTCAGCTTTTCCTTTTCGGCGGAGCGATGCTCGGCTTAGTGCTATCGGCAAATCTTATACAGCTTTTTGTTTTTTGGGAACTCACTAGTTTCCTTTCATTCTTGCTCATAAGTTTCTTCCACAAAAAAGAGATGGCGCGCAAAGCTGCCTTCCAGTCACTTATTATAACTGCCTTCGGGGGTTTATTATTATTGACGGGCGTTTTGCTGCTTGGCAGCGTTGTGGATAGTTATTCGGTGGTCGATTGGTTGGAAGGTGCTCAAACAATAAAGAACAGTGGTTTGTATCTTCCTGGACTGCTTTTAATATTGGCTGGCGCATTTACAAAATCGGCTCAATTTCCATTCCATTTCTGGTTGCCCGGCGCAATGCAAGCCCCAACACCCGTGAGTGCCTATTTGCACTCGGCAACGATGGTTAAAGCAGGCGTGTTTTTGCTGGCATTGCTTAGCCCCATCCTTGGCGGAACAATTGAGTGGACCTATATTATTACCCTTGTGGGTGTAACAACCATGTTTTTGGGAGCCTATTTTTCTATTACTCAAACTGATTTGAAAGCCATACTGGCCTATACCACCATCAGCTCGTTGGGTATTTTGGTACTGCTCATCGGTATTGATACAACACTCTCGATAAAAGCGGCTATGTTGTTTTTATTTGTGCATGCTTTTTATAAAGCTGCATTGTTTATGGTAGCTGGTTTTATAGACAAGAAAACCGGAACGAGAGAGCTATCTAAACTTGGTGGCCTATACAAACATATGCCCATCACTTTTGTAATCAGCATACTGGCTTTGCTGTCCATGGCAGGCCTACCACCCACGCTGGGTTTCTTAGGTAAAGAACTTATTTACGAAGCCAAGATAGATTCGCCGGGAATTGCCTCGTTGGTACTTATCTTAGGTGTTGCAGCTAACACCCTTATGGTTGCTGTTTCCATGTACTTTATGTTCAAAGTTTTTTTAGGCAAAGAAGGAGCCTACCCAAAGCAACCCAACGAAAAAGGATTTCTCTATTTATTGGGACCTGGCGTGCTCACCTTACTCAGCTTACTCCTTGGCCTTTCACCAGCGGTACTTGGGGATGAATTGGTAGAACCGGCACTCAGCAGTATCCGAAAAGAGATGATAGATGTGGAACTTAAATTGTGGCACGGTTTCAACGATGTTTTTCTTCTGAGTATGCTCACTGTAATGCTCGGCATGATAATTTTTATCGTTGCGCTTAACAAAAAGCAGTTTCTCGTCAAGTGGAGATTAATTAATGAACGTATTTTCACTATTAAATTTACCAATATATTTTATCAGTTGCTCGACGGTTTTTTAAACTTTTCGGAACGTAATACAAAGCGTCTTCAACATGGATACCATCGATTTTATATTCTCACAGTAATTTTATTTACTTCTGCTCTACTCTGGTTTGAGATATATGTTACGCGTAATTGGGTGTTAGATACTCAATTTAGTTTAACACCGTTGTATGTATCAGGCTTGGTAGTTATCATTTCTTGTGCCGCCTTCTATGCTGCAATAGCTCATTCAAGAATTGCAACTATAATTTCAATGGGAGTAAGTGGATATGGTATTTCTCTCATATACCTTTATTTTAGCGCTGTTGATTTGGCTATTACGCAAATATTGGTTGAAACTCTTGTTGTAGTTATGTTTGTACTGGTATTGGGACGTTTGCCGTTTTTTGAGACATTGTCTAATAAACTTACAAGGGTACGGGATTTCATTATTTCTCTCATCTTTGGTAGCGCAATGACTGTGTTAGCCCTCAAGGCTTTAAATGTTGAATTTAACCATTCCATATCTGATATAATGCTACAGAACAGCTTTGTCATGGCTCATGGGAAAAATGTGGTAAATGTAATATTGGTAGATTTTAGGGCACTGGATACTTTAGGAGAGGTTACTGTGTTGATTATTGCAGCCTTGGGTGTTTTTGTATTACTTAAAACCAAAAAAGTATGAATTCGGTTATTCTTCAATTGGCAACACCTTATGTAAGAACTTTATTGGTGTTTTTTGCCTTTGTAGCACTGCTTAGGGGACACAATAATCCAGGTGGTGGTTTTATTGGCGGGCTTTTAGCTGCCCTTGCTATCGTATTTAATAGTTTTGCTTTCGATTGGCGCCAAGTTCAGAGTAAATTAAGAATAAAACCTGAAGGTTATGTGGCATTAGGCTTAATTTTAGTGCTTTTAAGTTTTATACCAAGTCTTTTATACTCTCATATATTGATGAAAGGTGTTTGGATTAGCATCCCGATGGGAGTATTGGGTGAATTAGAACTGGGCTCACCATTGCTATTCGACACAGGGGTTTTTATGGCCGTGATAGGAGTCACCCTAATGTTTTTCTTCACTTTAACAAACCCTAAATAATGGAAATAATATTAGCTGTATTAGTTGGAGTTCTTTACACTGCTGGAGTATATATGCTTTTGCGACGCAGTATTTTAAAATTTATCATTGGCATTATGTTTATAGGCAATGCCACCAATCTAATTGTTTTTCTTGCTTCGGGCATTGTTGCGGGTGAGCCTGCCTTTGTTGATGATACAGTGCAAAATATAAGTGCAATGGCCGATCCTCTACCTCAGGCTTTTGTACTCACTTCAATTGTGATAAGCTTTGGGTTGGTAGTCTTTGCACTTGCTCTAAAGCTCAAGTTTTTTGAAATAACGGGCACTGACGATTTAGATCAACTTAAAAAAACAGATAATTAGTTCTATGACAGCAATAGCTTTACCCATATTATTTCCATTTCTACTCATACTAGTATTTGTATTAATAAAATCAAGCCGTGTAGCGCAAGTTATCGGTGTACTGGGAAGTGCAGTTTTGCTGGCTATTTCCATCTTTTTGTTTATACAAGTAACCGAACACGGCATCCTGACCTTAGACATGGGAGGTTGGAAAGCTCCCATGGGCATTACATTGGTGGTGGATTACCTAAGTGCTATCATGCTTATTGTTGCCTCTTTTATTGTTTTTGCAGTCTCTATTTATGCTATCGGATTTATGAGTGGCAGTCATAAAACAAATAAATTTTATGTGTTTTTCTTTGCACTTATAATGGGGGTTAATGGTGCATTCATAACGGGCGATGTGTTTAACCTCTATGTCTGGTTCGAGGTGATATTGATTTCGTCTTTTGTGTTGATTGTAATCGGAAATTCTAAAGATCAATTAGAGGGAGGTATCAAATATATGGCTTTAAACCTACTGGGTTCATTATTGTTTTTGGCAGGATTGGGCTTGCTATACGGAGAAACAGGAACTTTAAACATGGCTCACCTTGCTCAGATATTGCGAGAGAATGATCAGTCAATACTCATTAATTCTTCCACTACATTATTTTTTATAGCTTTTGGAATAAAAGCTGCAGTTTTCCCCCTGTTTTTTTGGTTGCCCGCCTCGTATCATACACCAAACATAACTGTCACGGCTCTCTTTGCTGGCTTGTTAACCAAAGTGGGAGTATATGCCCTCATTCGTTTTTTCACTCTCTTTTTTGTTCAAGACCAAGCTTTTTGGCTCAATACGTTATTGATAGTAGCGGGCTTTACCATGATAATTGGAGGAATGGCCGCCTCGTCACATTACGATATAAGGCGTATCCTGTCGTATCATATTATTAGCCAAATAGGATATATGATTATGGGGCTGGCCATTTTTACGCCTTTGGCTATTGCCGGAGCCATATTTTTTATGATACACAATATGATTGCCAAAACCAACACCTTTTTAATAGCTGGAATGATAAATAAATTAAAGGGAACTTTTTATCTCAAAGATATTGGCGGATTGATGAAACAGAGTCCATTGCTGGCTGTGCTGTTTGTTATTCCTGCTTTCGCTTTAATGGGGGTACCTCCTTTGTCAGGTTTTTTTGCAAAGTTTATTCTGTTTAAAGGTGGCATCGAAAGTCAACATTATATTATTGTGGCAGTGGCAGTGCTCACCGCCATGCTCACTCTGTATTCGATGGTGAAAATATGGAACGAAGCATTTTTAAAGGAATCACCAACAAAAGATCTATCTTCACAGCCTACCGTTAAATTGAGCTTTGTGCATTTCTTGCCGTCTATTATTTTAGGTCTGGGTAGTATATTTTTAGGGTTG
>DENY01000132.1:16666-27994 GCA_002359825.1 Bacteroidales bacterium UBA2632
TGCATAATATGCTATGAAATTATTTTTAAAGCCTTATTATATTGTCACTTTCATCCTGTTTTACTTATATAAACTGGTTGAGGCCAACTTATATATTGCCTATGATATATTAACGCCGAGATTAAGAATCAAGCCAGGTTTTATCAAAGTTCCGTTGACATTAAAATCGAATTTTGGCTTGTTGCTTTTCAGCAACTTGCTTTCGATGACACCAGGATCCTTGTCCATTGATATTACCGACGACAAAAAAACGATATTGGTGCATGTATTGTATGAAACCACACAAGACGATATGCTGAAGGAATTTAATGTCATACAAAATAAAATAAAAAGAATAACTGAATAAAATATGGAACCTCCATTTTACAATCTTATTTTGATTTTGGCATTTATCATGCTATTGATAGCTTTTGCTCTTGCCTTTGTGCGTATTGTAAAAGGCCCCACGGCAAGAGATCGAATTGTTGCATTGGACTTGATAGCATCCATCACTATGGGTTTTATATTGGTGTATAGCGTGGTAATCAACAAGGCCATGTATTTCGATATTGTAATTGTTATTTCACTCATCTCATTTATCGGCACTGTTGCCATCTCAACTTATTTAAAACAAAAATAATGATAGATATTATATTCATTATCCTCATCTTTTTGGGCGCAGCATTTATGTTGATAGCTGCTATAGGACTTATTCGATTTACCGATTTGTACAGCCGAATGCATGCTACTACCAAGGCAACTAGTTTGGGACTGCTATTGCTTATAATCGGAGTAAGTTTGTTTTTTAATACTGGTACAGTATGGATAAAAGCACTTATGGTAATCGTTTTTATTTATCTTACCGCTCCTTTGGCTGCGCATTCCATTGCAAAGTCTGACAAAAAAAATAAACTTTAAATGTATTGTAGAGTTGGATGGTTTCTTCTATTTGCCTCAAACTATCTCATTCCACAAATTAAAGATGAAGTATTCCATTTACCAACCAAACAAAAGCACTTTTTGTAAATAAACTAGATGTCTTCGCGGGTTCGTAACCTGTAAATTGAACAAGTTTGTACTTCCCGAGGATCGGCAAGCGTGTCTTTTAAAACTTATGTCTTTCCGACCCTCATCAGTTACAATGCTTATTATATCCTTTCAATAATCTTGAATTAATGTCTTGCTTAATATTTAAATTATCTACTTAACACTACTACAACCATTCACCAAACCTTCTAATATACCAATTCTTGACAAATTGAGTTGTTAAACTATATGCAACCAAAAGGCCGATCAACCATGGGAAATAAGCAAATGGAAGTGGCACCATAGATAGAACTCGTGCAAGTGGTGTAAAAGGAATAATTATTCCGAGTGCCATCACTAAAGTAGTTGCAGCTACAACAGGTGCCGAAGCCCAACTTTGAATAAATGGCACTTTTTTAGTTCTAATTATATGCACTATCAATGTTTGAGACACAAGACCTAACACAAACCAACCTGTTTGAAACAGATGTTGATGATCGGGACTATTGGCTTTGAACACAAAAAACATGATGGCAAATAAGGCATAATCGAATATAGAACTAATTGGTCCGATATAAACCATAAATCGGAGAATTCCTTTGGGCTTCCATATTTTAGGAGATTCTAAATAGTCTTCATCCATATGATCCCAAGGAAGCGATATTTGAGAAAAATCGTAGAGCAGATTTTGGAACAACAACTGAATAGGCAACATGGGCAAGAAAGGCAAGAATGCACTTGCACCCAGAATACTGAATACATTTCCAAAATTACTACTGGTAGCCATCTTGATATACTTCATGATGTTTCCAAAAGTATCTCTTCCATACACAACACCTTTATGCAACACCTCTAGATTTTTCTCCAGTAAAATAATATCAGAACTTTCTTTGGCAATATCTACGGCATTATCTACGGTGATACCCACATCAGCCTCTTTCAAGGCTGGAGCATCATTTATACCATCTCCAAGTACTCCAACAGTGTGACCTTTTGCACGCAAAGATTGCACTACCCTCACCTTTTGCAAAGGACTTAACTTGGCGAAAATAGAAATATCATTTACTCGTTCTGTCAATTCCTCATCAGAAATCTGTTCTAGCTCATCCCCAAGAATAATGTTTTTAACAGGGATACCCACATCACCACAAATCTTTTTGGTAACAATTTCGTTGTCTCCTGTCAACACCTTTACTTCTACGTTTAATCTGTGCAAAGCCTATACTAGGTTGGGCAGATGGCTTAGCAGGGTCTAACAATCCAATAAAGCCTGTCAGAATCATATCTTTTTCATCCTCTACAGTATATGTCAAAGGATGATCGGCATCAAATTCTTTAATGGCGAGCACCAATACACGAAGACCTTTTGCATTTAATTCGGAAGTTGTCTTATAAACATTTTTGCGCATCTCATCATTCAGCACAACAACTTCATCTTCGTCAATGTGCAACTTCCTATCTTCACCTGGATCGAAACTATGAGTACAAAGATCCAACATTTCCTCCACTGCACCTTTCGAAATCAAGATATGCTTGCCATTCTTCTGCTTCAAAATAACACTCATACGTCGGCGCAGAAAATCAAATGGCAACTCATCAATCTTTTCAAAATCTTCTTCTACCTTTAAGTAGTCGTGAATTTCCACATGATCTAGTACCGCTTTGTCCATCAGGTTTACCAGTCCTGTTTGATGAAAGCTATTGAGGTATGCCCATTTCAAGACTTCAAAATCCTCTAGTCCCATTACATTCAGATGTTTTGTGAGAACTATTTTGTCTAAAGTCAGTGTGCCAGTTTTATCGGTACACAACATATCCATGGCTCCTAAGTTCTGTATGGCATTCAATCGTTTCACAATAACCTTATGCCTACTCATACTCATGGCACCTTTGGCAAGAGTGGCAGTAACTATTACAGGCAACATTTCAGGAGTCAAACCCACTGCAACTGCGATTGAAAACAACAATGCTTCAAGCCAGTCTCCTTTCACTAACCCATTAACCAAGAAAATAATGGGCACCATCACCAACATAAAACGAATGAGCAACACACTCACTTTGTTTATTCCAATATCAAAACTAGTTTCAGGACTTGCACCAACAATGCTCTTACCAATGCTACCGAAATAAGTGTTAGATCCTGTTGCAACAACTATAANNCGAACCACTTACAACATTCGTGCCCATAAAACATAAATTACCAAGCTCAATAGGTGGTTTATTATCGGAGTCTGTTATTGCTGAAGGTCTTTTTTCAACGGGAAGTGATTCTCCTGTAAGCATAGATTCTCCAATAAATAAATCAATACTTTCCACCACCCGACAATCTGCAGGTATCATGTCGCCTGCAGCTAAATACACAATATCGCCAGGCACTATATGCTTCATCACTATCTCTTCCCGTTTCTTCCCTTTCCTCAAAACAGCGGTAGTAGTTGTAACCATGCCTTTCAGCTTCTCAGCAGCGCGATTACTTCGATACTCTTGGAAAAAACTGAGTAGAGAACTGATGATTATCATTGCAGTGATAACAATTACAGTCTTCCAATCTTCCTGTCCAGGTGCAGCAAACCAAACATCTATCAGGTAGGAATAACTACAATGGCTACAAGAATAAATATAAAAGGATTGGCAAATGACTTTATCAACTGTGTGTACCAAGCTGGAGCACGATCATAATCTACTTCATTCAAACCATATTTTGATATGCGTTTCTTGGCAACATCATCAGTAATTCCATCTGCCGAACTATCTAGCATATTGAAAACTTCGTTGATATTTTGTCGTGATGCTTTTCGAAGCTTTTCAGCAGCAAGCACATTCATTTCAGAGTCAGTTTTAGATTCGAAAGACTGTTTATCAGCTGGCTTATTCTTTTTCATATTTTTTATAATTGTTTTATTTCTACACAAATAATTCTTCCACATCAATCTACCCGATTATCATTTTTTTCCTGCAGGAAATCCGAAATGTTTTTCACAGTTACTTCCATCCTTCTATTGAGTGCTTCTTCCGTTTTATAAGCAACGTGTGGAGTCAGAACAACATTATCCAATTTCAACAATCTGTTATTCTTATCGATGGGTTCTTGAGCAAAAACATCTAACCCAGCTCCTGCAATTTTCTTTTGCTCCAAAGCATCAATCAAGTCTGCTTCATTTATAATTGCCCCTCTGGCAGTATTCACCAAAACGGATGTCTTTTTCATTGCGGACAATTCCTTTTCTGCAATAATCCCCTCAGTCTGTTTGTTGAGTGGCAAATGAACAGAAACAATATCCGCAGTAGCAAAAAAAGCTTGCTTATCAAAAATATATCTTCCACCAAGTGTTTTGAATGCATCGTTCTCGCTTCTAGACCAACCAATCAAATCGCAACCAAAGGCTTTGAAAACCTTAGCAGTTGCTACTCCTATTTCGCCTGTTCCCATAACTCCAATGGTCTTTCCAAACAATTCTGTTCCAGGATTTAGGATCCACCCTTCATTGCGAATTATTTTATTGCCCTGTGTTAATTCTCTCAAAACAGCAATAGTGAGACCAATTGATAATTCAACTACAGAATTAGTAGAGTATTTGGGTACATTATAAACGGCTATATCATGCTCTCGACAATACTCCATATCTACAGAGTCGTATCCCGTGAAAGCAACAGCAATCATTTTCAGATTGGGAAACTGTTCAAGGTATTCTTTGTCAAGCTTCTTCAGTACAGTTACTATTACTTCGACCATATTTGGTGTTGCTACTTTCTTATCCCAGACTATTTCATAGTCTAAGTTTGATTTCTGGATGCTCTTTTCAAAATCTTGTTTGGGAGTTAAGAGATCATCTATGATTAGAATTTGTTTTTGTTGTGACATTTTAAATGGGGTAATTACATAAGTTAGTATTCAATACATGACGACGCATCAAAAAACATTTCTGATAAATTCAGCTTGTTGTTATCAGAGTCCTGTTGATACGAAGCATGAAGTTCCGAACACACCTGTTGCCATACCTGATACTACAAAAAAACCACCCCAATTATTGTTCCCAAACCAATGCCTACAGCATCTTTAAAAGTAAGCGAACTTAAAAAGGCTTTAACATTTGTTCTCTTCATTCTTCCTGTTTAATTTATGATTGCATCTGCGATTTCTTCAGTAGCAACGCCAACTTACAACAACATTTATATCTAAATCGTTTTAATGATGATGCAACTTATCAATAACCTCAAAGATACAATAATAATAAAAATGGCAATTGGGAGAGAAAATAAGAATCAACAGCAAAATTATGTGTTCATCTTTAGCTCTCCCCGTAGGTGAGAGTTTTTGATTGTATCTGTAGTTGGTAAATATTACTTTCTATATGCGAGATTCAAATTGTAATTTAGCGCAAGCGTGGAGGTGAAAATTGGATTGCCAGAATGTCAAGCGTTGCTAATAATGTAGCGATTTACATACTGAAATCATGGGCTATTATACAGTTTTGAAATCAAACTCAACCTCAAACCTACTTAAAAAATTGTATTTTTGTTTCTAACGAGGACATTTATTCAGCACTCTCATTATTTTTCTATCTTCTCAAGTGTCAATTTGTAAATAATAGCCTGTTATTTTTACAAATCACTAGAATATGCGACAAAAAACAGTTGGAAATCAAATCGTACCCCTACAATCGAGGTTTCAACTGTTGAAAACGCAATCTACCATGGTAGAAATGTTTTGAAGTACTTAAATAGTGCATTTTGGGGCAAAACTTGGAGAAAAATGGCATGAAAAGAGAAAAAACAACAGAGTTTCGAAAAAACAGGTGATAAAGAAAGCATTTTACGGTGCGAAATGGGTTTTTATGACATAAATGCCCAAGAAACGGACAGTAAAACGAAAAAAATGCGATGTAAAACATTTTGTAGGCTGCTGATGCGATTTTCAACAGTTTCAAACATTTTGTATGCATACAAAATGTTTTGACCAGATATATCAATAGATGACCATATGCATCTCATGCAAAGTAAACAGTTATTTATAATTAGAATTAAAAATATATTTCCACAATGGAGTGGTTCCCACTGCGAATATGTGATGTGAGAGATGCTGTTCAGTTATCGTCTATAAACAGAGAGTTCTAGAAGATCAATAATTGCTTATTATAAAAAAAGCCTCCAATACATTTCGTATTAAAGGCTTTTTAAAATATTGATTAGAATAAAGTTCTATGGTTCATTTTAATCCAACGGACCATAAACTACTCCGTTTTCGTCCCATCTATTCAAGAAGTAGGGGAGTGATTTTCTGAAATTGTCATAGTTTTTATTGCTGGGTAGTGTCCATGCACATTCTGAATAAGCAGCTATGCGTGGGAACACTTTTTTCTGCATATCTTCAACAGTAGGAATAAACTCGCCCCACATTTGACAACCCATACCTAATACTTTACTCTCTAATTCTTTTGGCAATTCATTCGGGATAGGATTAAACGAATATGCTTTGGTTAGAGGAATTTTCTCATAGTTATAATCTAAATAGGTGTAATTGTGATAAGAATTCACTACATCGTAACCATTTTCGATAGTGTTCACAATGAGTGCTGAATCTCCCTTCCAGAACTGAACAATGGTCCCATCTGCAAGCTTCTGGCTAACATCTTTGGTATCTTCATCCGATTGGTACTCATGCAATTGAGCACCTGTGATATCGTTCCATCCCATCATCCTTTTGCCTTTTTCTTTTAGCATGTTCGATATATTGTTTGTGAAAAACACTTGCAACTCTGCTGGGGTCTTCAATCCGTGTTTTCTCATATATGATTTAACTTTATACGAATCGTTCCACTGGTTGTATCTAATTTCGTCGCCACCTATATGAATAACCGGTGAGGGAAATAGTGCTATAAGCTCATCAAATACATCACTGAAAAAATCTAGAACAATGGGGTTGGTTACATCATATATATCATATTGAACACCAAATTGACCTGGGACTTTTATTTGTTTACCAGTCACTCCAAATTCTGGATATGCGGCAATGGGTGCACTAGAGTGTCCTGGCATTTCAAATTCGGGAACTATTACTATATGACGCTTAGCTGCATATTCCACAAGTTCCTTTATCTCTTCTTGTGTGTAAAAACCACTGTGTGGCTTTCCATCATACAGATCGCTATGAAAATGATTTATTTCAGTTGAATCACGATAAGCTTCTACTTCAGTTAGCTTAGGATATTTCTTTATTTCGATGCGCCATCCTTGGTCATCAGTAAGGTGCCAATGGAAAACATTCATTTTGAGCAGGGCCATTTCATCAAGTAAATCTTTTACCACTTCTTTTCCTTTGAAGTGTCTTGCTTCATCTAGCATAAAAGCACGCCACTCAAAAGCTGGGTAATCATTGATAGTTCCTTGTTGTACTACAAATTTCCCATCTTCTTTAGTAATAATTTGACGCAGTGATTGCACTGCATTCAAAACACCTGCTTGCGAGTTCGACGTAATGGCAATGTTCTTTTTAGTAACATCCATTTTGTAACCATCTTCTTTTTCTGAGCTGTACTGATTGTCAAGTTTTAAGAGGATGTCAGCATCCTTTTCGTTCTCAACTGTTTGAATATTCATTCCAAAGTCAGCAATAAGATACTCTTTCAGCAAATCGGCTTCATTTGTTACATCTTCTGTGAAAAAGACCTTCACGTTGTTTGTCAAAGCAATCGTTCCATTTGAATAGATGATCGAGTTGGGTTGAGGAATTATTTGATAGTCCACAATCGGCGTTTCCTTGCACGCAATTAAAAGAATACTTGCTATTAAGAATAGCGACAATTTTGATTTCATTTTCATTTTTAATTTGTTAGAGATATGACAGATCGATATAATTATGTTTAACTGTATAATGTGAATTTCTGGGCTGAATCAAGTCTAACTATTATATTGGCTCACATATATTTATAATAGTAGAGAATCTTTTAACAACGAAATTCGTTTATAAAAAACAGAAAAGATTACATTAATCCTTTTTTTTACGCTTTCCTTTAATAAGGTCCCCCAAATGGTTCATAAATCTTTTTGTAGGCAAGTTTTTCATATACGATTCAATGTGGCGTACACGCTTTTCTTGCAATATTTGCTTTTCTTCAATTAATATTCCAGTCTCTTCTACATCTCCAAATTCATCATTAATAGACGTTCCGAAAACTCTCATCGTAGGCGATAAACTCATATAAGCATTAATTAGCGGAGGAATACTCAGTTTCAAAGCGCGTACTTCACGATTGAGAATCTTGTAGTCTTCTTTAAATGTTTTGCCTTGGAATAGTTCCTCCATTTTAGCAATATTTGTATTGGTTTCTAAAGGAACAATAGGTGTGATAAGTTTTTCTTTATCAGGAAAATGTTTCTGCATAAAGTAAAGAATCATATTACGCGCATTCTTATTGTATGTACCGTACATGGTTACTTTTCCAAAAAAATATTTGATTGTAGGGTCTATTACAGAAAGAGCACCTAGTCCATCCCAAAGATTGTCCAGTGCGAAAATGCCTTTGCGACTCCTTAGAGTAGATTGATACTCCAGTGACACAAACGATCTTCCCAGCTCAACGGTGTAGGGAAGATATTCATCGATGAACTTTTGTGAAAAATTCAATAAATGTCCAGTTGCCAATATCGGTTTCCCATTTTCATCAAACTCAACATCAGCTCCACTCAGAAATCGGTAGCCACCCAATATCTCCTCTTCTTCAGGATCCCATACAATTAATTGACGATAGNNAGGGATTATCCATCTTGTCATACTTGTCAATGTCCGATGATAATCCTGTTCCCCCTCCATAGTATCTAAAAGCAATTTCACGCAGCCTACCCACTTCCAACATAAGGTTGGGAGAGTCGTGATAAGTAAAAATATAAAGCTCATTGTTTGCTTTATTTGTAGGTCGCATCAACTTATCTGGAGTCAGTTCGCTTTTCAATAAGTTTTTATCAATAGGGTCGATAATTCTTTTCATAATTTTCCTTTCAAATCTTGTTTAATTTGTAAACAGATTCTTTAATATTTTGAGCCCACTCTAGTGGTGTTTTACTTTTATCCAAAGATTGCCAGGGGATAGGTTTACCAAATGTAATTGTGAACTCAGCATTTTTCTTTTTCATCATTTCATCTGCTAAATAGAGCATTTCCACATTAAGTTTCACTCCAAGCTTCTTCCTAAGATTCGATAAGTTGTAAAAGAAATTGGAGTTTCTTCCTTCAAAATGGACAGGAATGATATCTCTTTCATAAGCTCGTGCTTTCACAACAAAACTCTTTGTCCATTGCAAGTCTTTTATTTGGCCATTTTGTTTGCGTGAACACAATCCGGCTGGAAAAGTTATTAATTGATTGTCTGACTCGTAAGCATCATTCATTGCCTTCACCGAATCTTTGGCTTGCCAGCCATGTTTGTTCACCGGTACGAATATTGTTTCCAGGTTTTCAATATTTAGCAATATGTCGTTAACCAAATACTTTATTTTTTTATCATACTTCTCGCCTAAAATAGCAGCCAAACAAATCCCGTCTAATCCTCCCAATGGATGATTACTTGCAAAAATAAATTTACCTGTTTCAGGAATGTTTTCTTCACCTTTCACGTGAAGGGTCAAATTGAAATACTCAACACATGCCTTCATAAAATCAGAGCCATACGCATCACGATTTATCTCTATGATGTGGTTTAGTTCATCTTGATGAACCTTCCGCTTCAAATAGTTTATGGCTGCTTTTGGAATTTTGTTGTAATGCTTCTTTGCCTTAGATTTTAGTACAGCATCTATATCAAGCTTTTTAGGCTCTTCGTGATTCATAGTCTCTTTTCCGTTTCCATTTATAGTTTCTATCTCATCCTATTGAATGAGATTTGCCAATTAATCATACAAATATAATAAACTCTTAGTTATTGGATAAATATTGAAGGGTATTTACTTTATTTTATGAATGGAAGGAGTTACTCGATGAATGAGGTGGAGAAGCGTTTGAGATTTTAGTTTAAACTAATTATTCTCTGCAACTAAAATTATCAATGAATATTGCATGATACTGCTAAAGATAAAACATCCTATAGTATTATTTTTATTGAAATAAAATAATAAAACAAAGATTTTACCTTTATAGGTTACTTACTGCTTTAAAAATGAGAGAAATCTATTTGTACTTTTCTTGACAATATAGGAAAAACAAAATCTCTTATTCATTGTTAATACAACATAATGATATCTTTTGTAATTTTTAAAATTATTTTTGCTGTTAAAGCGGGAATATAATCTATAATTTAAAGCAAACTAAAATTAAGAGTAAGTATGGTAAGCACAAACTTTATAAAATTNNCTCAAAGAAAACTGGAATTTAGAGGCTTTGACAGATTTAAATGAGAACACTAATTACACCTATGGTGAATTGGCAAAAGAAATTGCCCGACTGCATCTTCTTTTTGAGGAGATGGACATCCAGAAAGGAGATAAAATAGCTATAGTGGGCTCCAATCATTCATCATGGGTAATTGTATTTATGGCAACTATTACTTATGGTGCAGTTATTGTTCCAGTTTTGCGAGATTTTCATCCAGAAAGTATGGAGAATATCATACTACATTCTGATGCTAAAATTAGTTTCATTGATGAGAGTATTTCGAAAAACATCAATAAGGATAGAGTTACTCATCCTGTTTTTGTACTTCCTTCATTGCAAATGATACAAGGAGAAAAAAGAGAATTAGATAGCCTACAAGCATTCGTCCATGAGAAATTCTTATCAAAGTATCCCAGTGGATTTAAAATTGAAGATATAAAGTATCCAGAAATAAGCAACGAGTCTGTTGTTTGTATCAATTACATTTCTGGAACACCTACTTTTACCAGAGGCGTTATGCTTACTGGTAATAATTTTGCTGGTAATATGTTGTCTATACAAAAGCTCAAACTTATATTTAAAGGAGAGAAGAACGTTGTCTTTCTTCCTATGGCGCTATCATTTAGTTGTACGTTTGATTTTTTATATGGATTAACAGTAGGTGTTCATATCCACATATTAAGTAGAATACTTAATACTCAAATGCTTTTAGATGCTTTTCAACAAGTTAAACCAAAACTTATCAGTACAGTTCCTCTTATTTTAGAAAAGATAGTTCTCAGAGAAAAAGAACAAGTTCTCAATAAACCTTATTTTAAACTTCTAATAAATACACCATTATTAAACAGGATTGTTTACCGTAAAATACGTGAGTCTCTAATCGCAACTTTTGGAGGAACTCACAGAGAAATGCTTGTTGGAGGGGCATCTTTAAATGAAGAGGTAGAAGATTTTCTATG
>DENY01000132.1:28044-28973 GCA_002359825.1 Bacteroidales bacterium UBA2632
CATGTTATGAAGGGTTACTATAAAAATCCTGAAGCCACTGCTAAAGCTTTTACGGAAGATGGTTGGTTAAAAACTGGTGACTTAGGAGTTATTGATAAGAATAACCGATTGTATATCAAAGGGCTTGTTAAAACTATGATTTTAGGTTCGAACGGTCAAAATATTTATCAAAAAGAAATAGAAGCTAGATTAAACAAAATGAACTATGTATTAGAAAGCTTGGTCGTTAAAAGAAATCAGGGACTGGTAGGCTTGGTGTATCCCAATTATCTGGAGATTGAGGAAAAGGGAATCCCTTTGTCTGATTTGGATAAAGTAATGAGCAAAAATCGAATAGAGCTTAACAAGATGCTCGCAAGATATGAAAGAATAGGCAGTATAGAAATAATAAAGAATAAATTTGAGAAAACTGAAGATAGTATTGTAAAAAGAAGTTTGTACGTCTAGAAAAAAATGAGAGGTTTCAGGTAACTTAACCTCTCAATTAATTCTGCGTTCAAAAATCATTTATACAACTATATTGTATAACCAAGACGTTTAATTAATCTTCTTCGAACTATTGATCTACCAAATTTTGTTTTGCTTAATAATTTTATAAATTGAAACTTATATGAAAGTTCTGGGTGTCCAATTAATATTTTATTTGCAGCTGAAATTTGGGTTCTATCATTTTCTGCTACAGCAAAATTATAGGATAGCCATGCAAATTTTGTTTGAATTTGATCAATTATATCAGCGCTTACATTATATTTATAAGCATAATCCATTTGAATTTCATAAATTCCTTTCATAAAATAATAGTATTTCAAAAGATCCGTAAAATGGCTTGCACTGTTAGACAGCACTCTGTAATTTGTAGTAGATTCATTCAATTGGTGGATTTTTGAATTAGCCAATATATCTAACAATATTGGAAAATATGCCACAGA
>DENY01000297.1:0-391 GCA_002359825.1 Bacteroidales bacterium UBA2632
GCCCTGCTCCACTACACCTGGTATTTCTTTCAATGCATCGTATGCATTGGTCACGGGTTTATTTTTTAGCAACGATGGCACGTGATAGATTAGTTTGCCTTGTTCCACTTTTAGGGGTGGTCGCTCACCTTCTATTATCACCTCATCTAAATATTCTGATGATGGTTGCAACACAATGTTTTGGAAAGCTTGCGTTGTTACACGCTGTGTTTCGTATCCCAACATAGATATTTGCAGCAGTGTGTTTTCTATCTCATTGCTTGCAATTGTGAAATTGCCCACACTGTCGGTCACCGAGCCTCCAATGAGTACAGTGTCGGGCAATGCGTATAGGGCAACGTTGGCGTATTCAATGGAGTTACCGCTGTTATCATGGATTGTGCCTTTTATT
>DENY01000297.1:482-2104 GCA_002359825.1 Bacteroidales bacterium UBA2632
TTGCTTCGCAACACACGGTTTACAAAACCGCGCGAGCGAGTTCCTTTCAAAACCTTTTCCCAATCGAAATCCCTATGCGGGCATAGAGGGGTATATCGTCGTGTGACTTGTGGTAGATGAAGTTTCGTCCCATACCCATAAATAGTTCACCAGTCCAATTGTTCTTCGATAGGTGTTTCCAACCCACTGCTAATCCTAAGCCTGCGGCAAATTTAGATTCATATCGACTTGTCCAACCGTAATCCATTCCAGGTGTTGCATACGAGGTGTCAACATCCTGTTTACCCAATACTCCGTTGGCTTCTAAGAAAAAACCCGTAGCAGGCTCATACGACTTACGTCCAAAAAACCACCTTGCAAAAGGTGTGGCTTTGAAACTGTAACCATCTCCATAGTCTTCGTCAAATCCAAAGCCCATGGCTGCTCCCACAGTCATGTCCTCGCTGAGGATATATTCATAAGATATTTCTGGAAAAGAAAGAAACACACTGCTGCCTAAATTGAGCTTCAATTCATGGCGGTGTGTCAACTCCAAGTTTTTTTGTGCCGTTAAGCTAAACAGACTCGTGAGTATAAAAAAAGAAAGAATCAGAATGTTTTTTCTCATGCTAAAGTGTTGTTTGTTTAAGAGTATATTTCCGTGTGTTATTTAGTAAAATATTATAAAGCGTAAAGATAGAAAAACAATGCTCATGTCTTATATGCGATGGGTGTAATTATGTGCAAATAATTTGCTGTAATGGGATATTTAATTTCGTTGCTGACTTTCGCTTGTGTGTGCAAGGGGTTAGTTTTTTTCTTTCTTGCGTAAGTCTTCAGACTTGTGCTTTATAGGTTTATAGACAAAGGCACAGGTCGGGAGACCTGCGCCAGCCAGAGATGAAAAACTCCGTAGCACAGTTAGTAAATAATATTAGTAATAGAAGATAGAGTCTCAAATTTCCCATTAATCACAAGTTTATTTTCGGGTGAAGTAAACGAATAGTGTCCATATGTCTTTGTTTCACGATCAATACTTTCCAAAACAAGTTCACCTTTCAAAGGTATAGGTTCATCGGAAGTACTAGATATTGCAAATGCAAATCCATCCGCATCCTCACTAAGAATTTTATCCTTGTTCTCAGAATAATATGGTAAAATATCTCCCCAATATGTCGATTCAATCTCCAATTCCTTATAAAAATCTATCTTATAAGGTTGGTTTATATTGAATTGATTATCTTCAACGTTAACATAAAAGTGAATCGAATAAGAAGGCTCGCTCTCTTTTTTTGGAGATAATCTTGCTAAAAAATGAATGGTGTTGTAGTTTGTATAAAGTCTCATCGTTGATGGATACCCTTTATAATTCCAAGCCCACCACGTTGCCTCTTTATAGTCATTGTCATTTATTGTTGCAGTGCCAACAATCTTTTCTCCTCCTATGAGTTCTTTCTTGCATCCACTCATTAATAAGGGAAGCATGAAAATCCAAACAAAATGTTTTACTAAAAACCTGTTTTGCTTCATAATTTTACTTGTTTGTTTTGTTTATGAATATTGATAATATAATTGGATTCGCTCGTGCGCATTTGTAATGCGTGTGTCGCTTTAGCGAAAATCTTCTTTTTACTTCTTTTGCT
>DENY01000297.1:2140-2692 GCA_002359825.1 Bacteroidales bacterium UBA2632
CAGCAACTCTTCATCAATTTGCCTCTCTCGTTTCGAATAAGCCTTTCGTTTTACCGATAAAATTGAGAGGTAGGAAGAGTAATCCCTCTACCTACTCGATTTAACGCTAATAAAACTCAAAAGATATCTTCACTAGGAAATGAAAAAGACTTTATGTATTCTGGTTTGAGTAAGATACTTTAATTGATTTTCAGAAAGCCATACAATACGTTTGTCTTTTTCAAAATAATTACTTTCGACGGCTATAAGGACTTTATTCATATCCTTGTCTAAACTAATAGATATTTCACCTGTATAAGGTATAAGATGCACTTCGTCAAAAGAAATTTTAGGAACATCCTCTCTTACTAATACACCCTCACCTTTAATATATGTATAAGAAGTTACATCAGTTATGGAAATATCATGAAAGACATATAACTTAGCACCAACATCAGGAATCGTATCTTTATTAGAATATCCTTTAACATAAGAAACAGAAACATTTATCACTTTATCATCTATTTCTTTATCAATCTCTATATTTTTATCACAATGGATTAAAAAAAGAGC
>DENY01000297.1:2782-4687 GCA_002359825.1 Bacteroidales bacterium UBA2632
CCGCGCCAACCAAGCGGCAGACCTGCCTACTGTAGTTCAAAATTCGCACTAGCGAGCTATTTTTCACCCTTTATACGAGGTTTCAAAAAATCACCCTTAGATATTTTAGTAAAATGCTTATTATCATCTTCAACCTTGACCACGATAATTACTGAGTCGCTCCATTGCTCAAGGTTAGCAAGAGAGGAAATATCACATGACACGTTGCCATGTTCAATATGAGTTTTCGACCAATCTTCGGGGATATCTGGATTATAGCAAAGTTGTAGTTGTAAAGTGTCTGGGGATTGTTTCTCAGAATCGTATATAATACTCAGTTTGCCACGATGCTTTTCTACATTAACTAAATTCACAGTAGTAAATCCTCCATGTAAACCTAAATAGCCACGGTATCCATAACCCAAAGACAAGAGTGATGGAACTTGACAATTACTCTTATCAAAGATTTGTTGAGCCTCGGCTTCTTCTTTGCTGATAGGAATAATTACATCATATATCGAAGATGCATAAACACGGGCATTATCGATATACATCTCTCCATTAGTAGTTTTCCAATCGTTTTCCATGTAATTAAAACTGAAGTACCCTCTTTCTATATTCTCAAGGTTTTGAGAGTGAGAAATTACCAATCCACCTCCATCTAAGTAACAATGGTATCCATTTGTAGCATTACCTACAATGGTAGCATTGCTCATAAAGCCTCTTGAGCCATCGTCTTCATTACTATCGCAACTTGTATAGACAGCTATAATTGCGAACAAGACAACACTTAAAATTAAACTCCTTTTCATATTCTATTTGTTTTTATCAATGGTTTTTGCTACAATTTATTCTTTCTCTCCAATAGTATTATATTCTCTAATAAACTCTCCACTCTTAGTGTCAAAGATAAGTGTTGTTAGATTATTGGGAATGGGCGTCACCAAATTCACTTTAGCTGGTGTGTCACCTATTTCAGAGTAGGAGTGAAAGATGCTAATAAAATCTTTTTCTGGATAGTTGGTATCAATATAGCTTACAATATCTTCATGTAGCATTTCGAGAACTGCTCTTGGTAGTGCTACTGTCTTGCCAACTTCTGTTGTAATAGGTCCCGCCCAAATGTTTCTCATATTGCCATTCACATCCATCACCAAGGTAATATCCTCTGTGGGTCCAGTAACTTTAAAGGCATACCTTAAAAAGTAAGGCCCAGTAGTATTTGCATTTATATTATACTGAAGTTCATTCTTTGGATTGAACCCTGCATTAATAAACTCTTTCGCCTTGTCTAGCGGTGGCTTCACAACCTTGTTTTCGGAGTTGATAAGTATAAATTGGTTATCGCCAAAGTCGAAGCCATATAGATTATTGAAGCCATAATCTTTGTTGTCGTCGAAGCGTGTGATTTGCTTAATTGATGCAATGGCATTGGGCTCTTCTTTCTTTAAAGTCGCAATCACTTCCGCTGGGATGGCTTTGATAAATTTATCTTTTACAGTGTTTTCCTTTTCAGATTCTTTCATATAAAACCACTCTCCGTCTTCGTAAAAGTCAACAAATACTATTGGCGTAATTCTGTATCTGTATATAGTGCCTATAAATCCTGAAAACTTAAGAACGAGGGGAGTTTGATTTTCAACGGGTGATGTTCTTGTATTGATATGGAAGTATTGGGTCATAAACTCTTTCATTTTATCAGGCAGAACATTTATGGATTCCCCGAAAAGCATTTCGGCCAACACGTCTCCTTCGTGTGAATACATATCAATAAATGCTTTATTGTTATCCAATTCTATATGTAGCTCGTCATACATATACTTTTGCATCGCTCTTATTTTAGCAGTAGAGTATTTTTCATTCAGTTCCTTCCTTGAGTTATCACTCAAGAGGGATTTTACAGTCTCGGGCAATCCTTTTTCGCTT
>DENY01000297.1:4720-4979 GCA_002359825.1 Bacteroidales bacterium UBA2632
ATAACCAATATTACTTGCTGAAATAAACTTATTATTGGGCATATACTCACTTAAGAAAGTTTGCACTTTCTCGGGCAACTCATCGTGATTGATGGAGTCGATTTTGTCATCGTCGGTGCACGAGGCAAAGGATAGGACGAGAACAGACAGCAGGATGTACAATAAAGTTTTTGTTTTCATTGTAGGTGTTTTTAGTTTATGTGTATTTATATAATTAAATTTACGTTTGTTTTTTCTGCCCCCCAGCCCCCTGAAGGGG
>DENY01000076.1:0-2021 GCA_002359825.1 Bacteroidales bacterium UBA2632
GAATAAAGAGTTCTCTAAAACCCAACTTCTTGAGCAATGGAACACGTGCTAACAGTAAATTATCTGCCACATAAGCTAGCCTCACACTATACTGTTCATCATTGACAAACTCCATAGCCTTCACCAAGAAGAATGCTTTGTTATCAATAAAGAAACCCCTGTTGGCATTGGGATACAATAACAGGGGGAAAGGTGCTTTGGTCCACACCTTTTGATAGTCGGCAACTACATCTAAGTACCCTCGATCACCCATTTCAAATCGTTTTTGAAAAGAAAGCTCTGTTTTGTGGTACAACTTATTTCCTCCAAAAACACTATTTTCTCCTACAGTGTGCGATACCATAAACAAAGGTTCGGTAAGTGAAAATGGTGTTCTGATTCGTTTGTTTTGTGTGTAAGCCTCGTTGGGATAATAACGCAGTAATACTCCTGCGTGCTTCGATTTGAGGCTTGGTAATGGATTTGGATATTTCGATTTATCAACTGCTGAGTAGGTTAATTAAGAAGCCGATTTGATCTCAGATGTTCTTCCCCACAACTCGTATGATAATCCATACAATGTTTCTTTCTCATAATNNAAGAGGTTCTGTAAGCGAAAAAGGAGTTCTGATTCTTTTTTTTTGTAAGTAAGCTTCATTGGGATAATAACGTAGTGATACTCCAGCATTCTTCGATTGAAGGCTGAGCAATGGATGGGGGTATTTTGTTTTATCAACTGCCGAGTAAGTCAAATCAGAAGCTGATTTTATATCAGACACTCTTCCCCATAATTCATAAGAAAAACCATATAATGTCTCCTTTTCATAGTTCAACTCCGTGAACTTTCGATATGTCATAACACCCCGTGAACGTCGGTAAGAAAGTAAAAGAAAATCATTGAGCAAACGTGTATGATTCTCTCCCGGAGAGAAAACATCATTCTCATGTATCAATCGTATATTATTACGTGGAAACTCGTCATCGTGATATGCTTTTTTGTCGAAAGACCAAGCCAGTTCACCTCTATACTTTAGTTTACTGTCTTTAAATCCATAACCCAAATATCCTTTAGCAAACAGATTGGGATGCAAGCGTGCATTGGTGGCAGCAGATAATCGTAGGCGAACACCTTCCAAGTGATTGTAGGCAGGTATCTCTTTTATTCTGTATAAATCAATTTTGTTTGTTTCGGGATTGCCTAATGGAAAATTATCGTTGAGCAAAATATTGGTTGCTTCATACAGTAAGTAGGGCAATAGATTGCGCCCCTCATCGCCCATCACACGTATTGCCTCCATAAGAGGTATATCGTCTTTGTGAGCAACAGGGTTTAAATATATCTTCAATGTATGAAGGCTGTCAGGATTCAATACTATCTCTTGCGTGTGATAGCCGGTGAACATCACCTTCAACTTTCGGTCACGCACAACATCTTCCGCAGCATCTATCGAAAACTCGCCACCACTATTAGTGATGTCTCCTTGAGATGTTCCTTCAAAAAACAGTGCCACATAAGGCAATGGTGTTTTATTCAGTGCATCTAGCACTACGCCATTAACAACAGTTCCTGTTTGAGCAATTAAGCTCAAGCAGGAACTGAGTAGTATTAACATGAGTGCTGTTCGTTTCATTTATAATCAATGATTATAGTGAGAATATGTTCACATTATGTGAAAATATTTTTGTGATGAACAGAAGCGGAAAGACGCACACGAGGTGCGCGACTACAATTCCGCTCATATTCATTTCGTAATTCGTAAATTATTTACAACTTTCTATATCTCACTCGTTTTGGCTCTACATTCCCCAATCTCATCTTTTTGTTCTCTTCATATTCGCTATACGAACCTTCGAAGTAAAACACTTCGGAGTTGCCTTCGAACGCCAATATGTGTGTACAAATTCTGTCTAAGAACCATCTATCATGCGATATAACAACGGCACAACCTGCAAAATTTTCCAAACCTTCTTCCAATGCACGCAGTGTGTTCACATCAATATCATTGGTAGGCTCATCCAGTAGCAATACGTTGGCTTCGGCT
>DENY01000076.1:2101-6893 GCA_002359825.1 Bacteroidales bacterium UBA2632
TCTGAATCTTGCGACACCACTTGATATACCGTTTTATTAGGATCGATGGATGAGTGTTGCTGATCTACGTAAGCAGTCACCACTGTCTCCCCTACTTCGAATGTGCCACTGTCGGGAGTTTCCAAACCTTGAATCAGACGGAACAATGTAGTTTTACCTGCACCGTTAGGACCAATTACACCTACAATTCCATTGGGAGGAAGTGTGAAGTTGAGGTCATCAAACAACAGTTTGTCGCCATATGCTTTGGCCACACCGTGTGCTTCAATAACTTTGTTGCCCAATCGAGGACCATTGGGTATGAATATTTCCAATTTTTCTTCGCTCTCGCGTTGGTCTTCATTCAATAAGCGTTCATAAGAATTCAAACGAGCCTTTCCTTTGGCATGACGTGCTTTGGGAGCCATACGAATCCAGTCTAACTCACGTTCCAATGTTTTACGACGTTTGCTGGCAGTCTTCTCTTCCATCTCCATGCGTTTTGTTTTTTGTTCCAACCACGATGTGTAATTTCCTTGATAAGGAATACCTTCGCCACGGTCTAGTTCAAGTATCCAGCCAGCCACATGATCCAAAAAGTATCTATCGTGCGTGATACATATCACAGTTCCTTTATAATGTTGTAAATGTTGCTCCAACCAATCAATCGACTCAGCATCCAAATGGTTGGTAGGCTCATCAAGTAACAACACATCGGGCTCTTGCAACAGCAAACGACAAAGGGCAACACGCCTACTCTCGCCACCCGACAGGTGCTCCACAGATTGGTCTTCGGGGGGACAGCGCAAAGCGTCCATGGCTCTTTCCAATCTATTGTCGATACTCCATGCATCGGCAGCATCAAGTTTGTCTTGCAATTCGGCTTGACGTGCAAACAGCTTGTCCATTTTGTCGGAGTCTTCATAGTATTCGGGCAACCCAAATTTGAGATTTATCTCTTCATACTCGTTCAGCAAATCTATTACGGGTTGCACACCCTGGCGCACAATTTCGATGACTGTTTTTCCGGGATCCAGTTTGGGGTCTTGTTCCAAATAACCTACCGTAAAGCTTTTGTCGGAAGTAATCTCACCTTGATACTCCTTTTCAATTCCGGCAATCATTTTCAAGAGTGTTGATTTACCCGAACCATTTAAGCCAATGATACCAATCTTGGCGCCATAATAGAAAGACAAATAGATGTTTTTAAGAACTTGTTTTTGAGGGGGATAAGTTTTGCTAACCCCTACCATTGAGAAAATAATTTTTTTATCGTCTGACATAGTTGTATAAAGTTGTTATATAGTTTCACAAATGAGAATGCAAATATAGTCAAAGGAAAGAACTCTTTATCTGCTATTCGTTGTTTATTAAGATATAAACAAATAAATATGATGTATTTTTAAGGTTTTTGACACAAAATGTTTTAGTGAAAAGAAAAAAAGGAGTACATTTGTTTTCTGATAAATAAGACAATTAACAATTTAATATAACAAATTAATTTTTAAGATTATGATTAAAGTAGGTATCAACGGGTTTGGACGTATTGGACGTTTAGTATTCCGCGCAATTCAAGCAAAAGAAAACATTCAAGTAGTAGGTATTAATGACTTACTAGATGTTGACTATATTGCATATATGTTGAAATATGACACCATTCATGGTAAATTTGACGGAACAATTGACGTTAAAGACGGCAAACTAGTAGTAAACGGAAACGAAATCCATNNATTGAAATGGGACGCAGTAGGTGCTGACTATGTAGTTGAATCTACTGGCTTATTCTTGTCAAAAGAATCAGCTCAAGGTCACATCGATGCTGGTGCAAAATACGTAGTTATGTCTGCTCCTTCAAAAGATGACACTCCTATGTTTGTAATGGGTGTAAACCTGGACAAATATGTAAAAGGTGACAAATTCGTATCTAACGCATCTTGTACAACAAACTGCTTGGCTCCTTTAGCTAAAGTATTGCATGACAACTTTGGTATTCTTGAAGGTCTTATGACTACAGTTCACTCTGTAACTGCAACTCAAAAAACAGTTGACGGTCCTTCTGCGAAAGACTGGAGAGGTGGTCGCGCTGCTTCAGGTAACATTATTCCATCATCTACAGGAGCTGCAAAAGCAGTAGGTAAAGTAATTCCAGAGTTGAACGGAAAATTGACAGGTATGTCACTTCGCGTTCCAACACTTGACGTTTCTGTAGTTGACTTAACAGTTCGTTTAGAAAAAGAAACTACATACGAAAACATCTGTAAAGTAATGAAAGAAGCTTCTGAAGGCGACTTAAAAGGTATTTTAGGTTACACAGACGAAGCAGTTGTATCTAGCGATTTCATTGGCGACGCTCGCACATCTATCTTTGATGTTGACGCAGGTATCCAATTGAGCCCAACTTTCGTGAAAGTTGTAGCATGGTATGACAACGAGTGGGGTTATTCAAACAAAGTTGTAGAACTTGTTGAACACATGGCTAAAGTGAATGGTTAATTAATAAGCCATTCTCCTTATATTATAAAAGCAAAAAACGTTTCCGAGCAATCGGAAGCGTTTTTTTTTGTGTCTATGCTTCAATCTTTCGTCTAAGTTAACCGACTAGTATGAATAGTCTTATGCTTTTAATTCTTTATGATCCTATAATTTTATTTTTCCAATTAAAAAGGGGCAAACTTATATGCTCGCCCCTACTCTCTCACTCAATAGTGGAGTTCAATAACTGAATTGAAAATCTAATTCCAATTCGGATTCTGAGTTAGTTTATCATTCAAAGAGATTTGATTGGATGGTANNCTAAAAAACAGAAGAGACGCAATCGAATCACGTCTCTTCATTTATTGGGGTTTTTGAATTATAAATACATATTATTCATAATTCATAATTGCTTATTGCTTATTGCTTATTGAGTTGCTGGTAAATCCCATCCTGGATTTTGAGTCAATTCATAGCCTGCATCTTGATACAGTGTAATCTGATCAAGTGGTACTGATCTCAAATACTGACGTTCGTAATATGAGTTTCCTGGAACCCAATCTCTCCTCGAGTTACTTTCATAGAGATTATAAATAAACGCTTTGAGCAAATCAGTTGGATTTGGATAATAAAACCTGTAAAAACTCCTTAGTTTAGTCATTTCCTCGGGTTCATATTTAGCGTTGAATTCAGTGAAATCTATAAAAGCACCTTTTCCCATGGTTGTAGGTTCGCCATCCTCAATTGTTTTGAGGTATTCAAACTTTTTCCAACGGGCTAAATCAGATTTTCTAACACCTTCAAACAACATCTCAACTGCTCGTTCTCTACGTATTTCCCATAATAGAGGGTTCACCGTGGGGTCTCTGTCGGGATCGTTAATAACAGTGCCATTTACCATCACATTTGTACCTGAAACCATCATTTTGGGTAGTTTAGGTAGTTCATCGACAACATTGTTTTTCTTTATGGCACGATTCCTCAACAAGTTGATAGACTTGTCAGCTGCTGCTTGATCAAATCTACCAAGCTCCGCCATTGCTTCCGCATAATTAAGCAACACTTCACCATAGCGTATAATGGGTGCATCTATTATATTTGCACTACCTTTATAAATTAGGTCTCTCCTGTTGGCATCGTACGATAAAAACTTCCAACTTAAAAAGCCTGTCGTTGAATATGCATCATGTGGACCACTGAGTCTGATTGAATCTACTAAACTGGCAGCCATACGTGGATCTCTGTTTGCATATTGGTCTTCGTAATTGCGCTCCCCATCATCTGAGGCATAGTTGTAAAGCGGAGATTGTTTGATGGGTAATCCATCACTAGCAAGATATGTTTCCACAACTTTGAGCGTGGTACCTGTTTGAGGTTCTTCATTATTATACGACAAAAGGGCATGGGTTACTTTTGCAGCTTCATATTGTCGGTATAAAATTACTTCTTTGTCGGCGGCAAGATTATCAGAACTAAATATTGCCCTATAGTCATCCCAAACTTGATATCTACCAGAGTTCATTAGCTGTTCAGCAGCCCAAATAGTTTGGTCAAGCAGCGTATTGGCAACTGTGGCATCTACATTATGGTATTTAAGATAAGTGCCAAAATAAAGCATACTACTAGACATGAAAGCAAGCACTACATCTTNNTCCATAATTTTTGTAGCCACAAAAGGAAGCGGGTCTCTTTTCTTCATACTTACTTCTTGATCTGTGTGCATCACCACTTGATCATAATAGGGAACATCACCAAATCTACGCGCCAAATCGCTGTATTCCATTGCTCTAAAAAAATGTCCAATTCCCAACCAATGTTGTTTAGCTTCAGGGGTTAAGTTCTCCATTTTCTCTACTTCTTCAATCAATACATTGGCCCATCTAACCCACGTAAAAGACCACCCATTGCCAGAAGTGGCTGTGTTTGGTTCCCAAAGTGAGGCTGAACTATACTCGTCTGACCAGTCGCCGCCAGTGAAGAATTTCCNNGCATACAACCGTATGTTACCTTCGTTTGTCCAAAACTGTTCGTTCTCAAACTGATCTAGACCGGGTTTGTCAAGATAGTCGTCGCAAGCAGTAATGGATATCAGTGCGATAATTATTAAATAAAATATCTTTTTCATATTATTGTCTGTTTAAAATTCAAGTTGTAAACCAAATGATATTGTTCTTCTGTAGGGATAACTACGACCAAAAGATCGACCATCATTCGCAGTTTCTCCTGACACCCAGTCAATTTATGGGTCGATAGGTACTCTGCCCATTTTGTCAAATTCAAGTAAGTTTTCACCAGTGAAATATACTCTCATTTTTTGAATACTGATTCTTGTCATAAGTTG
>DENY01000093.1:0-2738 GCA_002359825.1 Bacteroidales bacterium UBA2632
TCAAGGTAAATACGATCTTTCGATAGACAATGAGAATGATACGCTGATATTCCACAACCTGAAAGAGATGTTGGTAACTAGCAATGATGTGGTGGAGCAAGCGGTGATTAACTCGATGTTGGCAGAACTCTACTTGGACTATTACAGAAAAGATAGTTGGAGCATTAAGCAACGAACTCAATTGGCCGACTTTGTGCCTGCTGATATGAAAGAGTGGACCAAGAATAACTTCTTCGACAAGGTGGTGATGCATGCCAATGCTTCTTTGACTGCACAAGTGGAATTGGAAAAGACGGAGGTGAAAACCTATAAGGCTGTTATAAATCTGAAGAAAGAATCACGTGAGTTCTATCCCACCATGTTCGATTTTTTGGCACTGCGTGCTTTAGATATATTGAAAGGGGTGGATAGTGATCAAGACTTGAGCCGTGTGTTGAGCAAAGCGGGTGTTGACAAGAAAGCATTGTTTGCACCTGCCAAAGAGTTTGTGCAATTGTCTATTGAGCCAGATTCTACCAATTACAACTTGCATGTGTTTGCCGTTTATCAAAAGTTACTCACTTCATTGCAACGTCGGGGTTTAGATAAGTCTGTTGTGCTTGTAGAGCTAGACAAAATGAACTACTTGAGACGACTAGACTCGGCTTACAAACTATATGCTTTTGATGCATTGCAGAAGCTATTGGATGAGTGGAAAGATAAAGATTTCAGTGTAGAGATAATAAATGAGATAATCCCTTTTTACGAAACGCAAGAGATGGGTGGTTTTAGGACTGAAGTGCAAGGGGTGAAAAACCATCCCAAGACAAAGGAGTTGTACAACTTGTTGCAAAAGACAATTGCAACGTTTCCCAATTATGAGCGCATCAATTTGTTGAAAAACAAACTTCCAGATATTACTAATCCTCTGTTCACAATAGATGGTGAAAAATCATTTACCCTGTCGGGGGAGAAGCGATGGAGTCTGAATTATAGAAATATCAAGCAACTTAAGGTTAAGCTTTATAGAGTATCCTCACCACTTTGGGCAGAAAATGATTATTACAGTCGCAATCAATTGAAGAATGAGAAGAAAACATTTGTCAAAGAGATAATTGTTCCATTGAAGTCCGATGAACCATATACATTTTATGAGGATTCATTTAAAGTGAGCATCAATGAACCCGGAGCGTATAAGTTGGAGTTTGAGGCAGACTTACAATTAGACCCTAATGCTCCATCAGATTATTATTTTTCTGTTACCGATTTGGCTTCGTTTGCTCGCTCCACATCTGATACTAAGCGTGAGATATTTGTGGTGAACCGCTCTACTGGTAAACCAGTGGTGAATGCAAAAGTGAATATCTATCAGCGTTCCAATAGAACGTACAATACAATGCCCACGTTGTTGAAAACCATTCCTGTGAATAGTTCAGGCTTGGCTGTGTTTGAGGGAGCTACAAAAGAACAGACATTGTATTATCATGCTGTAGTAGACAATGACAATGGATTGCCTTTGACTGGAATACCTAACAATTATTACCAGCGAGCAGAACCTGATAAAAACAAGACATCGGAAACCATCTCAGTCTTTACTGATAGAAGTTTGTATCGTCCAGGACAGGTAGTGCATTTTAAAGCTATAGTTGCTACAAGTAAAGATGAAAAACACAAGGCTACAATCAATAAGTCAATAGAGTTTACTTTGCATGATGCCAACAATCAAGAAGTGGCAAAGCAAACCTTAACTACAAATGAGTTTGGCTCTGTTGGGGGTGAGTTTGTGCTTCCTCAAGGTTTACTGACAGGAAGTTTTAGTATTAAAGCAATTGATAGTTATACCTACTTTCAAGTAGAAGAATACAAGCGACCCACGTTTGAAGTTACCTTCGATAAGATAGAAAAGACCTATAAGTTTGGCGAAGAGGTTACACTGAAAGGTAAAGCCGAAAGCTTTTCGGGTATTCAATTGCAAGATGCAGAAGTGAGCTACACCATTACACGTCAAAAAGCTTGGTGGTGGAGATGGAGTGGTGGCCGTGCTGAGCATTATGATGACGGTATTGTAACAACTAATGATAAAGGAGAGTTTGAAATACAATTCACTCCACAGCTAACGGATGAGGATGATGGTGAACACGCTATTTACTCATTTATAGTGGAGGCATCTGTTACCGACTTGAATGGTGAAACGCAAGTGGCAGCATACTCCATCACGGTGGGTAGAATATCGATGGTGTTGTCTATAGAGATGCCCGACCAATTGGAGAAAGATGCAGCCAATGAAATAAAGATTGAGGCAAAGAACTTGGATNNGGCGAAACACAAGTGACAACACACACCGTTACCGTGGGAACGGTGTCGATGATATTGTCTGTGAATATGCCTGAGAAGATGGAGAAAGGTTTTTCTGACGAGATAAAGATTGAGGCAAAAAACTTGGATGGAAACGACATCAAAGCAAAAGGAACCTATCAAATATTCTCATTAAAGGATAACGACTCCATTCGTCAACAAGTGAGTGAAGGCACTTTTGAAACAGGTGTTCAAACCGAGCTGGTAGAGAAACTAAAAAGTAGCACTTCGGGCAAATATAGAATAAAACTAAGCGCAAAAGATGACAGAGGCAACACAGTGACCACTGAAAAGGATATGATACTGTTCTCCTATTCAGATAAACAACCTCCCATCACAACCAACGAATGGTTGGTAATTAAGAACGCTACCTTTAGCAAGACGAAACCTGCTGAAGTGATACT
>DENY01000093.1:2759-3268 GCA_002359825.1 Bacteroidales bacterium UBA2632
ATGGTAACAATAAACTTATTGAACGTAAATGGATACAACTAAACAATGAGAATCGTTTGTTCACTATTCCATACAAAGATGAATATGCTGATGGTGCAACTTTGATATTGACTTATGTCAAAAATGATAAGTTCTATACCCACAACATTGGGTTGATGCAAGAGGAAGAGAAAACTGACCTGAACATCAAGTTGGATGTCTTCAGAGATAAAATATTGCCAGGCGGCAAAGAAGAATGGCGCATAAGTGTGACCGATGCTAAGCAACAGCCAGCATTGGCCGAGGTGTTGGCTTCGATGTACGACTATTCTCTCAATAGTATATACCCCACAATTAACTGGATGTTACGATTGCCAAGTGGCAGTAGATTCCTTGGAGCACCACGTTTGTCAAGCGATGCATCGTTTGGTCAAAATTCTAGCAGGGGCTTCCAATCGGTATCGTATCTCAATTATAAAAACTTCGAATTTGATACGTTCAATTGGTTTGATTTTTCTTTCTATCGTGTG
>DENY01000093.1:3343-4158 GCA_002359825.1 Bacteroidales bacterium UBA2632
GCTGCGCCAGCGCCTCCTGCACCTAACGAGTCAACACCACAAATAAGAAAGAACTTCGATGAGACAGCTTTCTTCTACCCACAATTGCGCACCAATGAAAAGGGAGAGACCGTGATTGCATTTACTGTGCCCGAAAGCAATACCAGGTGGCACTTCCGCCTATTAGCACATGATAAGAATATGAATAGTGCTACTAAAGAAGCATTTACTGTATCACAGAAAAAGTTGATGGTGACACCTAATATGCCGCGTTTCTTGCGTGAAGGGGATACTACATCAATTTCTACCAAAATATCGAATCTGTCTGAAGAGGCATTGGATGCTTCGGTGAGTATTACTTTCTTTAATCCTATGACGGATGAGGAGATCACCACCCTAGATGTGGCGGACAAAACGCAACAGGTTACTTTGGCAAAAGATGGTTCGTCATCTGTGTCATGGTCTTTCGTTGTTCCCGATGACAGTGATGTGATGGGGGTGCGCATTGTTGCCCAGAGTAATTTGTTTAGCGATGGTGAACAACATGCATTGGCCATATTGCCCAACCGCATGTTGGTGACAGAAAGTATGCGCATGGATGTGAATCGCAACCAAACAAAGCAATTCACAATGGATAAGATGATTAATCAATCGTCGAACACATTGCAAAACTATCGATTGACATTGGAATTTGCTTCCAATCCTGCATGGTATGCCGTTCAGGCATTGCCAGTGTTGAGCGCTCCTGATAATGACAATGCTGTGAGTTGGTTTGCTGCTTACTATGCCAATACTTTGGGACTGCACATTGGCAACCAATATCCAAAAGTGAAAGC
>DENY01000071.1:0-1245 GCA_002359825.1 Bacteroidales bacterium UBA2632
GCAATACCTCCTCCAACAACCACTAAATCGAATTCACCAACGGTTGTAGGTACATCAGAAAACCCAAGTTGTTCCTGTCGAAATTTCTCTAAGGTGTCAACTTCATTTGGAGGGATAAATCCTAAGTCTTTGGACAATATAATTGCATCGCACCGACCATTAAAACCAGTTAAGTCTTGCAATGCAATTTCAACTTTACCTTGTCCTAACTGAAGAGTTCCGCCATCTTGCCAATGCCATTCTGCTCCTTCTGTTCCAAATATAATAATTGAAGGTTTATCGTCTATAAGTATTTGAAACTTACCTGGACTTTCCTTGTCTGTCCATGGTGCAACCCAGTTACGGGTTCTTACCCATAAACGATATTTACCACTTTCTGGAATGTTTATCTGTGAAGCTGCATTTTCAACAGGAATTCCCATTCCATGAGCAAGCACATATGGCGAGCCCATCTGATCCATACTTTGCTGATCAATGACCCAACCTCCTTTATTGTCAAAGCTTTCTGCTTCAATAAAAACTATTTGAGCTGACAGAGGTATAATCCACAATACAATCAGCACTATTATCATTAATAATCTATTTCTCATAATTGATTTAATTTAATTATCTGCCAAACGGTAAAAAAAAATACATTGGCAATAGTAATTCAAGTCTTCTTCAGAATAACTTTCCATTTATAATATTGAAAACTATTCAATTTCCAATATTGAACCCGCAATATGCCGTGTACTATTCTTAATATTAAAATAGTAAGTGACTAAAACACGGTTATCATCCAACATAACAGCCCACGGGTATCCAATATCGCTATTCCCTCCATCTGTTCGGATTATTAATTCATCTGNNAACTAAAAACACCTTGTTGTCTGGCAATCTTAAAGCCTGTAGAGGATGCCCCTTAAATCCCATCTTTTCCCATTTTGCAAAGGACTTCCCACCATCTGTTGAACGTGCAATACAAGCTTGGTCATCTAAACCTGCTGTTCTTAAGAAAGCAACCAAATCTCCTTTGGGTGTTTCATAAATTGATGCTTCGTTAAATTCTACATTATCGTCTTCTGCAACAGGGCAAGAATATTTCCAAGTTTTACCCTTATCATCAGAAATCAATAGAAAATTGGATTTCTTCTTGATTTTTTCCTTAATAGTTCCAGCAGCCACAACCCAGAATATCCTACCATCACGACCTTCCCATAAAGCACCACGATTATAAGCAGGTAATGGATCACCAAGTGCAGAGTA
>DENY01000071.1:1291-5780 GCA_002359825.1 Bacteroidales bacterium UBA2632
TGGCTGTTGTAAGTTTTTCAATCCATCTTCACGGACAAATGCCCATCCATAACTGGTACAAATAATTGTTCCATCATTAAGTTTTAGCAAACAGGGATCCTGTGACCCACCAAATGGGTGTGCATACAACAACTCAGGTTCCTTAGACCACGATTTTGCATTGTCTCTCGAACGAACTGAAACTAGGTAACTATTTGGATCTACATGATTTGAACCTTTTTCTTTAAAGATTTTTCTATCTGGTGCTCTGCGAAATGCAACTATTAATTCCCCATCTTCATTCTTTACAACTGAAGGAAAAGAAGAATAAAACAAAGTATCTTTATAGATAACAAAGTCTTTTACTTTTTTAATCGGAGTTGACTCCTTGTTAATTTTGGGAGTATTGCCATTTATGGGCACACTAACTGTAATAAAAAAGGATATCACCCAAAAGAGCATTGATTTTTTTTGAAGTGTGTTCATTATCAAAATTAAATTATGGNNTTATACCATCCACTCCCATTGCTTTTAGGTTAGCAATTTCTCTTTTTGTGTTTGGTGTCCAAACAACAACCTTCATTCCTCGCTTGTGGCATTTCTCAACATCTTCTTTAGTGATATATTTGAAGTTCGGACTATATATATCTGGATCAAAGCCCAGAATCTTTATGTCCTCTTCAACTGTATAATCTTTCCTTCTGGCACCTACTAAATAAGATGTTCTTACATGAGGATATTTATCATTTAAAACCTGCAAAGTCCGAACATCAGCCGATTGAATAATAACATACGGAGTGATTCCTTTTTTGTTTACGACATCCATCAAGAGTTTTATAAACTCCTCAGGAAGCGGATTTAAAACATTATCCCCAGCTTCAGCAGATTTTGTTTCGATGTTATAAAAAATTTGTTGTNNCAACGTCCTCTTTAGTTATATATTTGAAATGAGGACTATATATAACTGGTTTAAAACCCAAGACTTCGAAATCTTCTTCAATAGTAAATTCTTTTCTCCTTTCAGGACCTACTAAATAAGAAGTTCTAATATGTGGATACTTTTCATGTAAAATTTGTAATGTACGAACATCGAACGATTGAATAATTACATACGGAGCAACTCCTTTTTCCTCTACCACCTCCATCAACAATTTTACAAACTCCTCCGGAGCAGCGTTTACAATATTATCTTTGCCCTCGGTTGATTTAGTCTCAATATTATAAAAAACTTGTGACCTATCATGAGTTTTAATATAATCTTGCACTTCATCAATTACATCTTCAAGCAAAGGAATTGAGACTTTCATCTTCTTTTGGTCAGGAAAAAGGTCATTAACTTTTGAACCTACATCATACCCCTTTATTTCATCATATGTCATTTGATGAATCACATATTTTTTATTTTCCGTTTTATCAATCTCAGTTCCGTCAGGCTTTAAAACAAAATTAGGGTTTAGATAAGCATCGTGAGATAGAACTAACTTTTTATCTGCAGTCACATATATGTCCATCTCTAATGTCGTAATGTCAGCCAAGGAAAGGCTATACAACATAGCAGGTATAGTATTTTCTGGCATATCACCTCTTCCACCACGATGACTCTCAGCAGAGAATGTTGGGAATGCAGCAGGTTTTAAAGCTTGTTGTTTTATTGTAGAACATGAAATTAGTGATACTACAGTAAAAAGCAACAAAAAGCTTATCATTAAACTTTTCTTATTTTTTTTTATCATATTGAATAATGCTTTATTAATAAATCTGAGTTGTATTCTTGCTTGGTTATCTTTTATATCTAAACTCAAAGATAAGATTTTTTAAACAACTATATACTTGCTCTACCTACTCAACTTCAACCAAACTAAATACAGCACTATCATACATTTTCTGTAAATGAGGATTAATACCTTCTTCAATCAAATATTGTCCACTAAATATTTGTCCATCTCCCCAGAAATTTGATTTTTTGGTTAGTTTATTTATCTCTTTTAATAAGTATTTTTTATCTGGATCTAATCCTCTGAGCTTAAATTTTGGAGTCAAACCACGACCTCTGTAACTAATACAATATCCATATACAACAGCTCGCTTTTTATCTTTATCCACATAAGACAAAGAGTAATAACCTTGATTGTCATAAGGAGAAGCAATCCTATATAAATCTCCAAACATTACCAAGTCTCGAATACTTTTATAATCTGCAATGGCTTGTTTAGCAAATTCCCTATCTTCATCGTTCATATCTTTTGGTTGTAATTCCATTCCCAAACGACCACTCATTGCAACATCAAAACGAAATTTCAACGGAGTCACATTATTTGTTTGATGATTAGGAACTGCAGATACGTTAGAACCTGTTACAATTGTAGGATAAATAAAGTTAGTACCATACTGAATAAATATACGACTAAGTGCATCAGTATTATCACTCGTCCTTACCTCTTGCGTATATTTCAGTGCTCCATAGTCAACCCTGCCACCTCCTGAAGCACAGGTCTGAATAATAGTTTCTGGATACTTAACACGAATCCGTTCTAGAACATTATAAAAGCCCTTAGTATAGTCTATCCAGAAATGAGATTGTCTGTTATCATCTAAATATGCAGAGCCTACTGATTCAGCATGCCTATTCGCATCCCATTTAACATAAGAAATGTGGCTGGATTGTTGCATTACATTATCGAAGACGGAGAATATAAAATCCTGAACGTCAGGATTACTTAGGTCTAACAGCCATTGATTACGAATTGTAGGCATGTCCCGACCATTGCTTTTCACAATCCAATCAGGATGTGCTATTGCTAAATCACTTTTAGGGTTCACCATTTCTGGTTCAATCCAAATACCAAACTTCAAACCTTTCTCAGATGTATAAGACGCAATATAATCAATACCCCTGGGTAGTTTCTTTATGTTCACTTGCCAATCACCAAGACCAGCACCCGAACCATTACGTGGATAATTATTGCCGAACCAACCATCATCGAGCACAAACAGCTCTAATCCCATTTCTGCCGCATCATCCACCATATCTGTTATGGTTTTCTCATCAAAATCAAAATATGCTCCTTCCCAACTGTTCAGCAGAGTTGGACGAATGGTCAGCGGATCGTAAACTCCGTAATTACGTGCCCAATCGTGAAGGTTGCGACTTATACCTCCAGCACCCACATTACTATATGTAAATATTGCTTCTGGAGTTGCAAAGGTCTCTCCTTTTTTTAAATGATACTCTGAAGCAAATGGATTTATACCCGCTGATATATTCAGGACACCAAACTCATCTAATTCAAAATTCAATTTGTAATTGCCACTCCACGCTAACGCTCCCCCTATCACTTCACCATAATTCTCATCCATTGGAGCATTAAGAGATAAAAGGAAAGATGGATTTTCAGTACGAGTAGTACGCATTCCTTTTTTTGATTCAATACTTTTAATTCCATGAGTTAATTGATTTTCTTCCAATCCCATTTCTTTTGCCCAATCGCCAGCAAATGAGTTCAAAAAATATCTTTCTGCCTTAACCGGAAGATACATTGAATAATAGTTGTGAAGAACAATCTCTGACAGTTCTTGATTTTCGATCTGAATGCTTTGGGTAATTACATTTTCTTTCTGAAAAGCCTTTACAGTTATATTAACCAACAAAGGCAGCTTACGATCTTTCAACCTTATAACAGTTTCCTGTACATTTGAATCTTCTAATAATCTTTGTGTGTGACTCTGGTATATCAATTCTGTATTTAAATCACCATCCGAATGTGTTATTCTCAAAGCAGGTTCTCTAAAGTTGCGACCTCCATTAGTGGAATAACCTTCTGGATCAGTTCCATAATCACTTCTGCGATAACTTTTCTTTATTCGAAAAGCTGAAGGGTCATTAATCTTATTTCCAAAATGGTGAAACATCAATGTCCCTGCAGAGTTGGTGCCGAATATCATTGATAATTCTTCAGTTGAGATTGTTATTAGTGTAGGTTCAATTTTTGGTTGAGCCTGTATATTAAACAGCAGATTACCTGAATACAGCATAAATAACAGGAAGGTTTTTAGTGAGATTGAAAAACGGGTCATTCTTTTATTATTTAGAAATTAATTAAATCAAACTGGGTAATAAAGTAACTTAATGTAAATTGAGAGATAAATTCTCTATACTAGTTTTTTAAAACTAAAAAACTAACTAAACTATGACTTTGAAAAAATAAGTTGAAAGTTGTAGATTCACTAGTCAGGTTAGATTATTATGAAATAATCTAACCTGCTGTAATATTATCTCTTTACTGTTAAATCCATTAGAAGGATTGAAATAATTTAATAACGATAGCTAGCATTAGCCAATATAGCTATGGATTCAATATCTTTATTCAATTATTTAGACAATAACTTTGGATAATCAGTGATTATACCATCTACCCCTATTGACATTAGTTCATCAACCTCTTCTTTTGTATTAGGAGTCCAAACAACCACCTTAATTCCCTTTTCATGACACTCTTCCACATCATTTTTA
>DENY01000167.1:0-154 GCA_002359825.1 Bacteroidales bacterium UBA2632
ATCATAACCAAGTACATCAGCAAGTCGCTTACCCAGCTCTCTGCCACCGCTACCAAATTCTCTGCTTATTGTTATTATATTCATTTTGCTTGTTATAATTCATTTTTGAAATAAAACTTACTTAAAAGTTGAGCTTTGCATATTGGTATAACCA
>DENY01000167.1:166-2533 GCA_002359825.1 Bacteroidales bacterium UBA2632
CTCCTTGATATATCTTGCAAATATACAAAGACTCCTTACAACATAATGAGAACAGATCAATATATTCACTTTTTCTAAATAAAGAACAATATTGCTCTATTTTTGATTCAAGTATCGCTCCATTTTTTTATCGAGGTGTTCTTCAATAGATAAGATGAAAACAGTAGCCCACAATCTGTTTTTGGGAATGGCGAAATCAAATTCGTTGTGCATCTTTAGAAACGAAGCCACTATAGTGGGAGATAAACCACCTGCTTTATTTAAGTTTTCTCTCAATGATTGGTAATATGCATCATCCTTACCAATCTTCTTTAAATAATCACTGTATCTTCCTATATGTCGTAGATTTAAGGTTTTAAAATTGTCTAAATCCTTATAGATAGAGTCTTTATAAATCGCACTTCTAATATGATTGTTCATATACCAGAATTCGTTGAAAACAGTAGTGTCTAAACCTTCAAGGAATTGATACTTCTCCTCATCCTCAAAAGGCACAAAAAACTGAGCACTATCTTGCATGGTTTGATCTATTTTGTCTAACAACTGATGATAAGCCTGTTCAATATCTTTATTGCCTGTTATATCCACTACCCTATCATCTACATAGTCAATCATTTTCTCGATTTCACGCACCTCATTTTCTGTAAATACCTCATTGAGGTCTTTATCTGATTGTAGATCAAATTTTGTTTGACAAGAAAATAGTGTAAACACTACCACACCGAATAACGCAATTTTTATCATTCTCATAACTATCTCTTTTTAGTTTTCGAATAGCAGACTATTTTATACAGCCAAACTCCTATCAGGTAAAACAACGCCAAAAATCCCACCAAAAGCAAACTGCCTAAGACCCATCCAACACCTCCCATGCTGAAAACAAATCCGAAAAAGTAGGTTTCGATACTTTCAATTGGTTTCAAAGATAATGAAACATTGCTTGGTTTTGACACAACATCTACTATCAACATAAACAGAATGTATCCAATTAATGTTCCTAAGCATCCTGAAAGTATCTTGTTTTTACTCATATCTCAATCTATCTATTCTATTTGTGATGCTTATATGAAGTTGTTTTCAAGCAATGATATAGCAACTCGTTTATCTATGGCAAACTTACATAAAAACTCCTACTATCATACTGAAATTATCAGTTTATAAGCTTCACACCCGATTTCCACTTTTTCTTCTCCAAACAATCATTAACACGATAACACTTACTCATTTGATTTTTGATAATATCATTATTACTACTGCAATTTCTATTTTATCTTTTGAAAACATCAATACTGCACATAAAGACCCTTAATTAATTTTAGTGTTATTAACAAACACGCCTCCATTTACTCCAATAGAATTTGGAAATAGAAATAACACGTCACGTGTTATTCTAATTGTAACCAAAACAGCTCCAAAATAAGAGCATCTATATAAATAATAGTCAATATACACACAAACGGACAGCAATGATGATAATAAAATGATAATAAAATCACAATAATGTTCACATTGTTTAAAAAAATGCATTTTAAATTTGGAAACGCCTTATATTATGAATCGAAACGAATGGAAATAGAGCAACACGCTTCATGTTATTCTTAAAAACGAATGTAAATAGGAATAACACGTCACGTGTTATTCCTATTTACACACCAAAAAACAGGATCTCAGATATTAAGAGCTGAACTTTTAGAAAACAAAAACCACCTCTACTTACATTCATACCAAACACTTACTCCATCAACCAATAGTGACAACAACAAAGAAGTTTTTTTGAAAGCAATGTTGTTACACTATTTAAAGAGGATAAACTTGGCTGGGTATGGTTTAAAACAAGCATGAAAGTGATAAATTAGATGAAAACAACTCGCATATTAAATTAACATGAACGTTAAATTATGCTCTCCCTCAAGTTGGATTGAAGTCGCAAATTTAAGTATTCAATCTGGTTGATTTGAAAAATTTCTATCAGACTTTGATGCTATAAATATTAGCAAGAACTAGTAGATATAAATATTTTTGCAAGAAAAGGAGCAGGTCAGTCTACTTCTTTTGATTTAAATTTGGAGGGATAAATCGAAATAATGATTCAATTTCCATATAATAAAAACACAGCCAACCTCACATTTCTGTTAGATTGAGTGTGTAGTTTTTTGTGGAGCTGGAGGGAAATGAACCCTACTCTATAAACTGTTCAAATATAATCGCTTACCTTTCATTATAATCTATGGTGTACGATTTGGGAAATATCGAAGTCGATGCAATCTTGTATGTTATGTCTACCTTATGTCTGCATGTAACTCAGGTTCAAATATAATACTTTTTTTTGAATATACAACTATACTGTAAATCAAACATATACCTGAG
>DENY01000167.1:2569-2751 GCA_002359825.1 Bacteroidales bacterium UBA2632
CACCTTGCACCTCAGGTTATAGATATATTGATTTAAACTTGAAGCATATATATATTTCTACGCTGATCAGTTTTAATTAGGAAACAACAATAATATAGAGTAATTTTAAGTTTATAAAGACTATATCAATTTTCAGCCTTTGCTTAATTTTTATTATTAAATTGCTTAATTTTGGAAAGGAA
>DENY01000108.1 GCA_002359825.1 Bacteroidales bacterium UBA2632
TGGAACAAAAGAAAAAGCGGGTATTGTAGAAAAATACTTCTCATTATCACAAACCAATACAACTACTCTTGAAGATATACATCTGAAAGCGGATGAAATGAAAATAGGTGATCAGATAATGTGTTTGCACACCCTGTCAGATGTAGAAGATCTACCCGGAATGGTAGCCACCGATTCGCGCTACGAAAGACTCTCCACCGATAGAAGTGACAGCTGCTTATCATTTGCTGCACCGGTGGGTGTATTGCTCTCCTGCAATCATATCTACAATCAATACCTCTTTATAGACAACCACACAGAAAACCTGAAACAGTTTGAAAAGCAAGCTCGGAACATGCATTCCTTATCAAGGTACAGCCGTGCCAATCAGCTAAACAAAAAGTGGATAGAAGAGTATTTAAATGAAGCTCACAGTCAAGGGCTCACTTCAATTCGGTGCCATTGTAATGTGATGGCATGGTCGGATAACAGAGCAGAACTCAAGCACATTAAAAATGATGTAGGTAGTCAATTAGCATTAATGGAGTGCAAGCCACGCCACAATACAGTAGATACCCCTACCCTATTTTGGGCAGGGATACCAGGTAATGCGGCAGACTTTCCATCGGAAGAGTCTTTTTATACATTTATTGAACAAGCATTGACTCTCTTCATTCAGGAAACTAATTATAAATCCTCGCTTTCTCCATTTGGTATTAAGATGGTTGACAGACTAACTGGAAAACCACTTCACTTAGATATTTCAGATATACCGATGGAAAAGGGAATAATTGTCAATCGCAATAAATTTATATTGGGCCCATCAGGTTCAGGCAAATCCTTTTTTACCAACCATATGGTAAGACAATATTATGAACAGGGAAGTCATATACTGTTGGTGGATACAGGAAACAGTTATTATGGATTATGCAAAATGATTAATCGCAAAACAAAAGGAGAAGATGGGGTATATTTCACCTATACAGAAGAAAATCCAATAGCATTTAATCCATTCTATACAGATGACAATCTATTCGACATTGAAAAAAGAGAATCAATCAAAACACTCATTACCACACTCTGGAAAAGAGACAATGAGCCTCCATCACGATCAGAAGAAGTGGCACTCTCCAATGCTGTAAATCTTTACATCAAGAAACTTAAAGAAGGAATAGAACCATCATTCAATACATTTTATGAGTTTGTTGGAGGTGAGTACAAAGATATACTGGAAGAAAAGCAGGTAAGAGAAAAAGATTTTGACTTGGCAAACTTCCTGAACGTCTTAGAGCCATACTACAAAGGGGGTGAATATGACTACCTTTTAAACTCCAAAGAGCAGATAGACCTGTTATCAAAAAGATTTATTGTATTTGAATTGGACAATATCAAAGACCATAAAATACTTTTTCCGATTGTAACAATCATCATTATGGAAGTCTTCATCAACAAAATGCGCAGACTACCAGGTATAAGAAAATTGATTTTGATTGAAGAAGCTTGGAAAGCCATTGCAAAAGAGGGAATGGCAGAGTATATCAAATANNCTTTTAGATCAAAGAAAGTACATGAACAAGTTTGACAGTATCCAGAAACTATTGGGACTTTCAGAAAAAGAAAAATCACAAATACTTTCTATCAATCTATCTAATCATCCCAAACGCAAATACAAAGAGGTGTGGATAGGTCTTGGAGGTTCGCATTCGGCTGTATACGCTACAGAAGTAAGCTTAGAAGAGTATTACACCTATACCACCGAAGAGAGTGAAAAACTTGAACTACTTCAGCTTACTGAGAAATTAGACGGTAACATAGAATCAGCTATAAAACAACTAGCAGCTGAAAAAAGAAACGCAAAATAAAACAGTTTAAACGATGAAGAAAATAAGAATAAAAACAATCCTGCTATTCATTGTCATTGCTTTGTTTACAAAAAATGCACAAGCACAATTTGCAGTAATAGATCCCAGTAATATTGCACAAAGCATCGTAAATACGACCAAAGAGTTAGCTCAAACCTCAAGGACTGTGAGTAATACATTAGACACCTTTAAAGAAACAAAAAAGGTGTATGAACAAGGCAAACAATATTATGATGCTTTAAAGTCAGTCAATCACCTTGTTAAAGATGCACGAAAAGTGCAAAAGACTTTATTGCTCTTAGGTGAGATTACGGATATCTATGTCAACAATTTTCAGCTGATGCTATCAGACAAAAACTTTAGAGCAGACGAGCTAACGGCAATTGCTCACGGTTATGCCATGCTATTGGATGAAAGTGCAGATATACTGGCCGAGCTAAAAAACATCGTCAATATAAACGGACTCTCCATGAGTGATGCAGAAAGAATGGATCGGATAGACAAAGCCTATGATTCGATAAGCAATTATAGAAATCTGGTATCCTATTATACGCGTAAGAACATTTCAGTTTCCTACCTGCGTTCAAAGAAAATTAATGACACAGACCGTGTCATAGCACTTTACGGGAGTGCAAATGATAAATACTGGTAATTATGATACTGCTTGCTGTCGACTTTGGAAGCTTACACGAGGTTTTAAGAAACCTCTATTTGGAAATGATCCCCCTGTATAGCGACATGACAGGTGTTGCCAAAGGATTAGCTGGATTCGGAGCATTGTTTTACATAGCCTCCAGAGTTTGGCAAGCTCTTTCCAGAGCTGAGCCTATTGATGTTTATCCACTATTGCGTCCCTTTGTAATTGGTCTATGCATCATGTTTTTCCCAACATTTGTTTTAGGAACAATAAACAATGTTTTATCACCCATTGTAAAAGGAACGCATCAGATATTAGAAGGACAAACTTTTGATATGAATGAATATCAGAATCAAAAAGACAAATTAGAGTATGAGGCCATGCTGCGCAATCCTGAAACAGCCTATCTCGTTTCCAATGAAGAGTTCGACAAACAGCTGGATGATTTAGGCTGGTCACCTACAGACTTGGTTACTATGATGGGAATGTATGTCGA
>DENY01000250.1:0-5232 GCA_002359825.1 Bacteroidales bacterium UBA2632
CCCTTTGTAGTGAAAGTGTCCCTAAATTGTAAGGTTTAGAAGCATCAAAAACAATCTTGCCTGTTTCTTTAGTTCCCTCCATCAAAAAACCGTATTGCAAACGAATATTCAAATCATTGCTTGTAAATACATGTTGCTTCAATTGGGTGAGGGTTTTGTTGGCCATTGCTTCACTTTTTGGACCATTGGCAATAGCTACCAAAGTTACATTTTTGGCATTAAGTTTCGAAGTTATATCATTGGGAACTCTGATAATCAACTTCTTCTTGGTTGCAGCATCACCATCGGTCATCGTAAATGCACTTTTAGGAACTTGCCACACAAGAGCTTCACCATCATAGAAAAACAACTCTATTTCTTCAATCACATTTTCGTGAAGGTCGTCTACACCTGGCTCGGTAACCACGCGTGTGGTCACATCCCTGTCTGTTTGCAATGATAAACTAAATGCGTAATAGTCACCTTTTATTTCACCTATCTCATTTTCGAGATATGAATCATNNGGTCACTACACGTGTACCTACATCACCATCTGTTTGCAATGACAAACTAAATGCATAATAGTCTTCTATTATCTCTTGTTCGATATCAGTATTATCACTACACGATGCTAAAAACAAACCTGTAAACAGTGCAACTATATATAGTGTATTTTTTATCATCTTATTCTACTTGCTTAAATATATATCTATTGTTCAGGCCCGTGGTATTGTTCCACAAAGGTAGCTCTGCACCTTTAACTGCAATGCAAAACTCTGTAAAGGTAGGAGTACCACTCCATGGTTTAGTAGCTTTTATTTTAAATTGGTAGGAGGTTCCTGCCATACCTTTTGCCAGTGATGGGTCTACAAAATCAAAATTCAATCCATTGGTTACACTGGCTATCCAGATACCGCCCGTTGGGTTGTCAAGCTTGAAAGTAACAAGAGCTTCTTGTCCTGTTTTAAGTGAAATTTCTTGGTTCGATTTCATTTCAACGCCCCCCACTTTAATAGAGAAGTTAACCGGATTGAACTCGGGTTTCGAGAAATTGATTTCCGATTCTTTTTTTTCCCACGGCATCACCTCCAACACACCTTCCAATACTCGATTGATGGTGAGAAATAGATTGAGCTTGTAGTGAGTATTTCTTACAACACTGTAATTTGAGAGCGTATTAAAATCTAATGAGCGTGGTTGTTTAAAATCAGCATAACCTGCATCTTCCCTCAACACAAACTCATAGGGTATAAAACCATTGCCTTCGAAACGCAACACAATTTTTTCTGGATTGGCTATGTTCTTATCTTTCAAGAACTCTGGTATATATATTACCAATTGACCTATTTTTTCATTTTTATAGTCTGTCTCAGTAAATGGGATGTCAATTTCTAGATTTTTTACCGTGGCGGGAGCATAAAGAGCTGTATAAAAGTCAGACAGTGCAGGCAATGAGAAGCAACTGCCAACATTGCTTATTTTTAATTTGGTGACTCTTTTTACAGAGGGAGCAGCAGCAACTTTATTATTTAAATTCACTTCTATTTTAGATAATGCACGCACCAACTCCAATGAATATGGGAAATTAAATGGTTTATCAGAAGTGTAATAAGTGTCGGGCAAATAGACACCTTTGTAATAGGCCGACATGGGCATATTAGACTCCACAGTGCTGCCAGTAAAAGAGTTGAAGCTTATTTGAGTAAAATCTGAGGCTTGCAAGTCCGATAATTTAGACACACCATATAGTGCGCTTCTAAAAGTGTTAGGTAATATTGCAGAAGACTCATTGGCAATAAACACAAAGTCGAATGTGCCTGGAGGCATCAATACAGGATCTGATATTCGATTTGCTGAATTAGAAGGAAGTGTGGTGCTTCCACTGAATGCAATCAACGTATTTTTAATACAAACACCTGTTTTGTCGAATGCCAAAAGACGAATCTCTGACACCATTTCTTCTCCTGAAAAAGAAGATGACCTTACAGGCAGTGAAAAGCTGACAGGAAGCATTGCTTTCTCGTCATCTTTCGACACTATATTATCCATATCTGCACTGCACGCACCCAATAGAAGGGCGAGCAATAACATAGGGAGTATTTTAAAACTCCTTATTTGGATATATGTTTGTCTAAAAATCATTTGTTTATTTATAATTTAAAGTTGTAAGTCTATAAGTTGTAAGTCGTAAGTCGAAGACAGCAAGAGGTAACAACTAAAAAGCAAGGAGTATAATCACCCTCAATCTTTAATTCATAACTCTTAAATCATAACTCACAAATCATCTATATCATTAAATCTCAACGTCCATCCATTCACAATTATCTGTGTACTCATCCACGATCCATTGTTGAGGAAAAAAGTCATATTAAAATTGTGGATTCTATCGAGATAGTTTTGATTGCTGATTGATTTACTAAACTTTTGATTCTTCATCAATAGCACCATATCTATTATAGGTATATTCAATATCTCTTCATTACTCACATTGTTCAGAACACGCAAGCGCGCTTTACCTGTATGATTGGCAAACAGCTTTGAAGTACTTAGCTCGGCATATACCACAGTGTTCGCTAGCTCGCTTTCTCCTCCTTGTCTTGTTTCTACTGCTAAGTTGCCTTGAGCAAAAGCTTTATAGGTAACATCGAGGTCAATGGCACTCTCATTTTCATGATCCAGCCCCATGTTTCTATCTATTATTTGAAATGAAAACACTTCGGGTTTTACCTCCTGGCTGTTCACATCTTGCAACAATATCCTAAAAGTATTGGTGTTTTTTATCAAAGGCACTTCCACCTTTGTATGTTTTGTGTTTTTGTAGTTTAGCAAGGCAGTTCGCCCATAAAACAGTGGAGCTAGGTTTTCATCCGATGCCCCATTCTTTATTGCATTGAGTTTTATTAGCACATCGGCAAGTTGCGACTCGCCTTTCACCAATTCTTTCGACACAAATGTGTCGCCCATAATGCCACCCCATGCCAGCAATTGATAGTTACCACTTGGCAAACAGCAAACATCTATTCTGTATCCATTATATTTCAGATCTTCTTTGGTGGCAACATGTTGTGTAACATACTTGCCATCACCATCAAAAATAAAAAGCGAAATGTCGTTTACAGCATTTTCAAACGCATCGGCATACTCCATATCTTGGTTGTACAAGTTGTAGGTAAACCCTACGGAGAGGCCGCTGGGACAATCGCTCAAGTCATCGTCAATGCAACTGGTTGCAATGAAGAGCAGTGAGAGAAGTAGTATCCACTTTGTTTTCAATTTGTTGTACATAGCACTCTTTGTTTTCGTTGAGGTATAATGTTTTTTTTGCAGTATAATTTTTTAAAACAATACCTCTCTCTCGCAATTTGGGGAGAGAGGTATTGAGGTAATTGTGAGAGAGTTTTAGAACTCTATGTTGTTGGTTCTTACAGTCCAGTCAAGTACAGTGGCTGTTACTTGCATGTAAAGTGTTGATGATTCAATTGGGTCCTTTGGATCTTGTGGAGTTGGATCTGGGTTGTAATTTGGATATGATGGAGTTAACTCTGGATCATTTGGGTGACCAAATTTACTTATACCTGTTATAGCAAGTTTGTAGATATTATTTCTAACTACTGCAAACTCCATTGGGTCAGTAGTGTTTCCATCAGTTTTATCTCCATCTTTAGCTGTTGTTACATGATTGTGTCTGTTATAGTACACGTAGTAAACTGGATATGCTCCTGTTTTTGAATCACTCACCTTATATTCAGCATCATAAGAATAACCAGTTACACCTGCTGCTGCAAGATCTTTATTATTATGCTTAATTCTCTCATCAGTAATTGGTGTTGCTTTATCTGTAATTCCAGCAGTAACAATATTTTGAATTGCTGTTGGTAACTTGTCAAAAGATCCAACATACTTGTTGTTGTACACATAAACAGGAGAAGTTTCAGTAGGGTTGTATTTATGGCCACTTGCTAGAGTTACTTCTCCAGTTGTAGGAGCATCAACAGCTAAATAACCTTTAAACACAACAGCTGTAGCTAAACCTTTTCTGCTTGTTAACTTATCACCAGCCAATGTTTTTGGAGTAGTGTTCTCTGTTGTATAAGCCTTTGCGCCTAATTCAACGTAATGTGCACCTTTATCAATAGTTTCAGCACTTCCAATAGTATTGAAGAAACCATCTTGCCAAGGACGAGCAGGACCCATTCCACCAGCCCAAAAGTCTGCAGCATCTTTTTTTGCAGCCCAATCAGTGTCAACTACAAAGTTGCTAGCGGTTTCTTTACCACCTACACCACTAGTTACTGCAGTAGGAAAAGTTGGATCAACTGTAGGAACACTACCATCTGCACTCACACGCTTTAAATTATAAAACGATCTGCTTGTGTTTACAAGTTTGTAGTGTGTGAATTTTACTTTTACAGCATCAGCATCACCTCCAACACCAATACCATCTGTTGTTGCAGCAGTTAGCTTGCCTGAATCATACTCCATACGAGCTACAGCACGCTGAACATCTACGGCTACTTTAAGAGGAGCTCCAGAGATATGCTCTGCTTTAAGCGGAGCAGAAGTTACAACAGTAGCATTACTCATAAAGAAATTATCTTTACTTGCACCAATTACTGCATTAATTGCATCTACATGGCTTGTGCTATTAGTAAAAGCAGCATTTAGATCTGTTTCTAAATCTTTATATGGATTCACAAATGCATATACATAAAACTGATCGCCAACTTTCATGTCATCCATTCTAAATTCAGCAGTTGTGAAGAAAGAAGAACCAGGAGTTCCTGAAGTTTCAGAAGACTCATAAGTATAAGTTTTTGCCACCTCGGTCTTTTTAACTATAAGAACTTGTATACTTTTAGCCGCATTCTCATTGGCTGTACCAGCCTCTGAACCTCCTGTAGAACCACCATCTTCATTTGTAGAAGATCTTGTAGTCGGCATTGTTACAGCAATTTCCATTTTCAGAGTTCCAGCTGTGTCATCCCCTGTTGTTGGTCCATCCAACACCTCATCCGATGAGCAATATGTGAAGCCCAGCAGCACTAATCCTAGAATTAATAAATTTCTAATTTTCATTTGTTTTTACTTGTTTAATGTTTGTATTTGGCTTTACAGCCGTTATTAATTTTGATTTAAATATTTTCTAATCGTTCCCATTTACATGCTCTCATGTATTTATAGTGCAAAGATATGTGTAGACGAAAAGTGTTTGTGTAGTAAAAATTGGAAACTTTTGTAGTAATTTCACTACAG
>DENY01000250.1:5392-5637 GCA_002359825.1 Bacteroidales bacterium UBA2632
GATGAAAATGCAATCCATGGCGATGGAAATGTTTTGAAAAGCTCAAATGAGGTCTTTTAGATCAAAAAGAAGAGAAAAACACGGTGAAATAAAGAAAAACCATCAAATTTCTGAAAAACCTGTAAAAACAATGAGAATTTTCACAGAGGATTTAAATTTTAATGCATGAAAGTCGCAAAAAGGAACAATAATAGGAGAAAAATGCTTTTTAAAACATTTCCTACATGATGGATGCAATTTTCATC
>DENY01000290.1 GCA_002359825.1 Bacteroidales bacterium UBA2632
TAACTTTGCCAAAATATGATGTTTTTATATTTGTTGATTATAAGTAGCCTGAAAAAAATTGATTTTCTATCACAAGTTCTTTACTACGTTTCTTTAAGTCTCCAATATTATATTACAAGGATACCCAAGGCAATGCTTTGGACTTGAATACATCAATCTTTCAGACTTAATNNAAATATTACTCAATAATGAAATATATAATAAATTCATCAAAAAAACATCTCTAAATATTTTGCAGTCTAAACATTGTTCGTAATTTTGCGAACAATAAAACCATTTGAATAGTTATGTCAAAGAAAGAATTTACAGAAGAACAAGAAAACATCGCTCGCATAGCCAAAGCACTGGCTCATCCCGTAAGAATAGCCATACTTCAATTGTTGGCGGGACAAGAGTGTTGTTATCATGGTGATATGTCGGAGGTAATTCCTGTTGCAAAAAGCACATTGTCACAACACCTGAATGAGTTGAAAGAGGTGGGATTAATTCAAGGAACCATCACTCCTCCATCTGTAAAATATTGTATCAATCAAGAGAATTGGGAAAAAACTAAAATAGCATTAAACAACTTCCTTACGGAAATAAAAACGCAAGCAGCATGTCAAATATAAAAGTATTGATTCTGTGTACAGGCAATAGTTGTCGGAGCCAAATGGCAGAAGGTTTTTTAAAATCATTTGCTCCATTATGGACAATTGAATCGGCAGGGACACAGCCTGGAGGAAAAGTAAATGAAAAAGCAATAGAAGTGATGAAAGAAGTGGGAATAGATATCTCGCATCACACTTCCGATAGTGTAGATAAATATCTGAACCAAGAGTGGGATTACGTTATCACTGTGTGTGATGATGCCAAAGAGACTTGTCCTATTTTCAAAGGAGAGGTGAAAGACACGTTACACATTGGCTTTGATGACCCTTCAGAAACAGAAGGAACTGTTGAAGAGATTCACGCAGACTTTATCAGAGTGAGAGATCAAATAAAGAAGAAGTTTCACGATTTTTATATCAAAGTAAAGAAAGAAGATGAGCAATAAGAAAATGGGTTTTCTCAATAAAAACCTCACCCTCTGGATATTCTTAGCAATGGCTATTGGAGTAGCTTTGGGCTATTTCATACCCTCTTTTAGTGGTCATATAGACAGTATGTCTCGTGGAACAATCAATATTCCACTGGCAATTGGGTTAATCTTGATGATGTATCCACCGCTGGCAAAGGTTGATTACAAACTCTTGCCAAAAGTATTTACAAACACCAAAATATTGACACTGTCCTTACTCCTGAATTGGATAATTGGACCTATATTAATGTTTTTTTTGGCAATAACCTTCTTGCGAGATTATCCCGAGTATATGATTGGAGTAATCCTGATTGGGCTTGCACGATGCATAGCTATGGTGCTGGTGTGGAACGATTTGGCAGAAGGCAACACAGAGTACGGAGCAGGCTTGGTAGCACTCAATAGTATATTCCAAGTATTCTTCTATAGTTTTTACGCATGGTTGTTTATCACCATTCTCCCACCCTATTTTGGTTTCGAAGGAGCTATTGTAGATATCTCTATTGCATCTATAGCAGAGACTGTGGGCATCTATTTAGTTATCCCGTTTGTGATGGGAATTCTTAGCCGTGTCATATTGGTGAGAGTAAAATCTAAAGCGTGGTACGAAGAAAAATTTATTCCTGCTATATCCCCCATTACACTGATAGCCTTGTTGCTAACCATTGTATTGATGTTTAGCTTAAAGGGCGAACTGATAGTTCAAATACCCATGGACGTGGTGAGAATCGCCATTCCGTTAATCATATACTTCGTGCTAATGTTCTTCATTAGTTTCTTTGCAAGCAAAGCTACAGGCACATCGTATGACAAAAATGCATCTATATCGTTCACTGCAACGGGTAACAATTTTGAATTGGCCATAGCAGTTGCTATAGGTGTATTCGGATTGCACAGCGGACAAGCCTTTGCAGGCGTAATAGGCCCTTTGGTAGAGGTGCCAGTTCTTATTGCATTAGTGAGTGTATCACTCTGGTTGCGCAAGAAATATTATCCACAATCTTATTCAAAAATAAATTAGTAAAAGACAAATAAAATGACAAACAACGATAAAAAAGAGTTAGTAAAACAAAGATATAGCGAATTAGCACTCAATAGCGATGCCTCAAAAGATCAATCTTGCTGTTGTGGGACCAACCCTACACAGCCTTCCAAGAAGACATTCACCATTATGAGTGAAGACTACAGCAACCTGAAAGGGTATGAAAAAGATGCAGACCTGGGTGTTGGGTGTGGAATACCTACAGAATATGCTTCCATAAAGGAAGGCAACACAGTGGTAGATTTAGGTTCGGGTGCTGGCAATGACTGCTTTGTAGCACGTGCCGAAGTTGGAGAAAGTGGTCAAGTAATAGGAATAGATTTTTCACCCCAGATGGTTGAAAAAGCTAGGAAGAATGCTACAAAGCGAGGCTACACCAATGTTAAGTTTCTGGAAGGAGATATAGAGCAAATGCCACTGCCCGATAATATTGCTGATGTGGTAGTAAGCAATTGTGTGTTGAATCTCCTGCCCGAAAAGAATCAGATATTCAAAGAAGTACACCGTGTACTCAAGCCAGGTGGACATTTCTGTATCTCTGATGTGGTACTCGAAGGACATTTCCCAAAAGAGTTTACCGACAATGCCTCGATGTATGCAGGTTGCATTGCGAGTGCCATACAGAAGAATGATTACATTGGGGAGATTGAGAAAGCCAATTTCAAATCTATCACCATC
>DENY01000285.1:0-2489 GCA_002359825.1 Bacteroidales bacterium UBA2632
CATATGGTATTCTAAAGATGAGAGAAAACCAAAGCTCTTTTTCTCTACAGATATAAACATGAGCGGCAAAGATGTCATTGAATATTATCGCACCCGTTTTCAAATAGAGTTTTGCTTCAGGGATGCCAAGGGTTTTACTGGACTTACACACTGTCAAGCCAGAGATGTAGCAAAGCTTTCTTTCAACTTTAATGCATCTCTTACATCAGTCAACCTAGCAAAGGTAATGTCAAAAGAAAGAGGTATTCCTTTTTCAATGGCATCATGTAAAACAATGATGCACAATGCGTATCTGCTTGAAAGATTTATTAGCGTGTCTGGAATTAAACCTAACAGAAGATTAAATGATAAGCTTGTCAAAGAGGTCGTCGAGTTCGCAGCCATTGCTGCGTAACTCTACATTAAATTTTTTGATGAGGTTTTTCACCAAAAGATTAATAAAAAAAGTTGGTCTTCGGTTTCATTATCAAGCAGGTAGAATAAGAATCACCAATAAAATAGCCAATGCATTATTGGGGATATTGCTACTAGTTTTCCTAATGATTATTTGGGGAATTGAGCAAACAGATTTAGTAGTGTTCCTTTCTACAACCTTGACAATTTTGGGTGTTGCGTTTTTTGCGCAGTGGTCGCTCATTTCGAACATAACCTCTACACTGATTATATTTTTCAATCATCCCATTAGGATTGGAGACTCCTTAACAATAATGGAGAAAGACTATGAGATAGAGGGAGAGTTAAGTGATATTGGTATTTTCTTCATTACCATCAAAACGAAAGAAGGCAAGAAAATAACAATGCCGAGTAATATTTTCTTGCAGAAAATGATTAAAAAGGAAGATAAGTTTTAAAAATAAACATACTAAAAAACGATTTGTATTATGACCTTTTTCACATCATTCATGTTTTTATCTCTTTCTATCCTCATTTCAAAATTTATTGTTGATGGAGTTTTTGCAAAACAAGGTAGACAAAAGATATTCTTAATCTAATTGGTAGTATAATTGTATTACTTGTAATGCCTGTGTTTTGGAGATGGGCTGGTGAGCTTACTTTACTAGGTCAAAAGCCAAGAGTTTTTTTTCTCTTTCTATGGTCCTTTTATTCTCTCTCTCTCTCTCTCTCTGTTTTTAGTGGTAGTGTTATTGATTAATATCATTAAATATAATAGGAATAGGAGTCGGCGTGAGCAGGAGGAAGCTGAAGAGTTAAACTAAGAAACTTTAATAATGGCGGTTAATACAACAATTTTGACAGTCAAGATGGAAAATGTCGCGACTATATGTTTTCATTAGAAACAAAAAAGACTACCCAATCTCTCAGGTAGTCTTCATTATATAATGTGGTGCAAATAATCTACTTATTATCTTCCTTTAATATCAGAGTATCTATTTTTCGTTTGCCTTTTCGTTTGTTTTTTTGGGAAGGATTTCTAGCTTTTTCTTTTCTCTCTATTGCATCTCTTTCGTCACCTGCTTTCAGTACTTTTCTTGTATCAGTAAGATTTGTGAATACAAGAATTGCACAAGCTACAATAACTGAATAGTAAATAGATCCTGGAAAGAAGTATTCGCCTGCTATGATTGCCATCAATACAACGCGTAGCTCTGTGGGTCCTACAATGCCAGAGTCAATAGAGTATTTGCCAGTAACCAAATACCTAAGTTGTGCGGTAATCATTTCCCAACCGTAGAGTACAACAAAGACATATCCGAGCCACTTCCAATTGGGTGCCGCATAGAAAAAGAAACCAAGCCCAATCATTGACAATCCAACCCAGTCGACTGTAACATCGAGACTGAAACCGTACCATTTGCGTGGGGTGCTACGATAGTAGGCTAGTCGGCCGTCTAACGAGTCACCATACCAATTGATGAGGAAGCCTGGTAGGCTGATTAATAAGAAGATAGGGTCATTATAGTATGAAGCTAACACAAAGCACAAGCCAACGAATAGATTACCTAAGAGACCAATTGCTGTGAGACCATCTGATGTGAGCCATTTGGGCACTCTTTGAACCAGATAAGCTATTAGTTTTTGTTCTCCATTGCGAAGAATGTTAGTTCTTTCACGATCTTGCGCAATCGTTTTGAGAATCGATGAAAAGGAATTTTTATAGTTCTTCATATAAGCGAATGTTTGATTATCAAACTCTTTATGTGTGTGAAGTTATATATTTATTGACTTTTAATGAAATGGATTTACTCCTATTTGATAAGACAAAGTTAGCAAATTATTTCAAATTCACTCCAAACTTCATTAATTGTTGCGGTCAAATCTAATTTGCAATTAGTTAAAAAAACGCTCTAAACATGTTGTTTTAAGTAATTTAGAGTGTTTGTTATTTTGATTATACTAAGCAATGGTTTTATTTATTCCCACAAATCTTCTCCATCTTGTTTGTTACTGAGTAGATTGTCTCTCTCATAGAAGAACTCTTTCTCTCCAAATGCAGGCTCTAATTGATCGAGCCATGTTGCTTTTGAATT
>DENY01000285.1:2550-4374 GCA_002359825.1 Bacteroidales bacterium UBA2632
TATCCCAAGCTTTATCAAGTGGCACTTCAAAGAATGCTTTTGAACCTGTGTCACGCGCAATAAACATATAGTAGGGGATACAACCTAAGTCAACTTGTTTTTGCCACATTTTGGCCCATATATCGGGATGGTTGTTTATTTTTCGTAGTAGTGGCGATTGTGTGCGAATTTGAGCGCCTGTGCTTTTGATGCGCTCTATTGCTTGTTGTACTGCATCAGTGGAAAGTTCTTTTGGATGATTGAAGTGTGCTTGAAAAGCAAGTGTTTTCCCAGATGCTTTTCCGTTCGCAAATAGCTCAAGCAAGTTATCGGCATCTTTGTCTGTGAGAAAACGATAAGGCCAATAGGATAGGGCTTTAGAGCCAATTCTAATATTGCGGATGTGTGAGAACTCTTCTGTGAGAAGAGGATCAATATAATTAGATAGTATTTTTGCTGTAGCTGTTAGTGGGTCACCTCCTGTAAAAAGTACATCGGTTACCTTTTTGTTTTTTCTTAGGTATTTATGTAATAGGTCGGCTTCTCTCGAAGCGAACTTCAAATCGGTCATGCCTGAGAACTGTGGCCACCTGAAGCAAAAAGTACAATAGGCATGGCAAGTTTGACCTTGACTTGGAAAAAATAAAACTGTTTCTCTATATTTATGTTGCATCCCATGCAATTTGTTGCCCGTCATTGTGGGAATATTATGTTCTTGACCCGCAGGATTGGGATTGAGTTTCATTCTAATTTTGTTGATCTTTTCTTTATATACGGGGTCGTTTATATCATCGCCCAGCATTTTTAACACTTGGTTGTAGTGGGAAGAAGAGAGCATCTCTTTCCTCGGAAAGGTGAGGGTGTAAATTGGATCATTGGGAATGTTGTTCCAGTCGATGAGTTGCTCGACAACGTAATTGTTTGCTTTGAAAGGGAGCACCCTTCCTACAACCTCAATTGCCTCTATGTCTTGTGGAGTCAGGTATTGTATCTGTGGAATATTTTTGTAATTGTGTAATGTATAGGATCGGTATCTGTTTTCTTGCGTCATAGTCTTTTCTTTATTTTTAGCGTGATAGTAGATATGGTGTGAAGATTGTAAGTAGAAAACACCATTTTCTTTGAATTACTACAAAAGTAACATTTTTTCAAAAAATATCAAGTTTTCCGATGTTGAAGTTTGTGAAAAGTGGACAAACTAATCGAATAAATATCTTTTTTTCATGGTTTGAAGAAATTTTCTTACATAATTGTAGGAAATAAGAATATTATATTCCCTTTTGTAATATCAAATGAAGAAAATATTCTCACATATTACCTCCTCAGAAGCAAAAAGTGTTGTCCGACGACGACAAAGCTTATAAATTGCTTGATTTTAAAACCACCTGGTTTGTAAAATCACTACTCTCTGCGTATGCAGATTCTAAACTCAACTCATCCATTCACATTTTATTATTATAGCTGTATAATGAACGTAATAATTCATGTGGCTGATAGTAGCCACCTAAAATATGCACAACCTATTTGCGATTTAATCTATGTCTCGGCACAAGCGAGGGGTACCGGAATTGCAAAGCGTAGCACCGATTATATTGAAGAAAAAATGAGAACCGGGAAAGCTGTTATTGCTTTAGATGGCGATAACCTTGTAGGTTTTTCATATATTGAAACTTGGGGTCACAAGAAATTTGTTGCCAACTCTGGGTTAATTGTAGATCCTAACTACCGAGGCATGGGAATCGCAAAAAAGATAAAACGAAGAATATTCGATTTGTCTCAGAAGTTATACCCAGATGCTAAGATATTTAGTATAACAACAGGACTTGCTGTTATGAAGATGAATAG
>DENY01000209.1:0-1656 GCA_002359825.1 Bacteroidales bacterium UBA2632
GATAGGTATCATGACCAACCTCTTCCAAGTCGTTGTGCTTGCCACTTACTCGCAAACATTTTTGCGAATCGGCAATGCGAGGATATTTAATAGGGGCATTGCCAAGTATTACATCTTTAAATTGATTCATCCCTGCATTGGTAAACATCAAAGTGGGGTCGTCCTTTATCACCATGGGTGCAGAAGGCACTATTTTGTGATTTTTTGAAACGAAAAAATCTATAAACGATTGGCGTATTTCTTTAGAAGTCATCATACAATTAAAATAAAAATGATTGAAAGTTATAAGAATACATTCTTTTTCAATTTACAAAGATATATATCTCACAAACAGTTTGCAAAGTTACTTCAAAAAGTTTATTTTTGTTGAGAATAGCATTACAATTATCATTCACAATTTATTACAGCCAACTTTTATGGGGAAACGTAAAAAACCTATCAACTTTGACAGCAAACGTCTCTACTATTCTATACAAGAAGTGGCAGACCATTTTGCGGTAAATATTTCGTTGCTCAGATTTTGGGAAAAGGAGTTCAGTAACATCAAACCCAAAAAGACCACTGGTGGCACTCGCCAATACACAAGAGAAGATGTAATGGAGATTGCTGTTGTTTATAGATTGGTGAAAGAGAAAGGTCTTACACTTGAAGGTGCTCGTCAAGCATTGAAAACAAACAAAACTGATGAAGATCTTCGCATAGAGACATTGAGCCGACTACAAAATATAAAAAAAGAACTCCTACAATTGGAAGAACAGTTCGACACGCTACATCAACAACAGAAATATTCAACTACAAAAATAGAGAAGTAAAGANNACCAAACAAGCAACAAGTTATTACCCCAGACTTAGCCCTACTAGATACAAATATTAAGATGGGGGCCGAAATTACAGTTGGCTACCTCCCTTTGTTGGAAGGAAAACGAGTGGCAGTATTGACCAATCAAACAGGAATGGTGGGAGATGAACATTTGGTTGATTTATTGAAAAGCAAAGAGGTCAACTTAGTCGGAATATTCTCTCCCGAACACGGTTTCAGAGGTACCGCCGATGCTGGTGAGCATGTTGCCAGTTCTGTGGACGAAAAAACAGGAATACCCATTTGGTCGTTATACGATGGAAAGTCTGGCAAACCTTCAGCTGAGACCATGCAGAAGTTTGATGTATTAGTTTTTGATTTACAAGATGTAGGCTTGCGCTTCTACACCTACTACGCCACTATGGCACGCATGATGGATGCTTGTTCAGAGCACAACAAAGAGATGATTGTATTGGACAGACCCAATCCGAATGGATTTTATGTGGACGGCCCCATATTGGATATGAAACATAAATCGGGTGTTGGTTGGTTGCCCATTCCAGTGGAACATGGCATGACATTGGGCGAATTGGCACTGATGATTAATGGAGAAAAATGGTTGCCCAATGAGCGTATTTGCAATCTCACCGTCATTCCTTGTGACAACTATACCCGCAATATGCGCTATGAGTTGCCCATATCACCTTCTCCCAACCTACCTACCATACATTCTATCTACCTCTATCCTTCAACATGTCTTTTCGAGGGTACAGTGGTTAGTTTAGGACGCGGTACATCATTCCCTTTCGAAGTATATGGTCACCCAAAATACAGTGGTTCAGACTTCTCTTTCACCT
>DENY01000209.1:1832-4823 GCA_002359825.1 Bacteroidales bacterium UBA2632
AAAAACATGTCATTGGTACGAAAGGAGGAATCCGTCAAAAGAACCGCATAACAGTCTAACAGATCCTTCGCTACGCTCTGGATGACAACACTATTTGAACAGATCCTTCGCTCCGCTCTGGATGACAGTGGTATTTGAACAGATTCTTCACTACGTTCTGAATGACATGGAGAATTAAAAAATCAAACAAACAGAAAGAATGCATTTCAACAAGATGCATTCTTTTTGTACTTTTGCACTACAATTTTAAAAAGATATGGAAATAGCAAGTAAATACAACCCAAAAGAAGTTGAAGACAAGTGGTATAAATATTGGTTAGACAATGGTTTCTTCCATTCAGAACCTGATGACCGCGAACCTTATTCAATCGTTATCCCTCCACCCAATGTGACAGGTATATTGCATATGGGACATATGCTCAACAATACTATTCAAGATATTTTGGTGCGTCGTGCACGCATGCAAGGCAAGAATGCTTGTTGGGTGCCTGGTACAGACCATGCTTCTATTGCTACAGAAGCCAAAGTAGTTGCAAAACTTGCTGATGAGGGCGTAAAGAAATCTGACCTTACCCGTGAAGAGTTTTTGGAACACGCTTGGGAGTGGACACACAAGCATGGTGGGATTATATTGGAGCAATTAAAGAAATTGGGAGCTTCATGCGATTGGCAGAGAACGGCCTTTACAATGGACGAGAAACGTTCAGAGAGCGTGTTGAAAGTATTTACAGACCTGCACAACAAAGGACTTATCTATAGAGGCGTACGCATGGTTAATTGGGATCCTCAAGCCAAAACTGCTCTTTCAGACGAAGAAGTTATTCACAAAGAGGTGACTGGAAAACTGTACTATATGCGCTATTCTATAGTGGGCAGCAAGAATGAGTATGCAGTGATTGCAACTACCCGCCCCGAAACGATTTTTGGGGACACTGCCGTTTGTATCAATCCCAATAATCCAAAGACTGCTCATCTAAAAGGAAAAAGACTAATCGTACCTATTGCCAACAGAGAAGTTGCAGTGATAGAAGATGATTATGTGGATGTGGAGTTTGGTACAGGTTGCTTGAAAGTGACCCCTGCACACGATATCAACGACTATATGTTGGGCGACAAGCACAATCTTGAAGCCATTGATATATTTAATGACGATGGCACACTCAATGAACATGGTCTACATTACCAAGATAAAGACAGATTCGAAGTAAGAAAACTTATTGAGAAAGAGTTAGAAGAAAAAGGTTTGATGGACAAAATAGAACCTTACACCAATAGTGTGGGTTTTTCTGAAAGAACTGATTCTGTGATCGAACCAAAATTGTCGATGCAATGGTTCTTGAAGATGGAAGAACTGGCAAAGCCTGCACTAGATGCGGTGATGAATGATACTGTACAGTTGTATCCAGCCAAGTTCAAAAACACCTACCGCCATTGGATGGAAAATGTGAAAGACTGGTGTGTGTCACGCCAATTGTGGTGGGGACATCGTATTCCAGCTTATTATCTCCCTGAAGGAGGTTATGTAGTAGCTGAAACAGATGAGTTGGCTTTGGAACTTGCAAGAAAAATCAATCCTAACTTGCAACTCTCCGATTTACGACAAGATGAAGACTGCTTAGATACCTGGTTTTCGTCATGGTTATGGCCCATCTCCGTATTTGATGGAATCAACCATCCCGACAATAAAGATATCAACTACTACTACCCTACCAATGACCTTGTTACGGCACCAGAGATTCTTTTCTTTTGGGTGGCGCGCATGATTATTGCCGGATACGAATATCGCGACGAACGTTGTTTCAAAAATGTATACCTCACAGGTATTGTTCGCGATAAAATGGGCCGAAAGATGTCCAAATCGTTGGGCAACTCGCCCGACCCTATAGAGCTGATGAAGCTATATGGTGCTGATGGAGTGCGCATGGGAATGTTGTTGACATCGGCTGCAGGTAACGATCTACCTTTTGATGAATCGTTGTGTGAACAAGGCAGAAACTTCAACAATAAAATATGGAATGCTTTCCGTTTGGTGAAAGGTTGGGAAATTGATGATGCAATAGAACAACCCGAAGCTGCTGCACTGGCGGTGAAATGGTTCGAAAACACCCTCTCTAAGACTATTGAAGAGATGGACGATTTGTTTTCAAAATACCGCCTATCGGAAGCTTTGATGCAAATGTATAAATTGTTTTGGGACGAGTTTTCATCGTGGTACTTAGAATTGGTGAAACCAGCTTATCAGCAACCCATTGATAGAACCACCTATGAGGCAACCCTCTCATTCTTCGATTCACTTTTACGCCTATTGCATCCTTTTATGCCCTTCATTACCGAAGAGTTATGGCAAGCCATTGCTCCACGCAAAGAAGGAGAAAGTATAATGGTATCTCTTTTACCACAAAGTGAAAAGTACGATAATCAATTCTTGTCTGATTTTGAGCACACCAAGCATATCATTGCAGGCATTCGCACCATTCGATTGGAAAAGAACATTCCAAACAAAGATGCACTCTCACTTGAAATATTGGGCGATCACAACAGCACTTATGACTCCGCAATATCTAAAATGGCCAACTTAACTGCAATAGCTCCCGTAAATGAAAAGGCTGCGGGTGCAGCATCCTTTATGGTGGGCACTACCGAATTTGCAGTTCCTCTTGCTGATAACATTGATATAGAGGCAGAGTTGGAAAAACTGAGAGCAGAATTGATTTATCAAGAAGGCTTCCTGAAATCGGTGCAAAAGAAATTGAGCAACGAGCGTTTTGTGCAAAATGCCAAACCTGAGATTGTGGAAAATGAACGCAAAAAACAAGCAGATGCAGAGAGCAAGATGGCTTCGCTTAAAGAGAATATTGAGGCGTTGGAGGGCAAACAATAGTCTCACACAATAGAAACAATAATTGAAACCTTCTTTATCGATGAATGATAGAGAAGGTTTTTCGTTTCACTAACTGTCAACTTGTAAATAATAACCCTTTATTTTTTACC
>DENY01000209.1:5037-7305 GCA_002359825.1 Bacteroidales bacterium UBA2632
CTGTTTTAAACATTTTCATGGGGAAGGAAATGTTTTGAAAAAAATTCCAATATGCTTACCCACACAAAATAATAGATAAAATATTTAATGCAGATTAAAACAGATTTTATAAATATCTACACGTACGAAACATTTCGCGCTTTTTTAAAACTAATAAGATAACTATATTTGTTTATCCTTTTAAGCTATACAGCATAACAGCGACCCCTATGAAACAATTACTATANNTATATCATCTGCTTATCTATTAAAATGGGATAAGGGTGCGTATTTCTTAAAAGTAAACTCCACGGATGATGCCTTAGAGATGTTTAAGGCTGAGCACAGAGGCTTGTCTGCAATTGAGAAGACTGCCACGATTGCTGTGCCAAAAGTGCACCATGTAGATGTTTATAACAATAAAGCATATCTGGTAATGGACTATGTGGAGAGCAAATCGGCATCGGGAAATGACTACAAAACCCTTGGCACACAATTAGCCAAACTGCACCTAAACCACAAAGAAAAGTTTGGCTTCTTCGCTGATAACTTTATTGGTGAGTTGCCACAGTCCAACACTCAACATGTCGATTGGCCCAGCTTCTATTGGTACGAGCGCATTGCTCCGCAATTACAATTGGCGAAGCAAAGCAAGATGCTGAAACCATCAGAGATTATACCCGAACAGACTGCAATAAGTGTTTTTGAAGAGCTGTTTGAGAAGGATATAAAGCCATCTTTGTTGCATGGAGACTTGTGGGCTGGAAACTACCTCATCGCGACAGATGGAACGCCCTATTTGATTGATCCAGCTGTATATTGGGGTCATTCGATGGTTGACATTGCTATGAGCCGCCTCTTTGGAGGATTTGGCAGTGAGTTCTATACTGCCTATCACGAGATCATACCAAAGACAGCCAATTATGAGGCTCAAATTGATCTTTATCAACTCTACTTCTTGCTCGTTCACCTCAACATGTTTGGCAGCAGTTATTACNNAATCGTTATTTTTAAACTACGCTATATTTATATGAAAATTACCTCCTTTATCGAAAAATATTTCTGGATATTCTTTATGGCTGGCCTCATATTGGGACTATTCTTTCCTGTCTTCAATGATTTTCTGATGACCATGCTCAAGCCAATCCTCATGGTGATGTTGTTTCTGGTATTCCTGAAGACAGACATTGCGGAGATCATCACCAACATGAAGAATTACAAGCAAATGATTTTCATCACCGCTTCTTTTATGATTGTCATCCCCCTATTGCTTTACTTCATTATCCAATCATTCGATCAAACACTTGCTATTGGGGTGCTCCTCCTTTTCGCCATGCCCCCTGCAGTAGCTTCTCCTGCACTCACAGACATTGCGAAAGGCAACATAGCACTATCTACCAGCATAGCCATTCTATCTTCGATAGTGGCTCCCCTCACTGTGCCATTTCTTTTTTGGGTTATGCCGTTTGACGGACTCTCTGTCAGCCCATGGTGGTTGCTCAAAGACCTCTCACTGATTATTATCATCCCTGTGATAGCTTCGCAACTCGTGAAGCGATATGCTGGTAAATTCATTGCCAAAAAGGAATACGTGCTCACCTCTGTCAATATACTCATGCTCACACTTATGGTATATATAGCCATGGGATCGCAACGCGAAGTTATCCTCAATGATTTTACAGGAATACTTTGGGACACTTTCGTCCTCTACGTGGTGTTTATAGCGCTTCACTTCATTGGCCATCTCATGGGCTGGAAAGAAGACAGAAAAGGGAAGATTGCCATAACCATTGGCGCTGTTTACAAAAATAATGGAATGGCCATTGTATTGGCTGCACTCTATTTCCAACCCGCTATACTTGTTCTGATGGTACTCTCTGAGCTTCCGTGGAATACCTTGTTGATTCCGTATAAGAAAGTGATTTGGAGAGAGCGTCGATGAGTGAATGGGGTTCACAGACAATGAGCTGCTGATTATTGGGGTTTTATCAACTTTATCATTTCAGATGATAAATGTAAAAACACAGAAATAAATACTTTCATTGATGCACTATGATATTAATTCTACATTATACAACTAAAAGTGTTTTTTGGAAATCTCTATAAATAAAACAACCAACAATCGATAAAATCAAAATATGCTCTGAGGATAAAAACAATCTCAAAGAGTTATAGATAGGGCTATTTATGTAGTACCTCCTTTCACTAAAATGGTTACCAAAGTACTTTTATGAAATTGCAAATTCTAAAATAATTCATTTTTTGCCCTTTCGGGATTCCCGAAAGCAC
>DENY01000116.1:0-8380 GCA_002359825.1 Bacteroidales bacterium UBA2632
GATGATTGCAAATGCTACAGGTTGTTCTTCAATTTATGGAGCTTCTGCACCATCTACACCTTACACTACTAATGAAGAAGGTAAAGGTCCGGCTTGGGCAAACTCTTTGTTTGAAGATAATGCTGAATTTGGATTTGGATTTGTAATTGCAAATGCAAGCATGCGCAATCGAATAGAAAACTTGATGAATAAGGCTTTAGTTCTGAAAGATTTTTCTGACGAACTAAAAGAATTGTTTAAACAATGGATTGAAAATAAAGATGATGGTGATGCAACAAAAGAGTTGCGTTCTAAAATGTTGCCTTTACTTCAAAATAATCCAAATCCATTAGCTGCCGAAATAGCTTCACTAGAAAGATATATTGTGAAAAAATCTATTTGGGTGTTTGGTGGTGATGGATGGGCTTATGATATAGGCTTTGGTGGTTTAGACCATGTTTTAGCGATGGGTCAAGATATCAACGTACTTGTACTTGATACTGAGATTTACTCTAACACAGGTGGACAATCTTCTAAATCGACTCCAATTGCTGCAGTAGCAAAATTTGCAGCTTCTGGAAAACGTATCCGCAAAAAAGATCTTGGAATGATGATTACAACTTATGGCTATGTATATGTAGCACAAGTTGCAATGGGTGCAAATCAAGGTCAGTTTTTGAGAGCTCTTAAAGAAGCTGAAGCTTACAAAGGACCTTCGTTGATTATTGCATATTCTCCATGTATCAGTCACGGATTGAAAAAAGGAATGGGTAGTGCACAATGGGAAGAAAAGCAAGCAGTTGAAAGTGGATACTGGCACTTGTGGCGTTACAATCCTGCATTGGAAGCTGAAGGTAAAAATCCTTTCATTATGGATAGTAAAGAACCTGACTGGAACAAGTTTGGAGACTTCTTGGGAAGAGAAGTGCGCTATACTTCGCTCGAAAAGGGATTCCCTGAAGAGTCCGAAGAGCTTTATGCTGCAGCTCAAGAAAGTGCTAAGTGGCGTTACAGATCTTATCAACGAATGGCAGCTGCAGATTTTTCTGTTGTTGATACTCCAACTGAATAAACTTTGTAAAATTTCAAACTGAATAATAATTCAACAAAAGCGACTATTGAAGGTCGCTTTTGTTGTTTATATTATTCCAAAAAATAATGTTATCTTTGTATTCTAAATCAGGTTAAGACAATGAAAATCCAAATTATAAATGGCCCGAACCTAAATCTTCTTGGAAAAAGGGAACCTGAAGTATACGGGAGTCAATCTTTCGATGCATACTTTGAGCTTTTAAAGCAGAAATATAGCTCCCTAGAATTAGATTATTTCCAATCAAACATTGAAGGAGAGATCATAGATAAAATTCATGAAACTGGATTTGTTTATGATGGAATANNTTAGCTATAGGTGATGCCATTAAGGCAATTACGACACCTGTTATTGAAGTTCATATCTCTAATGTCTATTCTCGTGAAGAGTTTCGACATTTATCATATATTTCCTCATCTTGTGTAGGTCAGATAAGTGGTTTTGGAATGAACTCTTACAGCTTAGCTATACTTGCTTTAATCGAGATGATTGGCAATAAATAAATTTCCCATTTAACATATATAACTCAAAAAATAAAAAACAAATTATGCTTAAACATACAAAAATAGTTGCGACAATATCAGATAAAAAGTGCGAGGTTGATTTCTTGCAGAAATTATTTGATGAAGGAATGAATGTAGTTCGAATGAATTCAGCTCATCTTGATGACGAAGGGTTCTTGAAAATAATGAACAACGTACGTCAAGTNNGTTTCTAGCCGGATAGGCTTGCTTATGGACACGAAAGGGCCCGAAATTAGGACAACATTTGCTGAACAGGATATTCTTCTCAAAACAGGTGACGTTATTCGAGTTGAAGGAAATCCTGAAGGTATTTCATCAAGAGATGCAATCTATGTTTCATATCCTAATCTGACAGAGCGCATGGATGTAGGGAAAGCTATTTTGATTGATGATGGTGAGGTCGATTTGAAAGTAATAGAGGTGCACGATACATATTTGATTTGTGTTTCTCAAAACGATGGAATCGTTGGAAGTAGAAAAAGTGTAAACATCCCTGATGTACGTATAGACTTGCCGTCATTGACTGAAAAGGATATTCATAACATATTATTCGCCATTGAAAATGATGTGGATTTTATAGCTCACTCTTTTGTAAGAAATAAACAAGATGTTTTAGATGTTCAAAAAATATTGGACGAGCATAATAGTCACATAAAGATTATTGCGAAAATAGAAAACCAAGAGGGTGTGGACAATATAGATGAAATTTTGCAAGCAGCTTATGGCATTATGGTTGCTCGTGGAGATTTAGGTATTGAAGTAGCGCAAGAAAAAATACCTGCTATCCAACGTTCAATGATTCGCAAAGCAATTCATTTTAAGAAACCGGTGATTGTTGCAACTCAAATGCTTCATTCAATGATACATAATCCTCGTCCCACACGGGCTGAGATTACCGATATAGCCAATGCTATTTATTACAGAACTGATGCAGTGATGTTGAGCGGTGAAACAGCTTATGGTAAATATCCTGTTGAAGCGGTACGTACAATGACTCAAGTTGCTAGAGAATCAGAAAGATCAAGATTATCTGAGAATGACATTCGTGTGCCAACGGCAGGAGACGATAGAGAAGTTACTTCATTTTTGGCAAAGCAAGCTGTGAAATCTGCTGCTAAGCTTAATACTAAGGCTATTGTTACAGATAGTCATACTGGAAGAACTGCACGAGTGCTAGCTGCTTTTAGAGGTTCTAAACCAGTTTTTGCAATGGCTACAAGTGAGCGTTTAGCACGTGAGCTTTCATTATCATATGGAGTTTGGGCTGAGTATCAACCGGGTGAAGGAATCGAAAACACCAAAGAGAGTCGAAGAGCTTATTACGTAGATGCACTTAGAAAGTTAATTGAATACAAAATGATTAACGAAGAAGATAGAGTTGCATATATAGGGGGTAGTTTTGGTGAAACAGGAGGTACAACTTATTTGGATATAAATGAAGCCAAGAACGTGCTTGAAGCTAAAGATAAATATAACTTACCGGACTACACACTCTAAATAGTTCTAGATGAAAGAGCTTAAAATAGAAGAATATATTCTTTCGCACATTGATTCTGAACCAGAATTACTGAAGAGAATGTCACGCGAGGCAAATGTAAAACTGTTGCGTCCGAGGATGATCTCTGGCAACATACAAGGTAGATTGCTTAAGATATTAACTTCTATGCTGCAGCCTCAGAACGTTCTTGAGATAGGAACTTATACAGGTTACTCCGCCATTTGCATAGCAGAAGGAGCTCCTGATACATCTCAAATTGTGACTATCGAGATAGATGATGAAATGGAGAGTTTCATACGAAAGTATTTTGAAGAATCTGAGTATGGACATAAAATAGAGTTGAAAATTGGAGATGCTCTACAGCTGATACATCTTTATGAAGATAATTACTTTGACTTAATTTTTATCGATGCCAATAAAAGAGACTATTGTGCTTATTATGATATTGCTTTTGAAAAATTGAGAAGAGGTGGGGTTATATTAGCTGACAATACATTGTGGAACGGAAAAGTTATCGACGAAAGATTTCAAAATGATGATCAAACTCGAGGTGTTTTAGAGTTTAATAATCACATAAAAGAAGATACACGAATCGAAAAAGTTATATTACCCATTCGTGATGGCTTAACGATAATACGCAAGAAATAAAAAATAGTACAAATGGAATCAAATAGACTACAAAAAATAAACCGCTTAATATTGAAAGAATTAAGCGAAATATTTTTACTTGAAACAAGAAAAATGCAGGGTGTTCTTATCTCTGTTACTCAAGTTCGAGTTACTCCCGACTTAGGAATCGCACACGCATATTTAAGTGTCTTTCCATCGGAAAAAGGAAAGGAGCTTCTCGAAAATATTAACGGAAATATAAAACAGATACGTTTTGATTTAGGTAAACGAGTTGGACAGCAATTGCGTGTGGTGCCAAATCTTGCATTTTACTTAGACGATTCGCTTGATTATTTAGAGAATATTGAAAATCTGTTGAAAGATAAATAGTTTTGAACTTACCTCTATTCATAGCCAAAAGGTACTTGTTTTCAAAGAAATCACATAATGCAATTAATGTGATCTCTATTGTGTCTGTATGTGGAATTGCTGTTGCAACAATGGCTATGGTTACTGCTTTGTCTGTGTTCAATGGATTTGGCGATTTAGTTGAAACTACATTTAGTGCTTTTGATCCTGAATTGAAAATAACAGCCGTAAAAGGTAAAGTTTTTGACTATCATTCAGCTGTTTTTGAAAAGGCATTGAAGAGTCCTGATATTGAATATATTTCGGAATCCTTGGAGGATAATGTTTTGTTTCGATTTAATGATAGACAAGTTCCAGTTCTTTTAAAAGGGGTGTCCGAAGATTTCAAGTATCTCACTCAATTGGATAAATTGATAATAGATGGGTCTTTTAAATTAAGAGAAGACGTTGTAGATTACGCAACATTGGGTTCTGGACTTGCTTATACGCTGGGTGTTCGTCCGGGGTTTGTTGCGCCAGTGGAAATATTTGTTCCTAAGCGTGATGTACAAGTAAATTTGGCTAATCCTTCGGCTGGATTTTCTCAAGGGAATGTTCAAGTTGGTGGAGTTTTTAATTTAAATCAACCTCAGTTTGACGAGCAGATGGCGATTGTTTCTATAGAGCTTGCTCGAACGCTCTTTCGTTATAGTAACGAAGTATCTTCATTGGACATTAAATTGAATGAGGGTGTTTCTCTGCAAAAAGCAAAGAAGTCTATTACTGAAATTATCGGTGATGAATATTTAGTTGAGGATCGGTTTGAACAACAAAAAGAGTCCTACCGAATGCTTCAAATTGAAAAATGGGTTACATTTTTCATTCTCGCTTTCATCCTTAACATTGCAGCCTTTAATGTTGTTGGTCCATTGTCTATTCTTATTATTGAGAAGAAAAACGACATCAAAATCTTGAAGAGCATGGGTGCAGGAGATGAAACTATTGCACGAATCTTCTTGTTTGAAGGCTGGTTGATATCATTCACAGGAATTGTAATAGGTGTAATTTTAGGTGTAGGACAAAGTTTTCTACAACAACACTTTGGTCTTTTGAAACTTGGAGGGACACCAGGAGCCTATTTGGTTGATGCTTATCCTGTGATTGTTAAATTTACGGATGTATTACTTACTTTCTTAACTGTATGTTTTATATGTATCTCAACTATAATTTACCCAATACGAAATCTTAAAAAACAATTGTCGGTAAATGCTTTCAATTAAAATATTAATAAATAAAATTATAGATAGACGTAGAAAATGAATATAGCAATAGTAGGAACAGGTTATGTAGGACTGGTCTCAGGAGCATGTTTTGCAGAGATGGGTTTAAATGTAACTTGTGTTGATATAGATGCATCTAAAATAGCGTTGTTGAAAGGTGGGCATATACCCATTTATGAGCCAGGTTTGAAAAGTATAGTAACTAAAAACCATGAAGCTAATAGGTTGCATTTCACCACCGATTTGAAGTCTGTTATCAACGATATTTCAATTCTTTTTATTGCTGTTGGTACTCCTTCCGACGACGAAGGAAATGCTGATTTGTCTGCGATATATTCAGTTGCTGAATCAGTTGCTGAAAATATGCAAAACTATCTGTTGGTTGTAACCAAAAGTACAGTGCCTGTTGGTACAACAGCTAAGATTAAGAGTTTGATAGCTGACAAGCTTATTGAACGTAACCTTGGTCACATTGAGTTTGATGTTGCATCCAATCCTGAGTTCTTGAAGGAAGGAGCTGCAGTAAGTGATTTTATGAGTCCAGATAGGGTAGTAGTTGGTGTAGAAAATGATCGTGCTAAAGAAATAATGTCAAGACTATATCGTCCATTCCTTTTGAACAACTTCAGGGTTCTTTTTATGGATATCCTTTCATCTGAAATGACCAAATATGCCTCTAATGCTATGTTGGCAACTCGTATTAGTTTTATGAATGATATAGCCAACCTTTGTGAATTGGTGGGTGCAGATGTTTCTATGGTAAGACGTGGTGTTGGCAGCGACTCCCGTATTGGTAAAAGCTTTTTGTATCCAGGGGCAGGATATGGCGGAAGCTGTTTTCCGAAAGACATAAAAGCTCTTATAAAGACTGCTCAAAACTATGGATATCAAATGAGAGTTTTGAAAGCTGTTGAAGAAGTCAATGACCTTCAAAAAGAGATTTTGTTTCGTAAGCTACTTCACTATTTTGATTCACAAATTGAAGGGTTGAATATTGCAGTATGGGGGTTGTCTTTTAAGCCAGGAACAAATGATATGCGTGATGCACCTTCAATTAATCTAATTAACAAGTTACTTGATCACCAAGTGAATGTTAGAGTATATGACCCTGCAGCAATGGAAGAGGCTAAGTCATATTTTGGCGATAAAGTTCATTATTCAGCTGATATCTATGATGCTTCAAACAATGCTGATGCAGTAATTTTAGTAACAGAATGGAAAGAATTTAGGCTTCCTAACTGGGATATTCTAGCTAAAATTATGAGGAAACAAATCGTGTTAGATGGTCGAAATATTTATAATGCTGAGGATTTAGCATCGCATGGATTTACTTATACATGCATTGGGAAAAAATGATATTTAAATATATTGATAGTATTGAATACTATCTCTCATCATCTTTTATTTCTTCAAAATCCACATCTTCTGCAGCACTTGTTTCAAATTCTTTTTTCTTATAAGTGATTATTCGATCATTTTGAGTAATTGGTTTCTCATTCGGTTGTTGGCTTTGTTTCTGTGATTTCGTTCTACCCAAAAATATTAATCGTATAATCTTGTGCACAGTTGAAGCTCCAAGAAGTAACGTGAAGACGAAGAAAATTCCAAAAATAAATATTATAAATTTAAAGATTGCTCCCATATTTTCAATTTTAGTATTCAAAGATAATGAATACTTTAATTACATACTTTTGATTTCAATTATTTAAAGGATTCTGGGTTCGATCCTATAGGTAGTAGAGACAATCCAATATACACCAATATTGTTAATGATAAGCCCATTATTCCCCATAATGACACAAAAGTAATAGCGCATATAATGAGTATAAATGGTTTCTCATTTCCTTTAATTTTAAGATTACTCAACTTGAAAGAAAACATAGGTATTTCTGAAACCATTAGCAACGATAGAACAACTATAAAGCTCACTGTCAAAAATAAAAGTACATTATTGGAGATTGCTATATATTGAATCCCATATACATAACTAATCCAGAATAGTGCATTTGCTGGTGTAGGTAGTCCTAAGAAAGAAGATGTCTGTCTTTCATCTATATTAAACTTAGCTAATCGTAAAGCTGAGAATCTCGGGATGATAAATGCAAAATAAGGGATGTATAATTCTATAGGGTGGAAAAATTCAGTATATTGTGTATAATCACGAAGCATTATAAATACAGCCATAGCTGGAGCAACCCCAAAACTGACTACATCCGCAAGTGAATCTAACTCCTTTCCAATTTTTGAAGGTGCATTTAAAAGTCGCGCAGCCATTCCATCAAAAAAGTCAAAGACAGCTGCAATAATTACCCCAATAACCACCCACATAAAAGCTCCCTGAAATGCCATAACAATAGCAATACAGCCCGAAAATAAGTTCATCGAAGTAATAGTGTTGGGGATATGTTTTTTCATTGTGTTATCTGGATTGTGGTTATTAATTGTCTTTCGCAGCAACTTTATTTGGCAAATTTGCTATAAATGTATTATTTGCTCTTACTTCGTCACCCAATTTCACTAATATCTCACTACCTATTGGTAGAAATATATCCATGCGAGAACCAAATTTGATAAATCCTAATGGATCTCCAATGTAACATATTTGATCAGCTTTAACGTAGGTGACAATTCTTCGTGCTAAAGCTCCAGCTATTTGACTACTNNNTCAGGAGTCTCAATGATAATAATCGAACGCTCATTCTCTGTGCTTGATTTGGGGAGATATGCTCCCAAAAATCTTCCTTTTTTATGTGATACATGGGTAATTTTACCTGTGACGGGTATCCAGTTGGAATGTGCATTGAAAATTGTCATAAAGATAGAGATTTTGATACATTCAGCTTTTAAATGATCTTTCTCGAATACTTTCTCAAGAGCAACAACTTTCCCATCTGTAGGAGCATTTACGCGCCCGAGAACTTGTCCAGAATAAACTCTGTTGGGCGAACGGAAGAAGTTTAACAGAAAAATGTAAACTATCAAAGTGACGACAAAAATAAAATAGGTGAAAATGTTTTTAGATAAAAAATAAAACATAACAAAATTGATAATA
>DENY01000116.1:8463-13380 GCA_002359825.1 Bacteroidales bacterium UBA2632
TGACGGATTTGAAATAATATTCTTCCTTTAATTAAGAATGCAATGTCTTAGGAATGCTATCTCTATCTTCATCATTCTCTTTTTTAATATTGTTAGGGATGTGTTTTTCCCAAATTTCCTTTCTTAAATAGGGTACAATAGTTGGAACTACTACTTGTATTTTAGAGTAAAAAAACGTCTCTGTTTTCAGTTTATTTGTAATGAGTTCTTCTTCAGGATCGATAATGACAGCTAAATTGATTAATATGCTCAGAACTAGAGATGTACTAATTACTCCTAAGAAAGCTCCTAATATTTTGTTGATAAAACTGAGATGTAATACTTCAAATAAACTATTAATCATTTTCCCAATAAACTTAATTCCGTAGGTAATAATCAAGAACGCTAAAATATAAGAAACTACTGTAGCAATGCTTGCCGATATATTTATTGTTTTTAATAAGAATGGTAATAATATTCCTGCAACTTTTCCTGCAAAAATTGCTCCAGCAAGTACTGCAAGAAATCCTGCAAGTTGCATTGTTAATCCTTTTCGTAATCCTCTTGCAAACGCACCTAATAAAATTAGCGCTATAATTATATCGAACCAGCTCACACTCTAATTTTTAAATTTATTTTTTCAGCCTCTACTCTTTCATTTAAAAAAAACGATGCTGAACTCTCAAATTCAGNNGAACTCTCAAATTTTTCTGCAGATTCAGTTGTGCAATACAATGTTTTACCATTTTTTGAAGACATAGTCTCCATTGAAGGGTTTCTGTCAAGATAATTTCTCAACGATTTTGCTACATATTCACCTTGCGATATTAAAGTAATATGTTCAGGAGTGTATTTTCTTATTTTCTTCAAAAGTAATGGATAATGTGTGCAACCCAGGATAATAGTGTCAATCTCTTTGTCAATTTGTAAGACTCTATCTAAATGTTGTTTTACAAAGTAGTCGGCACCATCTTTGTCATACTCTTGGTTTTCGACCAACGGCACCCACATTGGGCAAGCTTCTGTTGTGATTTTAATGTCTTGACTAAACTTTTCTATTTCTCTTAAATAAGCTTGAGAATGTATCGTTGCAGCAGTACCTAAAACGGCTATATGGTTTGTTTCAGTTATATTTACAATAGCCTCTGCAGTCGGTCTAATAACACCCAACACTCGTTTCAGAGAATCTATCTTAGGTAAATCATTTATCTGTATACTTCTTAACGCTTTTGCAGAGGACGTATTACAAGCGATGATAATGAGTTGACAGCCTTTTGAGAAAAGCCACTTTACGGCTTCAAGTGTAAACTCGTAAATTAACTCGTTAGATCTGCTTCCGTAGGGAGACCTTGCATTGTCACCAAGATAGAGGTAATCGTATTCAGGCATTAGTTTTTTAATTTCGGATAATACAGTTAAACCTCCATATCCGGAATCAAATACACCAATAGGACCTGGCTTAAGGGTAGAAATGTTTGTCACACTTTTAAAGTAAAATGGTGCTTTATCTCACACCTAACTTGGCTTTAACCATTAGATTTGCGTCGACTGCGTTTGGAGAAATAAATATAATACCAGAATCATCTAAATCGTATATCACAGAGAAATTCTGCTCAATACCTACCGCTTTAACCGCATCATTTATTTTCACTTTAATTGGGTCAAGCAGTAATTGCTCATGTTCTTCAATATCTTTTTGTGCAAGTTTAGTGAAGTTCTGAATTCTATTTTCCAAATCCGTTAATTCTTGCATTCTTCTTAATTTAATACTCTCGGCCAAGCTTTCTTGATAAGTAATAAAATCAGAATACTTTTTATTGTATTCGTTTTGCATTATTTGAAGCTCGTGTTTATAATTATCACTAAGTTTATTCAACCTTTCTGTTGCTGATTTTTTGTCAGGCAAAGAGTTTATAAGTTCCAATGAATTAACAAATGCGATACTATTTTGAGCATGCATAGTGCTTCCGCATATTACAGACGCAATCGCAATCAAAGTTAGAAAAAATCTTTTTGTCATAATCAACGTGTTTGTTTAGTGTATATATTTAATTTGCTGAGTAACCTTTACTTAAACATTGGATTAATCCCTCAGTGTGTTTCGGTAGCATCTGCTTTTTCACTTCAGATGCTACCAAAATCAGGTAAGGATAAAGTATTACAATGTCAACTGGTTATTTAAATTTATTACAATGTCTTTCTTACTTCAACTTCTTCGTAAGACTCCACTGTATCTCCAACTTTTATATCATTAAAGTTGCGAATATTTAATCCACATTCATATCCTGCAGAAACTTCTTTCACATCTTCTTTAAATCGTTTTAGTGACTCCAACTCTCCCGTGTAGATAACAATACCATCACGAATCAATCTTACTTTATTCGATCGTTTTACTTTACCATCACGTACAATACATCCCGCAATAGTACCAACTTTAGTAATTTTGAATGTTTCGAGTACTTCAATGTTAGCTGTGATTTCTTCTTTTATCTCAGGTGATAACATACCCTCCATCGCAGCTGTCACTTCTTCAATGGCATCGTAAATAACAGAATATAAACGTATGTCTATACCTTGTTGCTCAGCTTCTCTACGTGCTGTAAGTGATGGACGCACCTGGAATCCAATGATGATACCATTTGATGCAGCTGCTAATGTTATGTCTGATTCAGATATCTGTCCTACTGCTTTGTGAATCACATTTACTTGTATTTCGGGTGTTGACAAACGGATTAATGAATCTGATAAAGCTTCCACCGATCCGTCCACATCACCTTTAACAATGATATTAAGCTCTTGGAAACTACCAATGGCGATTCGACGACCAATATCATCAAGGGTAAGTATTTTTTGAGTACGTATAGATTGCTCTCTTTGGAGTTGCTCACGTCTATTGGCAATGGAACGAGCCTCTTGCTCACTTTCCATTACATGGAACTTATCTCCAGCTTGTGGAGCTCCATTCAATCCTAGTATCAATGCTGGTTGAGCGGGTCCAGTTTTATCAATGTTCTGGTTACGTTCGTTAAACATAGCCTTTATACGACCAAAATAAGCACCTGCTAAAACAATGTCTCCCGATTTTAAAGTACCGTTTTCAATTAAAACTGTAGATACATATCCTCGACCTTTGTCAAGTGAAGACTCTATCACCGAACCAAAAGCAGTTCTATTTGGATTTGCTTTTAAATCAAGCATTTCTGCTTCCAATAAAACTTTTTCTAAAAGTTCAGCTACTCCAGTTCCTTGTTTTGCAGAAATATCTTGAGATTGATACTTACCACCCCAGTCTTCTACCAAGTAGTTCATTTGGGCGAGTTCTTCTTTCACCTTTTCTGCATTTGCTCCTTGTTTATCAATTTTGTTAATTGCAAAAACAATAGGAACTCCCGCCGCAGTGGCATGATTGATTGCTTCAACAGTTTGAGGCATTACATTATCATCCGCAGCAACAATAATAATAGCAACGTCAGTCACTTTTGCACCACGAGCACGCATAGCTGTAAATGCTTCGTGTCCAGGTGTATCAAGGAAGGTGATTTTTTTACCACTTTCCAAACTTACGTGGTAAGCTCCAATATGCTGTGTAATACCACCGGCTTCACCCGCAATCACATTTGTTTTGCGAATACTATCGAGTAATGAAGTCTTACCATGGTCTACGTGTCCCATCACTGTTACGATAGGAGGACGTGAAATTAAATCTTTTTCATCATCTTCTTCTTGAGCAATTGCCTCAACAACATCTGCACTTACGTATTCAGTCTTGAAGCCAAACTCATCAGCTACAATATTAATGGTTTCAGCATCAAGTCTTTGATTGATGGCAACCATTACGCCAATGCTCATACATGTAGAAATAACATCCGTAACAGGAACATCCATCATGTTAGCTAAGTCATTTGCAGTTACAAATTCAGTTAACTGTAATGTGCGACTCTCTCTTTCCTGTTCTTTAATTTCGGCTTTTTGTCTCTCAATAACGGCATCTCGTTTATCACGGCGGTGTCTTGCACTACCTCTGCCACCTGATTTACTCTGAAGTCGGGCTAATGTTTCTTTAATTTGTTTTTGAACATCTTCCTCACTTACCTCTTTTTTAATAGGTTTTTTAAGGACAAGTTTTCTTTTAGATGCTGGAGCAGTAGCTGTAGCACTTCTCTCTATATTAACTTTACCTTTTCTTATGCGTTTACGCTTTTTCTTAGTGTCATCAGATTCATCAGAAGGAGTTGTTTTCTTCTCATTAATACTCTCTTTTTTAAGCGCCTTAATATTTTCATCTTTAACTTTTGCACTGGCTGCTTTACCTTCTCTTTCGAGTCTCTCTTTCTTGCGCTGAGCCCTCGATTTTCGAGCCGGACGAGTTCTTTCGTTAATGGATGCAAGATCGATGGTGCCTTTTACTACGATATTTGTTTCAAGCTTAGTATCATTGAGCCTGAAAAGATTATCATTCTCTCCGGCCTCATCTTCATCTTCCGCTTTGCTATCTGTAATAACCTCATCAGAAGAATCAGTCTTTTTTTCAGCTTCTACCATTTGATCTTCTTTGAATTTGGCTTCCTGTTTGATTTCGGGCTCACTTGTTTGTTCAACTTTCGGAGCACTCTTTTTCTTTGTTTTTTTCTCTGGCACTATCTTTTTCTCAGGTTCTTCAGCCTTTTCAGTTACTTCTTCTTTGGCTGGAGTTGTTTCTGTGCGAACTTCTTCTTCCTTTTTAGGAATATCTTTCACCTCTTCAGGGAGTTCTTTTTCTTTTGGTGAAGCTTCTTTTTCAGGTGTAGGTTGAGGNNTCTCTTCTTTCTTATCCTCTAATTTGTTCTCAATTGGTTGAGCTACCTTTTCCTCAGTTTCTTCAGGTTTGTCTATAGTAGGCTTATCTACAATAGCTTCCTGTCCTACATCTTCTATAGGTTTTACAACTTCAGGTTCACT
>DENY01000116.1:13449-15677 GCA_002359825.1 Bacteroidales bacterium UBA2632
TCAGGTTATCAAGATCAATATTACCTACAATTTTAAATTTAGGTTTGCTCTCGTCTGATAAGCCACTTGCAGTGATTACTTTTTCTTCACTCTTTTTCTTCTGCTCTTTACCGGGGATATCGTATCCTTCGATAGCTACAGTTCCCTTTTCATCTTTGTTGAGTTGTTTTTCTCTTTCTCTTTCTACAGTTTTTTTGATATTCTTATCCTTACCAAATTCAACAACAAGCATATCGTAATGCTCATTATCAATCTTGATATTAGGATTGGCCTCAATCTGAATTCCTTTTTTATCAAGAAATTCAACTAAACTGCTGATTCCAACATTTAACTCTTTAGAAACTCTAATTAATCGTATAGACATATATTATTTATAACCTTTTCTCTAATTTAATTGATTGTGAGGTGCTTTCTTGGATTCCCCTAAGCCTCTTCTTCAAATTCAGACTTGAAAATCTTAAGAATCTCATCAACGGTAACTTCCTCGAGATCCGCTTCTTTTATAAGACGTTCTCTATCTGTTGCGAGAACGTTTTTAGCTGTTGAACATCCAATTTTTTTCAATTGGTCGATAACCCAGCCATCAATTTCATCCCTGAACTCATCTAAGTAAATATCTTCTTCATTTACTTCGTCTATATCACGGAACACCTCAATAGTATACCCCGTGAGCATGGATGCTAATTTGATGTTAGCACCACCTTTTCCAATGGCGAGAGAAACTTCCTCTGGGTGTAAGAATACTTCTGCTCGTTGCTCTTCCTCTTTTATAATAATCGAATTTACCTTTGCCGGACTCAATGAACGTTGTATATATAGGTTCGTATTGGCTGTGTAATTAATAACGTCGATATTTTCGTTTTTTAATTCACGAACAATACTATGAATTCTAAATCCTTTCATCCCAACGCATGCTCCAACAGGATCGATGCGATCGTCGTATGCTTCTACAGCCACTTTTGCTCTTTCGCCAGGAATACGAGCAATCCCTTTAATTGTGATGAGCCCATCATTTATTTCAGGAATCTCCATTTCAAACAGACGCTCTAAGAATACTGGTGATGTACGCGATAAAATAATCTTTGGATTATTATTCTTATTTTCAACTCTTGCCACTACTGCTCGTACATGTTCTCCTTTTCGGAAGAAATCACGCGGTATTTGTTCTGTTTTGGGTAAAATCAGCTCATTATGCTCATCGTCCAACAAAAGTAACTCTTTTTTCCATATTTGATAAACTTCACCCGAAACAATTTGGCCAACTTTTTCGATATATTTGTTGTACAGATTATCTTTTTCTAATTCAAGAATTTTTGATGCTAATGTTTGGCGAAGGTTCAATATGGTGCGANNAAGAAAAACCTCATCTGTAACTTCTTCTCCTACTTCAAAGTCATCGTCTATTTTTAAAGCTTCCGATAAAGTTATCTGTAAGTTGGGATCTTCTATTTGATCTTCTTCTACAATGGTGCGATTTCTCCATATCTCTAAGTCTCCTTTGTCGGGATTTATAATGATGTCATAATTCTCATCTGTTCCGTACATTTTACTTATAACGCTGCGGAAAGCTTCTTCCAGCACACTAATAAGAGTAGTCTTATCAATGTTTTTGAGTTCATTAAATTCGGAAAAAGTATCAATTAAGCTGATGGATTCCTTCTTTTTGCCCATAGTGCTATTTAAATCTTATTAGATATTTTGTATATTTGATTTCTTCATACTTGAAATGCAAATCTTCGATTACTTCTGTTTTGCGCTTTGCTCCTTCAAGTCTCTCTTTTTTAGCAATTGTAATTGTAAATGACTCGTCATTTGCTGATTTCAAAACTCCAGTTAGTTTGACACCCTTTTTTGTTAGTACCTCAACTTCGTTGCCAATATTCTTTTGATATTGTTTCAACATTTTAAAAGGAGAAGTCAATCCAACAGAACCAACAGTTAATTCAAAATCTTCTTGATCTCGATCAAGCTGTGACTCAATATAACGACTCAATTCAACACAATCATCAATATTGACCCCATTGTTGTTGTCTATTTCAATAGAAATAATATTCCCAGGATTTATGATTACATCAATTAAATAATTATCAGACCCTTCAAGGAACTGTTCTACATGCGTAATCAGAAACTTTTTATCAATCATTGTTTAGTCTAAAAAATAAAAAAAGGAAAGCTATGTTTCCTGCCTCCCTCTAACTTTCTGGTACAAAGATATTCAATTCTAATGG
>DENY01000227.1 GCA_002359825.1 Bacteroidales bacterium UBA2632
AATTGATGCAATTTGTAATCCCAAAATCTCTTTTGCATTGATAAGGTGACTTAAATATGCTTTGCTATAAAGTGTATCTACAACTGATGCTCCATCTTCTTCTATGGGAGAGAAGTCGTCTTTCCAACGATTGTTCCTCATATTAATGATTCCGTTTTTGGTGAAGAGGCGACCATTCCTACCATCACGTGTAGGCATAATACAATCAAACATATCCACACCGCGCTCAATAGCATCGAGCAAATCGGCAGGAGTGCCAACACCCATCAAATAACGAGGTTTGTCTTTTGGCAATATCTCGTTCACTATCTCAATCATTTCGAACATCTGCTCTTTGGGTTCTCCAACGGCCAATCCACCAATGGCATTACCATCAGCTTCTTTTGCGGCAACATTTTCAGCTGCTCGTTTCCTTAATTCAGGATAAACACACCCTTGTACTATTGGGAAGAGAGACTGATTGAATCCATAGGGACTTTCGGTTTCACTAAAGCGATTGATGCAGCGATCGAGCCAGCGCTCTGTTAGCTCTAATGACTTTTTTGCATACGCAAAATCAGCATCACCTGGTGTGCATTCGTCAAAAGCCATGATGATATCAGCACCAATGATGCGCTGTATGTCCATTACTTTTTCAGGAGTAAAAATATGTTTCGACCCATCAATGTGAGAACGAAATTCGGCACCTGCTTCGGTTAGTTTTCTTATCTCTGTGAGTGAGAAAACCTGAAAGCCTCCACTGTCCGTCAACATAGGTTTGTTCCAGCTGTTGAATTTGTGCAATCCTCCAGCTTGTTTCATAATATCCAACCCTGGACGTAAATAGAGATGATAGGTATTCCCCAATATTATTTGGGCTTTAATATCTTCTTTCAATTCATACATTTGCACGGCCTTCACGCTGCCAACTGTGCCGACAGGCATAAATATTGGAGTTTCTACATCCCCATGGTCAGTACTAATTAGACCAGCACGTGCATTGGATAAATTATCAGTGTGTTGTAGTTCGAATTTCAAAATATATCACATTCATTTATAAATCAGTGCAAAGTTAACAAAGTAATTTCTAATGGATATGACAATATTCATAAATTGTTATAATCTAGGAGCCATGGGAGGAGGAATTGAGAGAGTGTGCCAATTATTCTATTTATCATCACCATTGAAGATGTTTTTCTAAATAAGGAGTTCCTAATTCAGAGGAAACTCTTTCATCATATCGTCATAGATTTTTTGAGCATCTAAACCATCGTTTTGTATTGCTCTATTTAAATCATCGAGGCCCTCTTGAAGGAGATAGTAATACGATTCAGAAATGTTTTGTATTTCGAAATCTTCTTGAGTAGCAGTGCTATAAATTAGACCATCTTTTATTTTTACATTCTCCTTCATCAAGGTCAACAATTTAGATTGGATTTCCTTTTGCTCAATGCTCATAGAATCAGGGTGTGTTGTAAAGATACCATCAAAATCCTCGGGATGTATATTGTTATGCGCGTTACTATTTTCTTTTGCATCCAAAGATGCACCTTTATTAGTTATATCACCTTTGTAGGAGCAGGATGAGAGAATGATTAGGGATACGAAGAGAATTAAAATACTTTTCATTGGATTTGTTATTTTATAAGATTCTTATATTTCAGAAACATTTGATGCAAAAGAAGGTTGCAGTACGAGTTTTTGCGAAATAGTAAGTTATATCAAGCAGTTTTCCAGTTCCCACAAAACATCTCTTTTCTTGCAAGAAAACTTATCCCATAGAGTAACTAAATGCTTTAGGTCTATTCATTGCTTCAGTATAAACGTTGCCGAATCTATCGGTTACTTTAATCAGAAGCGTCGAGGTGGCACTCGATGCTATCGTTTTAAACATGTGGTTTGTATAATTGGAAACAAATGAAGAGGTTGGGTTTGAACCAACATTCAATCTAAGGGCCTCATAAGAAACAATATGAAGAGGGTCTTTAATAGAGACACGCTCCACTTCTGTGGCTCACCATTTTCTGTAACTTCAATTTTCCATTCATTATCATACCCCCACACGTTTATCAAGACTTCATTGTTGCTATTAGGAGTTCCATAAACATCTGTATATTTAGAGAAAGCCTGCTCTGTAGATTTAGGAGCATATTTTTCAGCTGTCATGTGAATGGTGTTTAAATCATAGACTCTGAACTGATAATCTTTGTCATATCCCATGCTTTTGTAATACCACTCCATCTTGTTGCCGTCGTTCTCCCAAACGCTGTAACCGCCTGGGCTACCATCTTTGCAAATGTGGTTGCCTGCATATCCTTTTTTACCTGTCCACCACCAAGTAGCACAAACGGCAGCAATATTGTGCTCAGTGATTGATGGAGTATGTTCAACAGTAAAGTTCACATGTGTATGGGCTGATAACACCCTGACTTGCTCAAAATCTTGTAACAGGGATAGTAATTTATCTCCATTTTCGAGTCTTACTTTGTGAGTTTGTTCTCCTTCGTCATCCAATCTTGGAAAACTAAACAGTGGTATGTGCATGGCTATAACGATGGGCGTGTTTTTGTCAGTAATAGTTGCTAAATCTTTCTTCAACCACTCCATTTGCGCATCCACAATAACTCCATTATAGTTGCCTTTGCCCGCTTTACCTTCCGATGCTCCTGTGTTGATATATTCAACATTGTCGAGCACAACATAGTGTATGTTTCCCAAGTTAAAGGAGTAGTAGTTGGGTGAAACAATATTTTTGAATGGAAGTGCCGCATCCCAATCTCCTTCTGCATAAGGGTCGTTGTCATGATTGCCAATCACATTAAAAATGGGGCAGTTTACTTTGTTCAACTCTTTAAGGTATTCTGGCAAAGCAAAGTTGTTTTTATACCAGTATGAAGCCCATGCCAAATCGCCTAACGTAAGTCCATATACCTTCACTCCTTTGGCTTTATATGTTGCAATGGTTGCATTCAGATCGGGGAGAAAGTCTTCTCTAAATTGCTCCAAGTCGTTGTTTCGATTGGCCAAATGCCAATCGGCCAAGGCTAAGACTACATGTTGAGTGTTATCGGTTTTGGTTAGAGCAAAATCTTTTTGTTCCACAACGCTGCCACCTCCAAGACGCTTGAAAAACTGAGGCAAATTCTTTGTTGTAGTCACTTCA
>DENY01000099.1:0-206 GCA_002359825.1 Bacteroidales bacterium UBA2632
GTTTTAATCTTTTCATTTTAATGCAAAGGTTTTAAAGTATGTGTTTATAGAATGACTTTTTTTCTTTAGAATATCATAACTACGCAACTAAGATGTTTCCAACAGTAGCAAATAGGCTTTGTTTAGTCGAAAAGGGGTATTGCACCCCCAAGTGTATGCTTAGCGACGAAGAAAAGTGGTCTTGCAACTTGACAAGCATGCTTTTC
>DENY01000099.1:288-797 GCA_002359825.1 Bacteroidales bacterium UBA2632
TTCTACGTAGAAAAGGGGTCTTGCAACTTAGCAAGGGTGTTTTTCGTCAGCGCCAAGCTATCTTGCTAAGATGCAAGCATGGTTTTCGTCGAAGAAATCATGCAAAGTAACACAGTAATACATCCTATTGTGTCACTTTGATATAATCACTCCCTCTGATTGTTCTTAAATCTATTCTATGGTATAGACTCTCTTGACACGAGGCGATACAGAAGTCAAAATCTCGTAGGGGATAGTACCAATGGCTTCGGCCAACTCTACTACCGACAAATCTTTGCCAAAGATGATTACCGAATCGCCCTCGTTTGCTTCAATGTCTGTGACATCTACCATGCAGAGATCCATGCACACATCGCCAATTATTGGAGCATAAGCCCCATTGATGAGTACTTTACCCTTTCGATTTCCAAATTGTCGGCTCAGTCCATCTGCATATCCAATGCGGATGGTGGCAATACTTGCATCGTGGTCCAGCATCTCTTTGCGACCATACCCGACACTATCATTGC
>DENY01000099.1:820-1591 GCA_002359825.1 Bacteroidales bacterium UBA2632
TCTGTAGGATAGTCGTTTTAAGCGTGCACACATTTCTCAGGCCATTGAGTCCACTGGCACTCACACCATATAAACCAATGCCCAGGCGCACCATATCAAATTGACTATCGGGGAAACGCTCAATTCCTGCCGAATTTAAGATGTGGCGGCTGATTTTATATCCCAATTGTCCCTCAATTTCATTGGCGAGTTCTTTGAAAACCTCAATCTGTTTGGCAGTATATTCATCAAACACCCAGCTTTCGCTAGCTGCCAAATGCGAAAAAATGGACACAACACGCAAACTCTTTTGCTTTTGCAACAGATCGATTAGTTCTGGTATTTCATCGTGAACAAACCCAAGACGGTGCATACCGCTATCCAACTTTATGTGAATGGGATAATCCGTGATACCACGATTCTCCGCATCTTTGATGAAAGCCTTCAAGATTCTAAAATTGTAAACCTCTGGCTCAAGATTTGAATTGAAGAGTTCTTCAAAGCCATTTATTTCGGAGTTGAGTATGATAATAGGCATGGTGATGCCCCCCTCTCTCAGTGCAACACCTTCTGAAGCTATGGCAACAGCCAAGTAGCTACATCGATGATACTCCAATGTTTTGGCAATTTCTGTGGCTCCTGCACCATAACCGTTGGCTTTTACCATCGAAATAAGCTTTATATTAGGATCTACTTTCGATTTATAAAAATTGAAGTTGTGCACTAATGCATCTAAGTCAATCTCGAGGACAGTGTCGTGTTCTCGTTTTTCGAGCACCGCAATAATCTTCT
>DENY01000099.1:1708-2789 GCA_002359825.1 Bacteroidales bacterium UBA2632
GTTTTGCGCTGATTCTGAAACTCGAGAGCTATTTTAATGGAGTTGAAGTCGGAGTTGTAAGTATCGTTGATGAGAATGCAATTATTTTTGCCTGTTCTCACATCCAAACGCATTGCCACTGGTTCCAGCGTAGTCATTCTCTCTTTAATATCTTCGGGCAGAACGCGCAAATAGAGCAAAGTGGCAAGACAACTGATAGCATTTTCTATAGATGCTCCATCGGTAAATGGAATTTCCAAATCAGTGTCGAATCCCAAAAAAGAATAATGAATGATGGTTGTTTCATGATTCACCTCAATATTTCGTATATAAAGCGGATTATCTCTATTCTTGCGCGACCATGTAAAAGTTTTGTGGGACAAGGCCATACTCTCTACACATCGTGAAATGATGGGGTTGTCTTCGTCATAAATAACCACCTCACTATTGATAAATAATTCTAGCTTTTCGGTACATTTTTGTTGCAACGATGCAAAATTTTCTTGATGGGCCTCGCCCAGCTTTGTAAACAGTCCAATGGTGGGAGAAATGATTGGCTCAAGATGCTCCATTTCGTCGGGCATTGAGATACCTGCCTCGAAAATACCAAGCGTGGACCTATCATCCAACTGCCACACAGATAAAGGCACTCCAGTTTGAGAATTGTAGCTACGAGGCGACCTAACGATGTTGAAATCTTTGTGAAGCAATTGATACAACCACTCTTTAACAACAGTTTTGCCATTGCTTCCGGTAATTCCTATAACAGGAATATCGAATTTTCGTCGGTGATAGGTAGCAAGCTTTTGCAAAGCATGCAATGAATCTTTTACTATTAAAAAATTTGCACCACTAAGCGTATCCCAAATAGGATATTTGGAGGATACCACAAAATTACGGACACCTTGTATATACAAATCATTTACGTAGTTGTGACCATCGTTAGTTTTGGTGGTCAATGCAAAAAAAAGTGTTTCGGCAGGGTTGGATATCTTTCGACTGTCGGTAAGAAGAGTGGTTATTATCGAAGCGTTGACATCTTTTTTTTGTTTAATGCCAAGCGCCACAATAATTTCTGAAATATCATATCTCATAAGAGGTA
>DENY01000098.1:0-1211 GCA_002359825.1 Bacteroidales bacterium UBA2632
GCCTCTCCCTCTCAAGTGGAATACATTGTGAATGATGCCCACACCAAAGTAATTTTTGTTGGCGAGCAGTTTCAGTACAATCATGCCTTTAAAGTACAATCGGAAAGTGATGTACTCAAAAAGCTAATTATTTTCGACCGTAAAGTTGTGCTCAATCGCAAAGATGAAACATCAATGTATTTCGAAGACTTCCTAGCTACTGGACAAAATGCTCATGCCCAAGCATTGGTTAATGTGCGCATGAAACAACTCAAAGATACTGACCTAGCCACTATCATCTACACTTCGGGCACTACTGGAGTTCCAAAGGGTGTTATGTTGCTACACAGCAGTTACAATCAGGCTAACAAAATACACGACCAACGCCTTCCCAAAGTTTCTAGCAAAGATGTATCAATGTGCTTCTTGCCTTTGACACATATTTTCGAGAAAGCTTGGACCTACTATTGTGTTCATAAAGGCATAACAGTAGCCATCAACAAAGATCCTCGCAATATACAACTTACCATCAAAGAGATTAGACCCACCTTAATGAGTAGCGTACCTCGTTTCTGGGAAAAGGTTTACACTGGGGTTAATGAGCAAATCAACTCCTCGGGAAAATTCATGCAAAAGGTCTTCAGGCATGCCATCGAAACGGGTCGTCGTCACAACCTCGACTACCGAAATGAAGGTGTAAAAGTGCCCCTATGGTTATCCATCAAGTTTCAATTTTATAAAGCCACTATTTTNNATACAGTCTGTAGATATACATATTATATATGGTTATGGTCTCACCGAAACAACTGCCACGGTTACCTGTTTCCCCTTCAAAGGGTTCAAAATTGGTACGGTAGGCACACTTATGCCAGAAGTTGAAGTGAAGATTGGCGACAATAACGAGATTCTTGTCAAAGGCCTCACCGTTATGGATGGTTATTACAACAAACCAGAAGAGACTGCTGCTGTATTCACCTCCGATGGTTATTTCCGAACGGGAGACGCTGGCTATTTAACCGATAAGGGAGAACTTGTTCTTACCGAACGTATTAAAGACCTTTACAAAACATCCAATGGAAAATACATTGCTCCGCAAATGATAGAAACCAGATTGGGAGAGGATACCTATATTGATATGGTGGCGGTGATCGGTGACGAACGTAAATTTGTGAGTGCATTGATTGTACCCAATTATGAGGCTCTCGAAAATTATGCGCATGAACACTCTATTC
>DENY01000098.1:1228-1850 GCA_002359825.1 Bacteroidales bacterium UBA2632
ATATCAAGACATCAAGGACTTTATGTATGCGCGCATTGAACTCAAACAAGTAGATTTTACCTCTTTCGAGAAAATAAAGAAATTTGTTTTACTACCACGTGCCTTCACTATCGAAAATGGCGAATTGACGAATACACTCAAATTACGCCGTAAAGTTATCTTGGACAGGTATGGGGTGGAGATTGAGAGTATGTATGAGGAGTAAGTTAAAAGTTAAAAGTTAAAAAGTGAAGAAGAGTGAAGAGTTACAGTGCGATTTCAAAAGAAGTTGGCTATTAAGATTGCATGCGGGTATATAGACCTCGTAGGCTAAATTCACCCCCAGCCCCCTGAAGGGGAAGTGGCGAAACACTATTCAAACATTCCTGCAATTGTTTTGCTAGGCAGTCTCTAAAGCCCACTTTAGGGGGTTGGGGGTGGTCTTGAGAGAGAAATTGCAAAATGTAAACCATACAACTACTGGTTAAAATAACGCACTTCTGGGAAGGTGTGTAGCTCCTGTTGCACACTTTTTTAATGCGCAGATTTCCAAAGAGAGGTCGCGACCTGTCCCTGCAGTGACAACTATTTCAGGACAAGACAGGTGGTTCATTATTTACTTAATGTTGTATAATCAAATTGA
>DENY01000098.1:1961-4553 GCA_002359825.1 Bacteroidales bacterium UBA2632
TCTTCACTCTTCACTCCTTACCCTTTCACCCTTTACTTCTCACTCTTCACTCACACCTCATACAACATTTTCTACTATCTTTGTAAACATATTTCTATATTGCTTGTTAAGTGTGTGAAAAGTTATAAAAACCTGTGTTAATTATGAAAGGAATTGTATTGGCTGGAGGATCCGGCACACGTTTGTATCCCATCACAAAAGGTATCTCAAAACAACTATTGCCCATCTATGACAAGCCGATGGTCTATTATCCTATCTCCACACTTATGTTGGCAGGAATAAGGGAGATTTTGATTATCTCAACACCTGACGATTTGCCAGGGTTCAAACGTTTGTTGGGCGATNNACCCCGTCCCGAAGGTTTGGCACAAGCACTTATCATTGGTGAAGAGTTTGTGGGTGACGATTCAGTGTGTCTAGTACTGGGTGATAATATTTTCTATGGTGAAGGGTTTACAGGTCGTTTGCGACAAGCGGTGCAATATGCTGAAAAGGATAAAGGGGAAGCTGTTGTGTTTGGATATTATGTCAATGATCCACAACGCTACGGAGTGGTTGAGTTTGATGCCAACCAAAAAGCGATTAGTCTTGAAGAGAAACCCAAAGTACCTAAATCCAATTACGCCGTTATTGGTCTTTATTTCTATCCCAACGAGGCAGTGAAAATTGCGAAAGAAGTGAAGCCATCAGCACGGGGAGAATTAGAAATTACAACAGTCAATCAGGAATTTTTGAAACAAGATAAATTGAAAGTAGCTATTTTAGGTCGTGGCTTTGCTTGGTTAGATACAGGCACACACGACTCACTCTCTGATGCTTCGTCATTTGTGGAAGTGATTGAAAAGAGACAGGGATTGAAAGTAGCTTGTTTGGAAGAAATAGCTTGGCAACAAGGGTGGATTTCAGATAATCAATTGAAAGATATTGCCACTTCAATGAATAAGAATAGATATGGAGAGTATTTGATGCGACTATTGAAGGAAGAAAAGACGAACGGGAATTAATTGAAAATAAAAGAGTAATTACGAATTACGAATACATTTAACCGCAAAGGGAACGAAGAAGGCGCAAAGGTCATAACGTAAAAAAAGGAGTTAAGAGTTAAGACAGTCTGAATAGCTGTTGGGTAATGTGTATTTTAGGCCTTGTAGGTCAAATCTCTTCTCTCGCTAATTCTCAACTTATGACCATTTTTATTATCTTTACCTTTTTAATTAACTCACTAACTTAAAGATATTAATAAACAATTTATGAAGATTATTAAAACCACTCTTGAAGGAGTAGTTGTCCTCGAGCCTCGCGTGTTTGTAGATACACGTGGTTACTTCTTCGAATCCTTTTCACACAAATATTTTGCTGAAAATGTGACTGAAACCAACTTTGTCCAAGACAATGAGTCGCGCTCAACGTATGGAGTGTTACGTGGTCTCCATTTTCAACGACCTCCTTTTGCACAAGCAAAGTTGGTGAGAGTGGTTAAAGGTTTAATCCTTGATGTGGCGGTGGATATACGCAAAGATTCCCCTACATTTGGAAAGTATGTAGCAGTAGAATTGTCCGATGAGAATAAGCACCAATTATTTATCCCACATGGTTTTGCTCATGGTTTTATTGTTTTATCAAAAGAGGCCATAGTCAACTATAGGTGCGACAATTATTATGCTCCCGAATCTGAAGGATCCATTCTGTGGAATGATCCTCAGTTGAATATAGATTGGCAATTGTCAAACAGCGAGATCATATTATCGGAAAAAGATGCGGAGAGCCCTTTGCTCAAAGAAATTGAAGGTTTTTAAATTGAGAAACGAATCTCGAATCTTGAATACCGTAATTCAATACACGACACTCGATAAAGAAGTAAACATTTATAAATACATCTGTAAAACTATTTCAGTATCATGGATTTTAAGAAAAACATTATCATAACTGGCGGTGCCGGATTTATAGGATCGCACGTTGTAACCCTTTTCCTAAAGAAATATCCCGAGTATCGCATCATCAATGTTGATAAACTTACCTATGCTGGCAACCTCGCCAATCTTAAAGAAGTGGAGAATGCACCCAATTATCTATTTGAAAAAGCTGATATTTGCGATTTTGATCATATGCTTTCACTCTTCGAGAAATATGAAGTGTCACATGTCATTCATTTGGCAGCCGAAAGTCACGTCGATCGAAGCATAAAAGATCCATTCACTTTTGCGCAAACGAATGTGATGGGTACGCTTAGCTTGTTGCAAGCAGCAAAATTGACATGGGGACCCGACTATGCTGGTCATCTCTTTTTCCATGTTTCTACCGATGAGGTATATGGCGATTTAGATTTCGATGAGATTACGTACTACGTAAAACCATCTGAAGCGACGCAAAAATCTTGGGATGAAGTACCTGAAGAAATTAAAGCAACGTTTGATAAATTAGGTATTCCTGAAGCAGAGCAAAAATATCTTGCTGGTGTATCAGCTCAGTACGAATCTGAGGTAGTATACCACAACATGAAACAAGATCTTGAAGACCTTGGTATTGTGTTTAAAGTTACTGATTCAGCTTTACGTGAAAACGAAGAGATTTTCAAAAAATATTGGGGCAAAG
>DENY01000134.1 GCA_002359825.1 Bacteroidales bacterium UBA2632
AAAGGTTTAAATTTAGGCTATCCAAGTAAAATTCAAGCTACATCCACAATGTTGTTAACTGATTGTGCTCCAAATGCAGAGTTTGTGAAATATACATTCCCAGCACGAGACAATATGAAAAAAGTAGCGATGCCTGAGGTTGAAGTAACATGGTATGATGGTGGCTTACAACCTGCTAGGCCAGCAGGAGTACCTGATGGTGTGAACTTGAACGATGGAGGTGGTGGAGTTATCTTTTATGGAACTAAAGACACTCTCATTTGTGGATGTTATGGTGTAAATCCATGGTTGGTGTCTGGTCGTAAGCCAACTTCTCCAAAAACACAGCGTGAAATAACATTGACTCAGNNACTCACCAAATGGATTGGGTTCGTGCATGTAAAGAGACTCCTGGAAATAGAGTAGAGCCTGCATCACCTTTTGCAGAAGCAGGTCCTTTCAATGAAATGGTTGTGTTAGGTGTGCTTGGAGTAAGATTGCAAAATCTAAACCAAACTCTAGAATGGGATGGACCAAAAATGGAATTTACAAACATTCCTGCTGATGCGAAAATTAGTGCAATCATAGAAGATGGTTTCAAAATTGTGGACGGTCATCCTACTTTTAATAAGAAGATGAGCGATCCTGTAAATGCACAAGAAATGGCACAAGAGATGATTAAACACTCTTACCAAAATGGTTGGAAGCTTCCTTCAATGCCATAAACCCTAATTATATTATTTTTTGATGAAGTGATACCTTTTTTGGAGTCACTTCATTTCACACATTTACATATAGGAATAATACAAAAACGAATTATTTATGAAAAAAGTATTTTTGACTTATAGTCTTGTAATTATGGCTGTGATTTTCTCTTCTTGTACAAACACTAAAAAACAAGCGGAAGATAACACAGATAACAATGCAACAGAAATGACAAATGAAGAATGGATCACCTTATTTGATGGTGAAAGTTTTGAAGGATGGCGAGGTTACGGTCGCACAGATATGCCATCAGCATGGACAATTGAAGATGGTGCGATAAAAATTAATGGATCGGGACGAGGTGAAGCCGGAGCAAAAGACGGTGGAGATATCATTTTCGATCGTAAATTTAAAAACTTTGAACTTACCTTTGAATGGAAAGTTGCTAAAGGTGCTAATAGTGGAGTGTTTTATCTTGCACAAGAAATTGAAGGAGATCCTATTTGGAAGTCTTCTCCAGAGTATCAAATTTTGGATAATGCCAATCATCCTGATGCTAAACTAGGAAAAGACAACAATCGCCAATCTGCATCTCTCTATGATTTGATTCCTGCAGTACCTCAAAACTCTAAACCTTTTGGTGAATGGAATACAGGTGGTGTTATGGTTTATCAAGGAACTGTTGTACATTCACAAAATGGTGAAAATGTAGTTGAATATCATTTGTGGACACCTGACTGGGAGGAAATGGTGGAAGGAAGTAAATTTAAAGGTTGGGATAATTTTATCAACGCTGGTGGCGACAAACAAGAAGGTTATATTGGTTTGCAAGATCATGGTGATGACGTTTGGTTCAGAAATATCAAAATAAAAGTTTTAGATTAAATAAAACCCATTAATTATGCAAAGAATAAAACTTTTTACATGGATTTTAGGTTCGGTATTACTTCTAACAAGTTGTACGCAACCTAAAGAAAACAAAGAAGCAGCAAACGATGTAGCATTGAGTAAGAAAGATATTTATATCCAGCTTTACTCTGTTAGAGATGATATCAAGGCAGATTTCGATAATACCATCGCAAAGGTGGCAGAAGCAGGTTATACAGGAGTAGAAGCTGCAAATTATAATGATGGCCAATTTTATGGAATGACTCCCGAAGAGTTTAAAAGTAAAATAGAAGGAGTGGGTATGAAAGTGCTTTCTTCTCATACAGGCAGACCTTTAGAGGAGGATATTGATAAAACCGATTGGGAGAGTGTATGGAAATGGTGGGATGTGGCAATAGATGCACACAAAAAGGCCGGAATGAAATTCATCGTAACTCCATGGATGCCTACTCCAAAAACATTAAAGGACTTGAAACAATATTGTGATTATTATAATCAAGTTGGAGAAAAATGTAATGCTGCTGGGTTGAGTTTTGGTTATCATAATCATAATTTCGAATTTAAAGAAATAGAAGGTGAGTTAATGTACAACTACATGCTTGAAAACACAGATCCTGACAAGGTGTTTTTTCAAATGGACGTATATTGGACTACACAAGGAGGTTTCACGCCTGTTGAATATTTTAATAAATATCCCAACCGCTTTAAATTACTTCATATCAAGGATGAAAAAGAATTGGGTGGAACTGATAGCGTGATGGATTTTGACAATCTATTTCAAAATATTGATAATTCAGGTGTTGAATATCTAATAGTGGAAGTTGAGAAGTATAACTTCGAACCGCTTGTTAGTGTTAAGCAAAGTATCGATTATCTTATGAATAACGAAAATGTAAAAGCTGACTATTCTAAATAACTAGTTTTTATTGTAGAATCACATAAAAAATCCTTTAAGGTCTCAACCTTGAAGGATTTTTTTGTTATAAATTTATTAGTGTCCGCTAAAATT
>DENY01000135.1:0-3706 GCA_002359825.1 Bacteroidales bacterium UBA2632
ATAAAGGGTGGATTCATGGTAACGAAAAATCGCAATCGTGGACTCAAACAATATACACGAAGAAAACAAAGTTTAGAAATCCGATTAAGCAAAATTGGTTACACATCTTTGCTTTAAAAGAAGCTCTTTCTGATTATAAGCATGTAAAGTACCACAACTTTGTTGTTTTTACAGGAAGATGCAAATTGAAAAATATTACTTCGCAAACGCCAGTTATTTATCGTCGTCACCTTATGCGAAGCATACAGGCTCATAGCGAGTCTGCAAATTTGGATATTGATCAAGTTAATTCCATTTCTGCGAAGCTAGAGGAAGTAATAGTTCGAAATAAAAGCTCCAAGAAAGAACATGTTAGGCAGATTAAGAATAACACCAAAGAGTTCAATCGAAAGAAGAGGATGTTAATATGTCCAAGATGTGATGGAGACTTAGAAGTTAGAAAAGGACAATATGGTAAATTTTATGGATGTTCAAACTATCCGAAATGTAGATTTAGCATGCCTTATAAGAATTGAGAATCCTCATCTGACAATTTATCATTGTAATCATTTTAAAAAGTACTGAGATAATTTGTAAAGTAAAACAAGNNAAACAAATCAACCAAATGAAAAATGATAAAAGTGCTGTAAGTCACAAAATTGCAAGAATCATAGTAAATGGAAACCCAAGTGAAAGGGAACACAAGAAATTGTTGGATAAATTTATTTCAAAAAATAAAGGTAAACACTATGAGTTTGTCATTACTCCTGGAGGTTTTTTATTATTTTGGTTTCCTGAAATTTTAGATAATGTTGAAATAGATATTGATGAGATAGGTGAAAATGAATTGAAATTATTACAACAAGAGGCGGAAAAGAAAATAGAAGGTTTTTTTGACAAGTTTAAAGAAAGTAAATTTCAAAAACTCAAGCAAATTGCTGATTATATCACAATTGGTATTGACGGTTGGAATCGAAAAGAATCAAGAAATATAGAATTAATTGCAATTTATGATTTAAAAAAAGAGATTATAATAAGATGGACAGGAAAATTCTATCCGACTGAAAGACAGAAGAGAAGGCTAATTAAAATTAATAATTTAAATAGTCATTTTATCGAGCTCAACAAACAGAAAGTGGTGATTTTAGGTTGTCACGATTTACATGTTTACAATCCGAGAGGTCAGTCTATAGCTAAACTTGAGGGATATAAGAATAAAATTGCTTATAAATTCAGGTCAAAAAACAAGAAGTTTAAACCAGATGTTATTTTGCAACATCCTCATACGACCGACACTCCTTATAGCTGGAAGAGTTCTTGGAATGTTATAGAAAAAGAACTTCCTAGTGTTAAGCATTTTGCAAGTGCTATTAAATATGATAATGGAAATGAAGAGCCTCGACGTAAATTAGAATATGTCTTAGAAAAAACAAAGAAAGGTGATGTCATTGACTTCTATTAAAGAAACTATCATTGATAATCTTTTTAAACAGCAACAAACAATTTCAATAAAACAACTTTATCCAAACAGTGAAACACTTTCTCCTAATTACAACATTAATATTTATAACTAGCATCTGTTCTGCCCAAACCATCCAATCCCACAACTACGGCACCACAGGCTACATAAAATCGGATGGCACCATTCAAAGCAAGAGTTATGCAACGGTGGGCTATATCCGAAACAACGGCACTATTCAAGACAAAAGCTATGCAACGATTGGGTATATTAGGAGCAATGGTGTGATTCAGGATAAGAGTTACAGAACAGTGGGATATGTGAAACAGAATGGAATGGTGCAAAATAGTAGTTACCGTACTTTGGGTTATGTAAGGGACGATGGCACTGTGCAAGACAGCAAATATTCAACCATTGGATATGCGCGAGGTGTCAAGAAGGAGTGGGCGGCAGTGGTGTTTTTCTTTTTCAAATTCAACTGATAAGCTGCGAATTGGCTAAACAAGAAAAAGGGCGAATCCACCAAAAGATTCGCCCTTTCTTACTCCTTAACCGTTACACTTCACGCATCATTTTTTCCAATCTATCTCTTTAGTTGGGTAATATTTCACGTCTTCTCGTTTGAGATACGGTGCTTGATTAGCCAAACGGATTTTATAATTGTCCCAATTGCGGTTTTCCTCAGTGGTCCATCCCAATTCGGCATAGCCAATAACTCTGGGGAAAGCCAAATAGGCCAATTCATCAAAATTGCTGATGGTCTCCGACCAAAGCGGAGCTTCTATTCCCAAAATACTCTCTTGAGGAATCTCGGCAAAGGTTTCGGGCGACCAGTTGTAGCCAGTCTCCACGGGGATGTAGGCAGCCCATGAAAGTCCATGCTTCGACTCGGTGTCGTATTTCATATCCAGGTAAGCTTTGGTTGCAGGCGAAAGGATAACTTTCATTCCCTTTTTCACACCCTCTTGCGCATTTTCCTTTTTGTTCCAATACTGCACAACTGAGTTCTCAACCACTTCGGCATGAACCACTTCGTCCCAACCAATCATCTGTTTGCCATGTTTCTCTACTATCTTAGAAACCCTATTGATAAAATAGTTGAAATCGCTTTTTGAAGTTGTATGACTTTCGTCTCCACCAATGTGGATGTATGCACCCGGTGTGAGCGCAGCAAGTTCGCCAATCACATCATCAATAAAACTATACACTGTATCCTTTCTGCAATCGAATGTGCTAAATCCCACCTCAATGCCTTCATACGGAGCCAATTCTTTGCCATTTCCATTGAGAATCGGATACGATAGCGAAGCCGCGTTGGTGTGACCTGGCATATCAATTTCGGGCACTATATTGATATAACGTCGGGCAGCATACTTCACAATATCAGTATATTCATCTTGTGTATAAAAACCACCTTCACCACCACCCACTTCAGATTTACTACCTATTTCGGTCAATTTGGGCCACGATTTTATTTCGATCCGCCATCCTTGATCATCGGTAAGATGCAAGTGAAAATTATTCATTTTGTAATAACTCAATACGTCGATATACTTTTTCACTTCTTCTACCGTGAAGAAATGGCGCGCCACATCCAGCATTGCCGAACGATATTCGAACTGAGGAGCATCCGCAATCGTACCCGTTGGAATAGTCCAAATGCTATAATTAGCAAGATCGTTGTTGCTTTCCATGGGTATCAATTGAAGTATCGTTTGGATGCCACGAAAAGCTCCCGCAGCCGAGGCGCCATATAAGTAAATAGTGTCTTTACGAATTTCCAGACTATATGCCTCGGGATTGTCTGTATCAAAATCGCCCTTCAACTGAATGCTGATAATTGATTCTATCTCTGTAGCTTCACTTGGATTTACGGGAACATGCAGGTCAGTAGCCGCAGTAATTTTCTCTGACAAGAAAAGTCCAATATCCTTCAAATCTTCATCATCCGAAGTGATTATCGCGGTGTAGTTGTCCAATGGGAAACTACCGTTTGTGGCAGTCACTTCCAGCGGATGAGGTATCAAATTGTCCGTGGTTAGCATGATGTTGGGTAAATCAAGTTTGCGTTTTTGCGGAGTGCATCCACCTATCACCAACACAATGATTAGTAGTGCAGTAGCTTTTACAAATGTTCTCATATAAATAAATATTTCTGTTTATAAAATAATATAATGCTGTTTCGTTTTTCAAATGTAAGGAATAAAATGGGATTTTAGATAATGATTGTAGAGGAAAAATTCATGAAGTTATACATTACTACGTTGA
>DENY01000135.1:3928-4194 GCA_002359825.1 Bacteroidales bacterium UBA2632
TCGTTTCAGGATCAATCCACGCCGCAATATCATCTTTATGCAATATCAACGGCATTCTCTTCTTGTTATTATGAATGTACTCCATCATTGGGTTGGCGTCAGTGGTGATAATGCTGAAGGTGTTCTTCATTTCGCCCGTCTCCTTGTCATTCCACGTGTTATAGATGCACCCTAAATAAAAAACAGTTCCATCCTTCGGGTATATATAGTAGGGAATCTTCTGATTGAGAGCATGTCTCCATTCAAAAAAACCATCTACCACAAGC
>DENY01000135.1:4229-4596 GCA_002359825.1 Bacteroidales bacterium UBA2632
TTTTCTCTCATAAATGGTGTCGGCCCTAGCATTCAATGTTTTGTTCTGTATATCCTTAGCTTGCTCCTCTCTCACCACAAACGATGGCACAAGGCCCCATTCGCCCAACTCAATACTCCCTTGTTTTACAATGGGCAGTTCGGGATGCGAAAATCCGCTCACAAGATGCTTCTCCCCAAAATCGTCAAAATCAAAATGCATTTGCACCCCCGCATTCGAGTTGAGGTAATCAAAAATCGCTTTCTTGGTCTTATCTGTAGTGACTGAAATGGTGAAGCACATAATGGGTGTTGGTTTTTATTGTTGATATTGTTTGTAGCTATAACTATTGAGGGAAGGTATTGGTTCAGGATGAAAATTACGAATT
>DENY01000136.1:0-1870 GCA_002359825.1 Bacteroidales bacterium UBA2632
TGGAATACTTCGTTTCTATCGGATATAGAATCGATAAGAATTAGGTTTTCAAGTGGTTTCTCGAATAACTTATTTGAGAGAGGAACAATCCTTGCATTTCCTTTCTCATCATGAGTACCGAAAGGCAGTGAAACCAAGATAACTCCTCCTTTAGAAATATATTTGTCAATTGCATTATATTGAGTATTAGAAACAGATCCAACACCATCGAGCAATAAAGGTGTCTTTGCTGATAAGAGATGATCCACATCTGACAGTTCTTTGTACCTCAAGATTTTGTACCCAATATTGTTTTCCAAGAATTTTTTTGACCACATTTTTGTTTTACTCCAGTGCTCAACACCTTTCTGATCTCTNNAGGAAAATCATCTGAGTGATAATGATTGAGATTACTGTACTCCACCTCCCAGTTATTGTAAGGTCTTATAACTTCTTCTGTCTCTGGTGAATCAGCGGGTTCTACTTCATAAACTCGTTGCTGATATGTACTTGCCCAGTTGGCCACACCCCAAAAGCGAGCGAGACTCCATCCTAGATAGCCTCCATCTGGATAGATTGTATAACTTAGAGCCATTGCGGGAGAGTTGCCCCTTTTTTTAGCAATATCTTTCTGTTGTAATGCTTCAGCGTCCATTTCCACCCAATTTACTGAACGAATATTGATACCTACATTTTCAAGCATGTAAAAGTCCAACTTATCGGCAATTCTCTCCAAATTGAGAGATATTGAATTGAGAACGATAGGACCTGTTGCAGAACAACAAGTAAAAAGTGGCTTATTCCCGACCACCTGTTTTACCATAGCAACGTGATCAGCAATAATATCATCTTTCATATTTATCCAGTCTCTAAATACGGAATTATCATAATTACCCCAATGAAGCATTGGTTTAGTCATGTCACCCCAGAAACTTTTATCGGAGACTGGAGGCACTTTTTGTCCATAATCTCTTCTAAATCTTTCAGTACAATATTTGCAACCACATGCTCTCAAACCCACATAGTCACACATATCATCAATTTCATATCCATCGAAATCCACTTCTCTTATCAGACGCTCCAAATATTTTTTATGCATGTCTAGAAATTCAGGATTGTTATGACAGAACGCATCCATATAGTATTGACGAGAATAACCTCTTGAACCATCAATTATATCTACTTCAAAAAGATCCTTAAAAAGATGTCCCTCATATTGTGTATGTTCTGCCGCCTCTGGGTCATGGAACAAGAGTACGTGATGCCTGTGTGAACGATGAAGTTTCTCTTTTTCTTCTTGAGTTTTGGGTTGGTGAACATGATTACAGGAATAATGTTCTATAAACTTAATATCGTATTGATGCAACTCTTCTTTTACGTAGTTAAAGTATTCATTTAAACGACCGAAATAATTTGAATAATCGAATCTAACATGGAAGCCATAATTCATAGCAGTATCAATATTGGCACTTGCAAAAGCCTCAGCCCTTCTTTTTACTTTATCTTTGACAACTTTTTGTGACCAAAGCAAATCCTCAATTGTATTCCACCAACTAGCAACTCTTCTTGGTGTAAATGGTATATTGGGAGCTTTAGGTGCGAACCTTATTTTAGATGAATTATAATGATTTATCTCAATAAGAGGATTTCTAACTATTGACGGATATAACTTATCCCTAAAGCCAATTCCTGTAGCAATGAGGGTTGATTTTTTCATAAAATCTCTGCGATTAATGATTTTTTTCGTATCCATATTTTATCGTAATGAGTGAATTGTTTTTATAATTTGATCTTCAATAGAGGATTTAAAAGGAGATGGTTGATTGTAATAATACATAGAAGGCTCTACCTCATAAATCGTAAGTGTTTTTTCAATATATCTTTTAGATGG
>DENY01000136.1:1992-2402 GCA_002359825.1 Bacteroidales bacterium UBA2632
GTTCTTATTGGAGTGAGCTCCAGAGATAAAACATTGTCCACTTCATCCGCAATCATTTTACCATACTTTTCAGCACCATAAAAAGGATTGTTTTCTATTTCGTGAGTATCAATAGCCTTCGGATTAATATCACCTCCACATCCAACAGCCACTAATGCTGTAGCACCTGGATATCGTTCTTCAATCACTTTTTGACTAACACCTACCCAATCTCCATGTATTTTATTATTATTACTCCCTGCACAAACAGCATGACAAGAATAAGTTAAAAATAAACATTTTACATTGCCTTTTAAATCTGTGATTTTCATCAAAGGCATATCATAGTCCACAACATCAACTCCCCGTCTATTCATTGCAAAATCCACTTCTCCTTTACCCCATGAAATAAAAGAAGGTTCTCTTGATTT
>DENY01000136.1:2460-3516 GCA_002359825.1 Bacteroidales bacterium UBA2632
AAATGTAATATATTAATCAATGTTCCAATCTCAGGACCAGAGTGTGTGTGTGAAGCACTAATTGATATCCTATCCGGATTGATTATACTTGAAAGTCTTTTCTTTACAGAATCTGTTATCTGATAAGAAATCCCAATTAAATCTACTGTAATTATTAATGACAAATCTTCGTAGTTATCGCCAAAAGCCATTCCTTTTGCATTTAAAGGTAACGATACTGTATCACTCTCTGCTTGTGTTCTAAAGGCAAATCCAGCTAATCTTATTGGAACTTCTGGGGTTATATCAATTGAAGCCACTCCAACTTTAATTTCTTTATGCTTTGATTTGATTTGAGAATAAGAGTCATTGCTTGATAATAATAAAGTGAAAACTAGCGTGTGAATAATATATCTTTTCATTCCTACATAGTTATTTGAATTATAAAAATTTGAATTATTTAATTCTTAATACGATATATAATTAAAAAAAAATATTTCAGAGATAGCGTCAGCAATTAATTCATGACCTGTATCATTCGGATGAATTCCGTCTAAAAATAATGAGTCAATATTTTTTTCAAATCCTTTATATGCAGCATATTTATAAAACAGCTTCCATGAATCAACTATATCTATTTTTTCTTTTTTTGCAATTTCACGAATACAATCAGCATATCTCAGGACTTGGTTATATCTAAAATGTTCAAATTTGCTGCCCAGTGGATTTGGAGTTAATAAAATCACTCTTCCTCCTTGCTTTTTGATTCTTCTAATAANNGTTAATACCTCCATCTTGATAGGCGTCATTCAATCCGAAATTTATTATAACCCAATCAGGCTTATAAAATAAAACTTCATCTTGAAATCTATCCATACCATGGTTTACTATTGCAAAGTTATTATCCTTAATAGATCCCCTATGACTACTTGGTTGACCTGAATTGATAACATTGTTTTGTATCCCTATATAATCTAATATTTCATGAAGTCTATCAGAGTATACCCTATCAACACCCTTTCTAAATGCTGTAGTTGAATTTCCAAATGCAATAATAGTTAATGAATCTGGTTGAGA
>DENY01000214.1 GCA_002359825.1 Bacteroidales bacterium UBA2632
TATTTAAAGATTGACACTTATGGAAACGTAAGGGTAATATGGAGTGAAAGATAAAACATGATATTTCAAGTCAAAACATGAACCTGTGAGAGAGGTGAGCTAAATACGTAATTTTTACTGTTGATTCTTTTTCTTTCATTATACATTGGTAAACTTATAGAATTTGATTATTTTTGAAGACCAATTTTATTGGACTACAAGTAGATTATAAATTTAATGAGTAATTTATTCAAACAAGGTTATTACTCAAGCAGATATAATAAATAAACTATGAAACCATTAGTAAGTATCATAATGGGCAGTACATCCGATTATCCAGTGATGGAGAAAGCTGCTAAGTTTTTAGACGAAATGGATATTCCTTTCGAAGTGAATGCTTTGTCGGCACACCGCACTCCCGAAGCGGTAGAACATTTTGCAAAAAATGCAAAATCAAACAACATAAAAGTGATTATTGCAGCGGCAGGCATGGCAGCTCATTTGCCAGGTGTAATTGCATCGATGACTTCCATTCCGGTGATTGGTGTTCCTATTAAAGCAACACTTGATGGAATGGACGCATTGTTGGCAATTGTTCAGATGCCTCCCGGAATACCCGTTGCAACTGTGGGAATTAATGCTTCATTGAATGCTGCTATATTGGCTTTGCAGATATTGGCTACTGATAATATTGAGTATCAAGCAAAACTAATACAATATAAAGAGAGTTTGAAAGATAAGATTACCGAAGCCAATAAAGATTTGTCGGAGATTAAATTTAAAAACAAAACAAATTGAGCACAACTTATACACCTATGAGTCTCGATGATATAAAAACGATTATCGAGCTTGAAGCACAAGCTATACGCAATATTCCTATCAACGAAAAGTACAATAAAGCCGTAGATATCATTGTGGAACAAATTCACAATAAGAATGGCAAGTTGGTGATTAGTGGAATGGGCAAAGCAGGCCAAATTGGTCAAAATATGGCCACTACCTTTTGCTCTACAGGCACACCCGCTATATTTTTGCATCCGAGCGAGGCTCAACATGGCGACCTTGGTGTGTTGCAGGCCAACGATGCATTGTTATTGATAACCAATTCGGGTAAAACACGCGAGATAATTGAATTGTTGGATTTGGCTCGTATTATCTACTCAAGCATCCCTGTAATAGTTATTACCGGTAACACTGAGAGCTTTCTTGCTAACGAAGCCAATGTTACATTGTTTACTGGACATCCCGAAGAGGTGTGTCCGCTGAAGCTTACACCTACTACTTCTATCACTGTGATGACTGTGATAGGAGATCTATTGGTGATAGAAACAATGAAGCGAATTGGTTTTAATGAAGTGGAGTATGCCAAAAGACATCACGGAGGTTATCTCGGAGACATGTCACGATTGAGGAGTTCCCTGTGACTTTTCTCAGTACTATACTCTAAAAAATAAATAAGAATATACTTAGCTCCCATTTAAGGTCTCTCAAAGGATCTTTAATGGGAGCTTCTAACTTGAAAATAGAACAACGTTGATGAGTGAGAAAATTAATGTCTCAGAAAATAAATACGAACAAGTAAACCCTAAAATTGTATTTCCTATAGTAGCTATGGCTTTGCTGATGATAACAGTAGATTCTACCATAGTTGCAACAGCATTGCATACTTTGCAAATGGATTTACAAACATCAGTTAGTTGGGCTGGATGGACCTTAACAATTTATTCATTTGGTTTTGTGTTAATGCTACCGCTTAGCGCAAAATTGAGTATTCGATTTGGTAATCGCCCCGTTTTCTTACTCTCTGTGGCCACATTCACACTCGCATCATTGTTATGTGGCCTTTCCACCAATATACACATGCTTATTGCTATGCGTGCGTTACAAGCTATTGGCGGATCAGGGTTGACTCCTTCGGCAACGGGTTTAATAGTGAACCATTTCAACCAGTCACGAGATAAATTCTTGGGTTTGTTTGGAAGCATATTTGCTATCGGGGGTATGATAGGTCCTATCTTTGGAGGGATATTTGTTACATACTCTACATGGCAATGGATATTTTTTATCAACATCCCTTTCGGAGTTTTAGTTTTGATTTCAGCCATTCGATTCATTCCCAAATCACCTCCAGTGAATAGCAGTAAAGAGAGTTTTGATTTTCCTGGACTGATATTATTGGCAATCGGAATAATCACCGCTATGTATGCCGCTACTTATCTCGGAGAAGAATCCTCTGATGTATTATCACCTCTTTTTATAGGTTTGATTGTGATTTCTATCATTTCATTTACCATCTTTTTTAGACATCTAAAACGTGTTGAATTTCCTTTTATTAGGACCGAATTTATTTATGGTAAAGGATTTGGTGCAGTTAATCTCATCAATCTGATTCATACAGGTATGGTTATAGGTACTGCTTCTTTGATTCCTTTCTATGCAGTTAGTCGATATGGAATAAGTGGACTGAATTCTGGTCTGTTATTAGTAATAGAAGGGGTTGCCTCTGTTGTTATGTCTGTGATTATGAGCATTTATTTGCGGCGCACTGGTTATCGAATTCCACTGTATATTGGTTCTTTGATATTGGTTACAGGAGTTGCTTTACTTTCTTTTGAACCGCTCCAAGGCATTGACCCGTTTGTATGGTTGGGAATATGTACTTTTTTAATTGGTTTTGGTTTTGGTGTTATGAGCCCTGCTGCACGAAATGCAGGTATTCAGTTAGCTCCTGCTCAATCCGCCAATCTTGCCGCTATTCGTTCGTTAGGTTTACAGATGGGTCAGATTATATCAATTGCAATTGCTACATCAGTTATTGCAGCAGCAACATCTCCTGCTAAATCACAAGCTATGGTTTATTTTGGGCTCTCTATTTTGCTATTAGTCACTATCCCCGTTATATCGAGGGTTCCTGAAAATAGAGGTTCTTGGTAGTTTTTTAATAGATAATATGGTTTTATTATTCTAAAACAGTTATCTTTGATGGGATAATCAATAAAATTTTAAGCAAATAAACACCTATATCGCTATGAAGAAAGTATTGTATGCTATTATTTTTTTATTTACAATGACATCTGTTTTCAGTCTTAGTGCTCAAAATAAAAAAGCTGTAGGCAAATGGAAATATGAAGTTGCCCAAGCTCCCTATGGCTATAACAATGGAGTCTTAGAAATAAAACAAGAAAAAGATAAACTAACCGGACAGGTAAATTTCAGTTCGGGGGAAGATTTAAAGTTGCAAAAACTAACAATGCGCAACGATACGATTTGGGCAAATGTTTACGTGGAATCAGAGAATGTTGAGATCGTTGCGAAAATCAGTAATTCAAAGATGAAAGGTTCTGTAAATACATCAATGGGTGTAATGAGCTTAGAAGCTGACAAGGTTGTTGATAGTAAAAAGTAATATTGAGCTTTAAAACACTGTGAATGATAGACAAACTAAAGATCTATCAATTTTCCATCTCATGCTTCAAGTTTTAATATAAAAAAAGCAGGAAAGAATCATCAATTGTTCTTTCCTGCTTTTTTATTTAAGCGGATATTTTTTATTTAGTTATTATACCAACCATCCACCATTGCTTTGTTCGCTTCATACCAAATGCGAGCACCTGCTTCATCTCCGTTTTCTTGAATAGTACTCATTAAATCATTTAATTGATCATCTGTCAAATTAAAGTTTCTAAAGTATCCTGCAGCTTTCGGCATATCTTCTTCAAATCCTTGACGAGAAAGAATGGCACAAACATCAGTTGGATATACTCCTTTTGGATCTTCAAGAAATTTCAAATCATACTGTGTCCATTTTATATGAGGTTTCCAACCTGTCACTACAATCCAATCTTCGTTTCTTGTTGCTTTTTGTAATGCAGCAACCATTGCTGGACCACTTGAAGTTATTTGTTCAAATTCCAANNATCATACTGTTCAATAGCTTCGTATGTATCTCTATGGATTCCTGCTCCACTATCAATACCAATGATTTTCCCATCAAACTTTTCTTTGTGAGCATTCAATTCCTCAATAGAATTGATGGGTAAATAGGATGGTACAACTAAACCAGTAGTTCCTTCGCTAAAAGATTCACCCAATTTCACCAATTTATCGCCATAATCTTCCCAATAGTATTTATGAGTATTGGGTAACCATGCATCCATGAATACATCACCTTTAGAGTTCTCTTTTGACAACTCCGCAAATATTAGTCCTGGATCAAGACTTATCATATCTACATTATAGCCTTGTTCTTCAAGAGCTACTTTCGATAAATGTGTATAGGCAATTGCCTCTACCCAATTGGGGTATAAAATGGTTATTTTTTCTCTTCCATCATCTCCGCCTGTACATGCAGTAAAAGATGCAATTAAACCTACTATAAGAGCTAAGCTTAATAAACTTCTCAATTTCTTCATAATTCTATTTGTTTTATATTTATATTTTTATTTGTTTTTTTCTGCGAAAGCTTGTGTAATTCGATCAAGAATAATTGCTAATATTACAATTCCAAGTCCCGATTCAANNAAAAACCTTTTGCAACATCATTTTGTTGAATTCCTTGATATACAATACTTCCAAGACCACGAGCTCCAACCATTGAAGCGATAACTACCATAGATAGCGACAACAAAATAACTTGGTTTATACCTGTCAAAATTGTAGGCATTGCGAGGGGCAATTCAATTTTAAATAGTATTTGATTTTCTGTTGCTCCGAATGCTCGACCTGCTTCAATTACTTCTTTTTGAACACTCTTAATTCCAAGTGCAGTTAATCTTACTGCTGGTGGTACAGAGAAAATAACTGTTGCTATTACTCCTGGAGTATTACCTACACTAAAAAAGAAAATTGCTGGAATAAGATATACAAAAGCGGGCATAGTCTGCATGAAATCAAGTACAGGTTTTATAATAGCATTGGCTACTTTGCTCTTCCCTGCTAAAATTCCGAATGGAATACCTATAATAAGGGCAATGAAAGTGGAGACTAAAACAAGCGTTGTTGTCTGTACGGCTTCTTTCCAATAACCCATTCCATAGATCACAAAGAGTCCGATTAATATAAACGATGCTAAGCCTATCCCTTTTCTTAATCCTTCGAGTTTCAAGGATTTTTTTCCTGCTTTAGCATAATAAGCAATCAGTGTAACGACTAATAAAAATACTACAAAAGGAACAGACAGTAACATACTATTCATGCTTTCCACTGTCCACGATATTCCCTCATCCATAGCACTCCATAGAGAGGAGAAATTTTCTTCTAAAGCATTAATTCCTATCTCGATATATGTTCCTAAATCAATAAATCTTTTCATATCAAATTTCGTTTGCTTTTTCTATTAATTTACTTACCTCTTCGTCATTGTAACTGGTTGCTTCTATCACTATAGATGTTTGAGAAACAAGTCCGTGGAGTCTTCCATTCTTTCTATCAACCACAGCAACTGGGTATGAATTATCCGAAATCAAAGGAATCATCTCTTCCACTGTATATTCTCTATGTACGCTTGGCACATCTACTCTTAGAGCCTTCTCAATAGTTTTTTCGTTATTGCGCGCCAGCTTTATCATATCTTTCAAATGTACATAACCCAAAAACTTACGACTTTCGTCTTCAACAGGTAATACATACACACCCGTTGAACGCATTTTTCGGATTGCTCCTTTCGGACCATCTTTTCTGAACTGTACAATGGTGGGTTTACGAAACATCAAGGTTTCAGCAGTAATAATTGTTTTGCGGTCAACTTTATCAATAAACGCCTCAATGTACTCACTTGCAGGATTAGAAAGAATTTCTTCGGCAGTACCAATTTGTTCGATTACTCCGTCTTTCATAATAGCAATACGGTCGCCTATTTTAATGGCTTCATCCAAATCGTGCGTAATAAATACAATTGTTTTGTGAAGTTTGCTCTGTATTTGAAGCAACTCGTCTTGCATGTCAGATTTAATTAATGGGTCGAGTGCCGAAAAAGCCTCGTCCATCAGCAATACATCAGTATCGTTGGCCAATGCTCTGGCCAAACCTACACGCTGTTGCATTCCACCCGACATTTCGCCAGGAAAATGAGCTTCATATCCTTTTAGTCCTACGGTTTCAAGGACTCTCATCCCAATTTCTTCACGTTGTTCTTTTGGGTCTCCTCTAAGTTCTAAACCAAAAGTAGCATTCTCAAGAATTGTACGGTGAGGTAGCAGACCAAAACTTTGGAAAACCATACTCATTTCGTTTCTTCGAGTTTGCAATAGCTCTTTGTTATTGGCTGTAGTAATATCATGGTCTTTAAAAAAGACTTTTCCTGCTGTGGGTTCGTTCAGTCTATTCAAGCACCTTATGAGAGTTGATTTTCCACTACCCGACAAGCCCATTACTACAAATATTTCACCTTCATACACCTCGAAGTTAGCTTTATTAACCCCAATAGTACATTTGGTTTTTCGGAGAATCTCTTCTTTAGAGACTCCTTGATTTAGCATCGCAAGAGCTTCTTTTTTCCTTTTACCGAAAATAAGAGTCAAATCTTCAACGCTAAGTTTAATTTTTTTGTTATCAGTCATATAATTTACAATTAAAAATAATAACCGAGATTTATATTAAAACGCGAGTTCCAGTCAGCATCTTCTACTCCTGAGCCCAAGCCTTTTCCAAAATCGTCGGTCAACCAAGGTTGATTTTTTCCCATTGCATAATCGAAGTATGCGTAAATAGGACCAGCTGTAACCATAAAGCCAGGGATGAGGTGTTGTGTATTACTAAAATGCTCGTTTGCTTTATCAACATAAGAGTAATCTACATACGGTTGGATACTTGAAATGGGACCCCATTTTACTGGAATGGTGTATGCTAAACCTGCGACATAGATATTTGCTTTTGAAGCAACTCCACCTGTGTAGCCATCGCCACCAGGATAGTTGGCTCCATAAGCTCCCATTTGCACAACATCGAGTTTGTTTCCTTCGTTGTCTTTAGCTTTATAGTTATAATGTACAAATTCAGTTTTTAGATTAAAGCCTGCAAAATCACCTACTAAGTGAGCTGCAAAGGCTCCTGATGTTTCCGATTTATTTAATTCTTTATTGTAGATTCCACCTGCTTGTCCTGACAAACCTACTTCCCAGTCAGGAACAAATCGCCAAGCTACACGAGCGTTAAATTGGTCAAGTTCTGATAGGGTTGCGTCTGCTTGTGTGAAGTTGCCATCACTATCAACAATAGCGCCTCCCGGTACAATATCATAAGAATATCTTGCAGTATTTGCAGGTCCCGATCCATTGGGCTCGGCCTGACGATAGTATGCCAGAGATATATCAATGTCATCTGTTGGTGTGATGTCGAATTTTATACCCATGTCGTAATCATCTTCTAAACCCACATAATAAGGTGCTTGAAAGAAATAGTTGTGCGATGCAAAACTAAGAATCCCAAATGGAACTTGAGAAACGCCTACTTTTGTATACACCACATCGGAGAATTTATACCCAAAATAACCGTGATGCAAGAAATGATTGTTGGAGGAAGGATAAAAACGATATTCAAAACTGAAATCAATTCCGGATAAAGATCCATCCATGTTCAATCGCCAGGTATCCCACGTAAATTGGGGGTCTGTCTTGTCGGAACTACTTTCGTAGTTGGTTGATAATATGTTGTAACGCAATGCCCCACCAAATTTAATTCCATCTTTTTTTTCACTTTGTTGTGCAATTGTCAAAAACGGGAAAAACAATAATGCTGCAATTAAAAACTTTTGTTTGATTTTTTGAATCATACCTGAAATGTTGATTTTAATGATCAATTTATATTTATTTGTTTATATCTTTTATAGAAGTTATTCTGCTTTAAGCAGTACAACTATATGTTTTGAGCTTCTTTGGCGGAAGATTTATATATGAATAAATCTGTGAGATTGTGGTACATGCCACAAAGAAATCGAGAGCCTTAAATTTTCAAAAGTTACAAAGATACAGTTTTTTGACCTACCATCAAAACATATATACAATTGATTATAAAATCGATACTTCAAATATGTTGATATACTTCTTTATTTCTGTTTAATGTATACACCCAAATTATTTGTTTTATTCTTATAGCAGTTAGTTCGTTACGTAGAGGAAAACATCTCTTGAATTGAGCTGAAGCGAACAGTGAAACGAGCGTTGAAATTATTTATAAATATTGCATCTTCTACTATAAGAATAGTTGATAATTTATAAAAGCGAGAATAGAAAAAGAAAAACTAATATTATCTGAACGATGTGTTAAACATGTGAGAATGGGTATAGTAATTTAATTGCTTTCATGTCTTCATTCCATCGCTTGATGAGTTTGTTTTACTTCTTGTTCTCTATAAAATTATAACAAACTGTATTTCTATTAGTTCATATAATATCATTGTGAAACATAGTCGATTATATATGAATCAATGTATTACATCCTTCGGTAAAACAATATATAATTAAAAATAGAACCCAAAATTTACATTAAATCGTGAATTCCAATCTGCATTAGCCACTCCAGAGCCCAATCCCTTTCCGAAATCTTCGGTCAACCATGGTTGGTTTTTACCCATAGCATAGTCAAAGTATGCATAGATTGGGCCAGCAGTAACCATGAAGCCAGGAATAAATTGCTGTGTATCATAGAAGTGTTTGTTTGCTTTGTCAACATATGAGTAATCTATGTAAGGTTTAATATTGGTTATGGGTCCCTAACTTACAGGGATATCATAAGCCAATGCAACCACATACATATTTGCTTTCGTAGCTACTCCACCAGTATAGCCATCTCCACCCGGCAAGTCTGATGCATAAGCACCCATTTGCACAACTTCAAGATAGTTTCCTTTGTCATCTTTGGCTTTATAGTTATAATGTACAAATTCCGTTTTTAGATTAAAACCTGCGAAGTTACCTACTAAATGTGTTGCATAAGCATATGATGTTTCAGATTTATTGAGCTTCTTATTATAAATACCGCCTAATTGACCCGATAAACCTACCTCCCAGTTTGGAACGAAACGCCAAGCTACACGAGCATTATACTGATTGAGCTCTGATAGAGTTGCGTCCGTCATCTTAAAATTGCCCTCGGTATCTACAATAGCTCCCATGCCGGGTACAATATCATAAGCATATCTACTTGTGTATGTTGGTCCAGAACCATTAGGCTCTGCTTGTCGGAAGTATGCCAACGATATATCAATATTGTCAGTGGGTGTTATATCAAATTTGATACCCATGTCATAGTCATCTTCCAGACCTACATAATAGGGAGCTTGAAAGAAATAGTTGT
>DENY01000039.1:0-4376 GCA_002359825.1 Bacteroidales bacterium UBA2632
TGTTGTATTGTTGTTTGTAAATAGAGAATAGGACTGATGCGCTGAAACGCCCATCATTTGATCGGTTGAATGAAAAAGATAGGGTAGTGGACTCTCACTAGGTTTGTATCCATCATTTATTTCGTGCGCACCAAAGTTGTAATAAAGCTTCAGAGCTCCTGATGTATTTTCATATTCATTTTTCAAAGCAGCTGATACATCACCGCGCGTAACGTTGGCATCGTTGTCGATAATTTCACTGGTAATCATTCCTGGATTAGAACTTTTGGTAGTGGACAGATTCAGATCAATTGAAGAACTCCAGTTTGAATTAAAATCATAACCTACCTTTCCTTGTCCATTCAATTGTTCAAAATCCATGTTCTCACGATGCCCATCCGATCGATTGTATCCAATGTTGAATGATCCTTGTAGAGCATCTTTTCTTGCCATAGCGGCTGCTTCCGCACTAAGAGTGTTGTAGCTTCCATACATAACTTGTGCTGAGGCGTGGCTTCTGTCAACCTTGGTTTCATTGGTAATAATATTAATGACTCCTCCCATTGCATTCGAACCATATAGCATGGAGGCAGGACCTCTTATTACTTCCACCTTTTCTGCCATCAATGATTGGTAGCTATCGGCAAGCGGATGACCCATCAGTCCCATATATTGGGGGTTACCATCAATCAATACTAAAACTCCCGCTGTAGGAGCACCTCCAATTCCTCTCACATTCATTCCGCCTGCAGCACCTGCCGCCACGCCATATCCCATCACTCCACGTTGTGTTATAAACAGGCCGGGCACTTCCTCACTCAAAAGCGGTAGAAGTGAGGTTGCTTGTCTATCTTTAATTTCTTTGTTGCTCACAACTGAAATACTCATGGGCAGATGACTAATGCTAATAGTGCGTGACGTTCCTGTCACAATAACTTCATCAAGTTGAATACTATCTTTAACTTGAGGTGCATGTTGCGCGTTTGAGTTGAATGCAAAGCAGATGCAAAAATACACTAAAAAGAATAGTTTAGTTTGATTTTTTTTCATATAATCCACGGGAATCGGAAGCAAGATTCATCATACAATGAGTAATCTGCTTCTCCATTAACAGCAAAAGTTTTAACTGTTGCTGCATCTTGTAAAAGATTCAGTGCTAGTCTTACAGTTGCACCTGTTTTAACTCGGTCTTCAACCAAGAGAATGGTTTTGTTTTTGAAATTGAAATTAATTTGCTCTAATAATTGAGGAGCGTCAAACTTAGGTTTTTGATTCGGGTCACGTAGATTTATTTTCAATAAGTTTAGTTCTACATTGAGTCGTTGGTTTATAATTGCCGCAGGAATAATTCCTCCATTGGCAATAGCAACAATCATATCGAAGTTTTCAACAAACTCGATTTCTCTAAACCTTTGCAATACTTCTTCAAAAGATTTGGTAGGGAACATGGGTGTAATATTATGTTTGAGACAAATGAGCAGTTAGTTTAAAGTATCAGTTCCGGCTCATAAATTTCAATATGAAGTATCCCCCAACAATTTGAAGTATAATTCCTGGCATGCCCAAACGTATGTCTTGCAAAGCAATGTGTAAATTTTGAGTCAGTATCCATTCAAAAGCTGTACCCACGAATTGGTAAGCCAAAACTGCCAACACAACTCCTAGAAAAGAAACTTTGCCAAAATGTTTTGCTGCCAACGAAGCTGCAATAACTAATACAACCGATTTAATCATGATGGCAGGAAGAACTGCCATAGGTGGCATTGCAAAAAGCAATGAGTTGATTAATGGTGAGAAAATTGCTGTGAGCATACCCACGAAGAATCCGTATCTGTATGCAGCAATTAGCGTGAAAAAGTAAATAGGAAGTAGTATATATCCACCCTGTGGAATGAGATGAGCCAATTGTGGAAATACTAAATTGCCTAATACGAAAAATGAAGCAAGCAAATAGGTTTTGGTGTTACCTAAGCTCAAATAATTAAGTTTAGCTGTTGTGATCATAGAGCCATTTTTTTAAATAATGAATATATAATTATATTGATTGAGATTACACAAAAATAATCATTTTTTTAGTGTGAGAAAGAAAAGAGAGAGCAGTTTTGCATAAAAAACAGTAAAACACACACTGTGTATGACTATTTCTTTGTAAAGTAATAAAAACAAAAAGTTATCTTTGAGTTTATCATTAAAGATGAATAGTATGGAATGTCTTCATTCATTGCCTTTAGAAAATGCGAATAGGGTTACGCCTGGATTAACACGAGATAGAGCTTGGATTTTATNNATTTACAACACGCGGAAACTTTGGAAGCAGTGATGCTCTATTTTGCCCGTACATTGGGTTATGAGGATGAAAGTTTGTTTTGGTCTTTAGTAGGCTTGCTACACGATTTAGATTTTGAGCAATTCCCCGAGCAACATTGCGTTAAAACGCAAGAGATTTTGGAACAAGATAATATAAACCCTGAATTGATTAGAGCTATTATGAGTCATGCATATGGTATGCGCACCGATGTAGAACCTAAGCATACGATGGAGAAAATTTTGTATGCAACGGATGAACTCACTGGTTTAATTGGGGCTACAGTTTTAATGCGTCCCAGTAAAAGCACACTTGACTTGAAAGTGTCGTCTGTGAAAAAGAAGTATAAAGATAAGAAGTTCGCAGCTGGGTGTTCACGCGATGTGATTGAGATTGGTGCAAATATGTTGGGGTGGGAGCTAGACTATCTAATTGCAGAAACAATTAAAGCAATGCAAGAGATGGAACTAAACGACCAAAACTCCTAATCCTTATTTGATTCGTTTACTTTGAGATGCTAAAACCCATTCATGACTTGATTTACAAAAAGGACATTTGCCTCCTTTGCCAGCTGGTAGAGTAAGGGTGAAACCACATAAGCTGCAAGCATAAACACCTTCCAGTGTTATAAATTTAGATTTCTTGTTCCATTCTTCTGGCCAAATAGGCAAACCAGGATTAATTTCTGAATCTTCGTAGAAGCTTATGCTTACTTGTCCATTGGTTTCTAATATTGCCGCTTNNATATTGTATCCTCTCAACTCTGCAAAGAACTCGTCCATGGCCAAATCGGTATGATGAAGAGACTCTAAAGCTGCATGTCCGTTTTTGATTATATAAATAGGTTGACCTTCCATAAATGACTCAATTATATTGGACTTTGTTATAAGATAAGTTATTAATTTATAGCTTGCTAAAACAATAATAAAAACAACTAATGCTTGCAGTACTCCGATTTCTTTATAAATCATAGGATCGCCAGCAGCGGAGCCTAATGCAATTATCATTACAATTTCAAATATTGAGAGTTGTCTTATTCCACGTTTTCCTGTCAGGCGCAATAAAACAAGCACTAAAATAAACATAATAAAAGTGCGTAGAGCAATTTCAATTAAAAAAGAAATTCCTTCATCACCAATTAATATATTGTTCCAGTCCATAACTTTTTTATCCGTTAAGAATGAATCCACCATTTGGGTGTAGTGTTTGTCCTGTGAGATAGGATGAGTCATCGGAAGCAAAAAACAAAAAACATGGAGCAACTTCATTTGGTTGCCCAGCTCGACCCATAGGCGTGTCACTTCCAAATTTTGCAACTTGTTCTTCGTCGAATGTAGAAGCAATCAGGGGCGTCCAAATTGGACCCGGCGCTACTGCGTTTACTCGTATATTCTTTTTAACTAAATTTTGAGATAAACTTCGTGTGAAAGCAAGAATAGCACCTTTACTGGATGCATAGTCCATTAGATGGTCGCTTCCTCTGTAGGCTGTTATAGAAGTAGTATTAATAATGGATGAACCTTTTTTCAAATGCGGTACTGTATATTTGGACAACCAAAAACAAGAATAGAAATTTATTTCAAAGGTTTGCTTCAGTTCTTTTGTTGAAATGTCTTCAATATGTTCATTATCCCAATGCATTCCAGCATTATTGATGAGAATATCTATTTTATTGTATTCTTTGAGCGTCCTTTCAACAACTGTTTTGCAGTTTACCTCTTTTGAAATATCAGTCTTTATTACTAGACACTTCCTTCCTTCTTTTTCCACACCATGTTTTGTATCATTCGCATCTTTATCCTCACTTAAATAGACAATTGCTATATCGGCCCCTTCTCGTGCAAATAATAAAGCCGTGGCTTTACCTATACCACTGTCTCCGCCCGTGATTATTGCAACTTTATCTTTTAATTTATTACTTCCTTTGCTTTTAGGATTATGCTGAGGCTCCGGTTGTAGTTTTGTTTCCGTACCAGGTCGACTTTGTTTTTGCTTGGGTCTAATTTGCTCTTTTTCTCCCATGATTTTAAGTATTATAAATTACACAAGTGTCAATTAATTAAATGTATAACAACCCAAATCCTTATTTTGT
>DENY01000039.1:4420-4751 GCA_002359825.1 Bacteroidales bacterium UBA2632
AATCCATTCTTTTAAATATAAATAAGGTGAGATGGGGGTAAGATGCATTCAAATTTTCTCTTCTACACCCCAACTGCCCCTCGTTTGCAACGAGGGGCTTATGATCTATTGTTTGTAACAATAAAACAACAATCTGTCGACTGAAATCAACGGAAATAAGTAAAGCAATCTTGAACAGTAAAAATGCAGACAATAAAATGCAAAGCAAACACAGACTTTTGCATGTAATCTCTAGCATACTCTACTCTTGCTTCAATGCCCGAGCATATTCTTGTAGCACCCTTTCTCTTGCAAATTTGTGTTCCACAATAGGGCTTGGGTATTGCTTGGT
>DENY01000239.1 GCA_002359825.1 Bacteroidales bacterium UBA2632
AACCAATGTCAGTAATGACCTTGCGCGCCACTTCCGACACATCAACATATGCTTTTGATTTAACCTCGCCCGCCAATATCACTTGTCCAGTTGTAACCAGTGTTTCGCAAGCAACTTTTGAATCTGAATCATACGCTAAAAACTCATCTAACAGTGCATCCGATATTTGGTCAGCTATCTTGTCTGGATGTCCCTCAGAAACAGATTCCGAGGTAAATAAATAACTCATAATACTTTTTATTAAAAAGTGAAACAATTAATAAGGGGAAAAGCAGAAGATATGCGAAAGAAAGGAATGCAGTATTGTTTTAGCATTTTTTTCTGTGGTTGCAATCAGTTCAAATTTGTCCACCTTGTTTTGAAAGAAAGTGTAAAGATAAATATAAAATATCATCTTGATAGGGTGTTGAGGTATGAAAATCGTCTTTTTAACAGCCTGTTAACTTCAATAATTAAAAAGGAACACATATTGTTAAAAGCTGTAGTATAGCGTTGTAGTTAATCCAATTTGACTATTTTTGCAACTATATAAAAACCTATATTACTTCAATATGTCTTCTTCGAACTATTATAAATCAATTGTTTTTGCCTTTATGGTGCTTTTTTTGGCATCATGCGCGTCGAAGAAGAGCACTGTTGACCACAAAAACAAAACTATCCAAAACGATATTGTCGAATATGGCAAAAAATATCTGAACACCCCCTATAAATATTCCGGCAGGGGTCCCAGTTCGTTTGACTGTTCAGGTTATACTTCATTTGTGTTCAGTAAATTTGGCTACAAACTACATTCAAGTTCTGCTGGGCAAGCCCGTCAAGGCACCACCATCAGAAGAAAGGAAGATCTGGAAATCGGCGATTTAGTTTTCTTTGAAGGGCGCAGCCACAATGGCAGGGTTGGTCATGTAGGGATTGTTTGTGATATCAGCAGAAAGGGATATTTCAATTTCATCCATGCCTCAACAAGCTATGGAGTTATTATTACATCTTCTGAAGAACCATACTACAAGGCTCGTTACTTACGTGGTGGTAGAATCTTAAAAGATATTCCAAAAAAACCAAAAGAACCCGTACTGGAAGAGAGCACATTAGTTGATAACAACTACGCAAAAGCGCAAGAAAACATAGCCTACAAAGAAACTGACAATGGATTTGTTGCCATAAACACTACAACAGGCAAGCCATTGGAACATGACATTGCAGTCTCGACAGAGCAAACCTCTAAACCTGTCAAAAGCAAGAAAAAAGATAAGGAAAAGAAAAAGGACGAGAGCGAAATTCGTCACCAAGCCATTACAGCCACCGAAGAATCTATCCACTACGCTCCTACTCGCATCAGACATAAAGTAAAGCCAGGCGAAACCCTCTACTCTATTTCCCGAAAACACAAATGCTCTGTTGAGCAATTGCAAAAGTGGAATCCTGATGTTGAGAACAACACTATTAAAGCGGGTGATTTGATAGATGTTTATCAATAAACGTTTGCTTTCAAGACTACTTTACTCTATTTATTCTCATTCCAGTAATAACTATCTGCATAGATTCGTTTGCCAAATATAGCGGTGCCAACACGCACCATGGTGGAACCTTCTTCGATGGCAAACTCTAAGTCGTGACTCATACCCATCGACAATTCATTCATCGCTACACCTTGTAAATTCAACGCTGCAATCTGCTGTTGCAACTCTTTCAATAACTTGAAGCAAACACGCACCTTTGCCTCTTCGGCACTAAACAAACCAATTGTCATCAATCCCTTTATATGAATATTGGGTAGTTCAGCTACTTGCTTCGTCAACTCAATTGCCCTTTCGGGTGCTATGCCAAACTTGCTCTTTTCGTTGGACGTGTTCACTTGAATAAAGACATCTATTTGTTTTTTATCAAACGCTAGTCTGGCTTGCAGTTTCTCTGCCAAATCCAATCGGTCGATGGACTGAATACAGGTGACATCATAGCGCAACAGCTCTTTTATCTTGTTGGTCTGCAGGTGTCCAATAAAATGTTTTTGGTGAGGGATATTGAGCAAATCATCAAATTTGCTTTTTATCTCTTGTGCTTTATTTTCGCCAATTAGATGCTCTCCTGCTTCAAAAGCTATCTTTATATTCTCGGCAGATACGGTCTTTGTTGCCAACAAAAGCTTCACTTCATCGGGATTTCTATCGACACCGATTGCTGCCTCTGCTATTCGTTTGCGAATTTGGGCAATATTGTCTATAATATGATGCATACAAGAGTGGGTGTTATAATTTGCTTGGTGCAAATATACCTAATTGAAGAACAAATAGCCATTAAAAAAACAAAATCCGCAAGTTTAGTGTTCAATCAAACTGTATGCTACTTGCGACATAGCATTGTTTTGTGTAATTTTACACACTGAAAATCAAAACAAAAAAAACAAAATCAATATGATAACTGCAGACCAACTAAAAGATGTGTTGGAGCGCGTGCACGCGCTGAGGGGGTACCTTTGACATCGATGCTAAAACTATACAATTAGAAGAAGAAGAACTTCGCTCACAATCGCCCGACTTTTGGACAGACTCTAAAGCTGCTGAAGCAAAGATGAGGGTGATTAAAAGCCTGAAGTCGTGGATTAATGGTTACGATGAAGTGAAGAATCTGTCGGATGAATTAGAACTGGCGTTCGAATTTGTAAAAGACGAAATCATCACCGAAGAGGAGGTTGATAAATTGTACGCTCGTGCCATACGTAAGATTGATGACTTGGAGTTGAAAAACATGCTCCGACAAGAAGAAGATCAATTGGGTGCAGTGTTGAAAGTGAATGCTGGTGCTGGTGGCACTGAAAGTCAAGACTGGGCTTCGATGCTGGTGCGCATGTATCAGCGATGGTGCGAAGACCATAACTATAAAGTAACTGTTACTAATTGGCAAGACGGTGACGATGCGGGCATAAAAACCGTAACCATGCAAGTGGAGGGCGATTTAGCTTATGGTTTCCTAAAAAGTGAAAACGGTGTGCATCGCCTTGTGCGTGTATCGCCATTCAATGCGCAAGGAAAACGCATGACATCGTTTGCTTCGGTTTTTGTGGTTCCATTGGTAGATGATTCCATTGAAATAAATGTAGATTTGGGAAGCATTACTTGGGATACTTTCCGTTCATCGGGAGCAGGTGGTCAACACGTAAACAAAGTGGAATCGGGAGTACGTTTGCACTACACCCATGTGGATGAAGACACTGGCGAGGAACAAGAAGTGGTGATTGAAAACACTGAGGGTCGCTCGCAAATGATTAATAGAGAAAATGCTATTCGATTGTTGAAATCGCAATTGTACGAAATAGAGTTGGAAAAACGTCGCGCAGCACAGGCAGTCATCGAATCGGGTAAGAAAAAGATCGAGTGGGGTTCGCAAATACGCAGCTATGTATTTGACGATAGGCGAGTGAAAGACCACCGCACCAATCACCAAACATCGGACGTACCAGGGGTGATGGATGGCGACATCGATGATTTCATCAAAGCATATTTGATGGAGTTTGGCGGTGAAAACGCACCACCACTATAAGAAAAGAGAACAATTAATTGACCCATATTTGTGGAACAACAATAAAACATACGTGACATCATGAAAGTAGGAATTATACAACAAGCAAATACAGCAAACATAGAAGACAATATTGAGAAACTGAAGCTATCGGTACGCTCGATAGCAAAGCAAGGCGCAGAGCTGATTGTGATGCAAGAGATTCACAATGGTCTGTATTTTTGTCAGACCGAAGACACCGACGTTTTCGACCAAGCCGAAACAATACCTGGCCCATCAACTCACACTTTTGGGGAGTTGGCCAAAGAATTGGGCGTGGTGATTGTGCTTTCGTTGTTTGAGAAACGTGCTCCAGGGTTGTATCACAACACAGCGGTGGTGATGGAAAAAGACGGCACCATTGCAGGCAAATATCGCAAGATGCACATTCCCGACGACCCTGCTTATTACGAGAAATTCTATTTCACACCCGGCGATTTGGGCTTTACGCCCATAGACACCTCTGTTGGACGATTGGGTTTACTCATTTGTTGGGACCAATGGTATCCCGAAGCGGCTCGCTTGATGGCGCTGGCGGGTGCCGAAGTGTTAATCTACCCAACAGCTATTGGGTGGGAATCCACAGATACAGAAGATGAAAAACAACGCCAACTGGATGCTTGGATAACGATTCAGCGCGCACATGCCGTTGCCAACGGAGTTCCCGTAATATCGGTGAACAGAACAGGATACGAACCCGACCC
>DENY01000154.1:0-2097 GCA_002359825.1 Bacteroidales bacterium UBA2632
CGAAAATATAATGCGTGGATTTTTGTAGAACTTGTCGTGATTTTTGTGTTGGTGTGGGTAATGATGGATTATGCTTTTGTGTTGCTACACAATAAAAGTATTTCACAGGGATATGATACCAGCGATACTTACATGGTTACTTACGGCATGTATGGTGAGAAAACTTCTCGTTATAATCCTGCTGAAGATGATTCACTAAGAAACATGGAGAATTTACAGATATTTACGCAAAAAATAAAAGAGTATAAATATGTGGAAGTTGCTGACCTCTCTTCACTTTTATGGGGTTCGCTTCCTTATTCGGGAGGATTTAACCAAACTGCAATTCTTACAGATACGGATACAACGGATGTTTTTGCAGAAGTGAAAAATATGAGATCGAGTGACTACTTTCGCATTTTCCGTTACACCTCAGTAAGAGATAATTCATGGGAACGACTTGCAAATATTGATGTAAATCAGAACAATCCAATTTTTATAACCCGAATGGTTGAGCGGGAGCTTTACGGAAAAGAATCAGCTATTGGTAAAACCATTCAAGCCGATATTGGTGAAGGAGTACAATCATATGTGGTAGCTGATGTATTGAACGATCAAAAACGATTTGATTATACCCTCCCTCAAGGAGCTGTGTTTGGTGCATCACCTTCTGTGGCTGCTAATAACATAACAGAGTTTAGAGTTTGTCTTCGCACAAAGCCTGGTATATCAGAACAACAGTTTATCTCAGAGTTTAGGAAAGATATGACCAAACAGTTACGTATTGGCAATTTTTACTTGAAAGATATTCAATCATTCCAAAGCTTGAAAGAAGATATAGATTATGTGTTTGGAATGACCAACGAAGTGCGTTTACGTGGAGCGTTAATGGTGTTCTTTTTGTTGAATATTGCATTGGGCATTATTGGCACATTTTGGTTTCGCAATCAAACACGTCGTAGCGAAATAGGATTGCGCATGGCTGTAGGAAGTTCACGCACCATGTTGCAAATACAATTTATTGTAGAAGCACTTCTCCTACTTACCATTGCGATAATACCTGCTATAGCCATTAATTTATTGATAGTTGGTGCAGATTTAATAAAGCTAAGAATGGATCTGATGATAGAATATAGTACCGTGAAAGACTCGCTCTTTATCATCCAAAATGCTCCCTTGCGTTTTTTGATAACAAACCTCATTACGTATGTGTTTCTTGCCCTCATTGTTGCATTGAGTGCATGGATTCCCGCTCATAGAGCATCAAGGACGCATCCCGTTGATGCACTACGAGATGAATAATAATAACAAAACCTGTGCAGACGCAATGCTATGCGTCTCCATAAAAAAGACAAACCAAATAAAAACTTTTAAACACCAAAACAAATATGAACCCAATGATTCAACTACAAAAAGTCGATAAAATATATCGCACAGAAGAGATAGAGACAGTAGCATTAGAGAATGTGAACCTCGAAGTAAATAAAGGTGAGTTCCTTGCAGTAATGGGTCCTTCGGGCTGTGGCAAATCTACATTGCTCAATGTGATTGGACTGCTGGATATGCCCACATCTGGCAAGGTGATATTGGATGGCAAAGAGACCTTTAATATGAAGGACAAAGAGCTGGCTAAGTTTCGTAACGAGAAACTTGGTTTCGTATTCCAAAGTTTCCACTTAATCAATTCGCTTAATGTGTTAGACAATGTGGAGCTACCTCTCCTATACCGCAATGTATCTGCATCGGAACGAAGAGAAAGAGCAGAAGAGGTATTAAAGAAGGTGGGACTGTCGCATCGTATGCGTCATTTTCCCTCGCAATTGTCGGGTGGTCAATGTCAGCGTGTAGCCATTGCCCGTGCAGTTATTGGCAACCCTTTCATCATCCTTGCCGATGAGCCAACGGGTAACTTAGATTCTAAAATGGGTGCAGAGGTAATGGACTTGCTGCACAAACTGAACCAAGAAGATGGACGCACCATTGTGATGGTTACGCACGATGAGAATATGGCTAAGGAGACAGGGCGCACTATTCGCTTTTTGGATGGGAGACAGATTTCTTGATGATTGAGGTATTATTCTGATAATTAGCAATGTACAGACGCAATGCATTGCGTCT
>DENY01000154.1:2210-10399 GCA_002359825.1 Bacteroidales bacterium UBA2632
CAAAAACTTCTCTGTAACTATAGAGGTAAACGAAGAATACTTGGATGATTTGCGTATTGAAGTAAAAGACGGAACGCTGTATGTGAATAACAATAGAACGAATCGTGGCATTACTATCTTTAATAGCAGGCATGATAGCAGGCATGATATCCGCAAAGTACATATTACATTGCCCAAGTTGGAAAAGATAACCGCCTCTAGCGGTAGTGACATACTTCCGCTAACTCAGTTTCGCACCGACAAGATGAAAATTGTAATGAGTGGTGGAAGTGATTTAAAGGGGCTGTCGTTAGATTGCCAAACATTAGACTGTAAAATGAGTGGAGGCTCTGATGCCAACATTCATATAGTAAATAACAAAAGTGTGAAGATTAATAACTCTGGTGGCAGTGATCTTTCTTTGAGTGGCGTGACTGCTGAAATAATGGATGTGCAGTCAAGTGGGGGGAGCGACGTGAAATTGGAAGGAGAAACAAACAAATTACAACTGACCTCATCAGGCGGTAGCGATGTGTCCGCGTTTAAACTAAAAGCTAAGAATTGTACTGCCTCTGTTTCAGGATCTGCTGATGTTGATATTTATGTAACAGATGTGTTGAATGTTTCTATATCGGGTGTTAGCGAAAAACGCTGTAAAGGAAACCCACAGAAGGTGGTAAAGACAGTAAGTAGGAGCAGTTCATTGAAAATGATGTAAATAATTAAAAGGATATCCTAGAGACGCGATTAATCGCGTCTCTACGACAAAAACAACTAAAATGATAAAACAATATTTACTACAAGCCTGGCGACTGCTTAAAGAAAATCCACTGTTGAGTTCCATATCCATTATTGGCACTGCATTGGCTATATGCATGATTATGGTGATGGTGATGTCGCATGAGGTTGAAAACGCACCGGTTCCACCTGAAAGCAATAGAGATAGGCTGATGTATGTGCAGTTTGCAAATTCCAGACAAAAAGATGGTAGTTCACAATCTGGTAGTAGTGGAGGATTAGCTTACGAGTTAGCAAAGGAGGGTTTTAAAGAATTGGAAAAGCCCGAAACGGTTAGTATTGCTACAATATTTGAACCCTCTGCATTGGCTTCTATCCCAGCAAATAAAAAAGCAACTTCTGTAAGTATAAAATTGACAGACGCTGAGTTTTGGGAGATTTTTGATTTGNNTTATTGCTGGCAAACCTTACACTAAAGCAGATGTTGATGCAGGTCTCAGAAAAGTTGTTATAACTGAAGGAACTGCTCGCAAAGTATTTGGAGCTACAGATGTAATTGGTAAAACTATGCTTTTGAATTATACAGATTACACAGTGTCTGGGGTAGTAAAAGATGTGTCTCATCTTTTTTTTAATGCCTATTCACATGTCTGGGCACCTCTTACATCGCAAGATATACACGTATCTGATGATTTGATAGTGGGGCTTTATCAAGCGTTTATTCTTGCAAAAAGTAGTGCCGATTTCCCTGCAATAAGAGAAGAAGCCGAAAAGTTGCGTAAACAGTACAACGCAGGATTGCCTGATTTAGACGCACACTATATGGGGCAACCCGATGTGCATTATGTTGCTAACAAACGGCATTCATCTAATGTAGGACCCGATATAAAGAGTATTAACAGGCAGTTCATTATTGTTATTGCTCTTTTGTTAATTATACCTGCAATCAATTTGTCGAGTATGACGGGATCTCACATGCGCAAACGGATGTCGGAATTGGGAGTAAGACGTGCATTTGGAGCAACACAGAACAATATCTTTTTGCAAGTAATTTGGGAAAGTTTACTTCAAACAATCATTGGCGGATTTATTGGCTTGATCCTTTCAGTTATAGCTGCCTACCTACTCAAGGGTTTGATTTTTCATGGCGCAATTGTGGATATCATTTTATTACTCAGGCCAATCGTATTTCTTTATGCTTTGCTCTTCTGTCTTTTACTCAATCTGTTATCAGCATTTATTCCAGCTTGGAGAGCATCAAGAAACTTTATTGTCGATTCAATTTTATTAAAATAAAAACAAGAGAAAGATGTTAAAACATATCACACAAATAATTTGGAATGAACGCAGACACAATATAGGCGTTTGGTTAGAGCTGTTTTTAGTCTCCTTGTTCCTTTGGTATATAGTAGATTATGTCACCTTTTTTGTGAGCAAATATAACGAGCCTTTGGGTTTCGATACTGAACACACTTACATTATGGATTTAGGTGTGTTGAATAGTAAAAGCGCAGAGTTTGTTCATGAAGATTCTACTGTAAGTAAAGCCGAGCAATTTTATACTACAGTGGATAGAATTAAGCTTAATCCTATGATAGAGGCAGCAAGTCTATCTTTTTTTTCAAGTCCTCATATTGGAGGCAATATGAACACTACTTTGTATAAGGATTCCATAAAGACAAAAGGGAGTGTATTAAAAAGAATGGTAACTCCTGATTTTTTTCGTGTATTTCAATATAAATCAATTAATGGGAGCACGGATGAATTAGTGAAAGCCATTGAAAAAGGAGAATTTATTATTTCGTCTGAAATAGAAGAGGAGCTGTTTCCTAAAGAATCTGCCGTTGGTAAAGAAATGAAAATGCATGGTGATGATTATTTGTACACAGTGGGTGCGGTTTCAACAAGAATTAGATACGATAATTTCAATGATTGGAATTCTAATTATTTTGCTATACCATTAGATGCTGATTTGTTAGAAGCTTTTAGTAATGCGCATATAACATATTTAGAAATATGTGTACGTGTAAAACCTGATGAAGATTATGAATTTATTGATAGATTTCGTGAACAAATGAGCGAACAGTTTCGCGTTGGAAACTTCTATTTAAATACCATTAAATATATTCCTGCTAATAAAGATCGGTTTCAGAGAGGCATAAAGAATAATCTAAAAACACGAGGCTTTGTTGCTTTCTTCCTCCTTATTAATATTTTCTTAGGCATCACTGGCACATTTTGGTTTCGCACGCAATATCGTCGAAATGAAATAGGAGTGCGTATTGCAATGGGTGAAACACGTAAAGGTCTCTTGAAGATGTTTTACACAGAAGGATTATTGTTGCTCACTTTTGCGATGATTCCGGCAATGCTCGTTTTTGCCTTCATTAAAAATGCTGAGATATTGCTCTATCCATGGACATTCACAATAGGACGTTACTTTATCGGCTTCGGCATCACTTATATTCTTTTAGCATTGATGATACTATTGGGCATATGGTTTCCGGCACGGAAGGCAATTAAAATTTCACCATCGGATGCGTTGCGTGACGAATAGTTTTTGCCGAATGTAGAGACGCAATGCATTGCGTCTCTACGGCTCAACACCCAACACCCAACACCTAACACCTAACAGCTATTTAACAATGAATAAATCAATTTTCCTACACTTACTATGTGTGTTCACTTTGGCAACGGGCGTGTCGGCACAACAAACGCTGACACTTCCCCAAGCCATAGAGCTGGCTCGTTTGCAATCTGTGGACGCTGCTGTGGCACTCAACGAATTGAAAACATCGTATTGGGAGTTTCGTACCTATCAGGCCGATTTGCTGCCCGAAGTAAACTTTAATGCTTCGCTACCCAATTATAGCAAGAGCTACAATTTGTATCAGAGCGAAGATGGCTCGTATAAATATGTGCGCAACAACTCGTTGCAAATGAATGGCGAAATATCTATCGACCAAAATATTTGGCTCACGGGTGGAAAGGTATCGGTTAGTTCATCGCTACAGTTTATCGATCCGCTCAACACAAGCGGAGCCAACAAGTATTATATGAGTGTTCCTTTTGGGGTGACGCTTTCGCAACCCATCTTTGGAGTAAATAACCTGAAATGGCAACGCCGCATAGAGCCTATTAGATACAAAGAAGCAAAGGCTGCTTTTCTGGAAGATGTGGAGCGGGTTACGATGCGAACAATCACTTACTATTTTCAATTGCTCATGGCAAAAGAAAATCTGCATATTGCGCAGCAAAATAAACTAAATGCCGACCGCATATTTGAGATTGCCGAAGCACGACGGGAAATGGGGCAAATATCCGAAAATGAGTTGCTACAATTGAAGTTGTCTGTATTGAAAGCAACTTCGAGTGTTACACGGGAGCAATCGGGACTAAATGCTGCTATGTTTCGGTTGCGTTCGTTTTTGGGCTTGAGTGAGCAAGATAGTATTGATGCGCTTATTCCTTATATGATGGAATATCCCAATATTGCTTATTACGATGTGTTGACCAAAGCACAAGAGAACAATCCGTTTGCGCAGAATATTCGTCGCCGACAGTTGGAAGCCGATTTTGAAGTAGCGCAAGCAAAAGGTAATCGCCGACAGATTGATTTGTATGCATCGGTGGGTTACACGGGGCAAGACCAAAAGTTGCGCTCTGCTTATAGCGACTTGATAGACTATCAAGTGGTGCAAGTGGGGGTGAAAATTCCCATCTTGGATTGGGGCAAACGAAAGGGTAGGGTAAAAGTAGCAGAATCGAACCGAGAGGTTATTTCATCGCGACTGAAACAAGAGCAGATGGATTTCAATCAAGATATATTCTTGTTGGTGGAGCAATTCAACAATCAAGCCGAACAATTTCGCATAGCGAAAGAGGCGGATGAGATTGCGCAACGAAGGTACAATACATCGGTGGAGTCGTTTATGATTGGTAAAATAAACACGTTAGATTTGAACGATGCGCAACTATCGAAAGACAATGCACGGGGCAAATATGTGTCGGAGATGCATCTCTATTGGTATTATCTGTACCAGATACGTAGTTTGACGTTGTATGATTTTGTGGAGAGTGGGGATATAGATGCGGAGTTTGAATCGTTGATAAATAAATGATAATGATTTATGTGATGTTGGCTGTAGAAGAGACACAATTCATTGTGTCTCTATTACTATTGTATAATACCCTTTAGATGTGTTTTAATTCCACTTTATTGTACTGACTAACCCTAATTTTATATCTTTGTAACTGATAACCCCCTTATAACCTATGATACTAATTATTGATGATGATGCTTCTGTACGTTCTTCGCTATCGTTTTTGTTAAAACGTGCTGACTATGATGTTGAGGCTGTTTCTTCACCTGATAAGGCGTTAGCGTTTGTACGCGAATGCAAACCCCAGTTGATGCTGATGGATATGAACTTTTCGCTCACCACAAAAGGTGACGAGGGGTTGGACTTGTTGCGTCAAATGGGAGTGTTGTGTCCAGCAGTGCCTGTTATTCTTATCACAGCTTGGGGTTCGATTGAGTTGGCANNNNCCAAGCCATGGGACAATCGTCAGTTGTTGAAATCCGTTGCTACAGCTTTGGAACTCTCTTCGCAAAAAGAGAAAGCAGCAATCCCTGATACTCGAAAAGAGTTGGACAAACAGTACAACTTTAAGGCTATCATTGGTCAATCTAAAGAAATGATAGATGTGCTTTCTACTGTTGCACGAATTGCCAATACCAATGCATCGGTGTTGATTACGGGCGAAAGTGGCACGGGTAAGGAGCTGATTGCTGAGGCAGTTCACTTGAATAGTGTCAGACAAAAGCAACAGTTTGTAAAAGTAAACTTAGGTGGAGTATCGCAAAGTCTTTTCGAAAGTGAAATGTTTGGACACCGCAAAGGTGCATTTACAGATGCTTACAACGACCGAATGGGTCGTTTTGAAATGGCAGATAAGGGGACAATCTTTTTGGATGAGATTGGCGAATTGGATTTGATGTGTCAAGTGAAACTATTGCGTGTGTTGCAAGATCAAACATTTGAAGTGTTAGGTGATAGTCGTCCTCGCAAAGTGGATGTGCGAGTGGTGAGTGCCACCAATGCCCATCTTCCACAGATGGTGCAAGATAAATCATTTAGAGAAGATTTGTTCTACCGTATCAATCTTATTCAGATTCATCTTCCGGCCTTGCGCGAACGAAAAGAGGATATTCCCCTGTTGGCTAACTTCTTTGCCTACAGACAAGCCATTGATAATAGATTGCCAAAGGTAGAGTTTACTTCCGATGCTTTACAACTATTAGAGCAACTACCTTTTCCTGGAAATATTCGTGAATTGAAAAACTTGATTGATCGCACCATCTTGGTGAGTGGCAAAAGTTTAATTGATGCAAGTGACATCCGCTCACAAATGGAAACGGGACAAGCTACCACTAAGCATGTTATTCCTACCGATATGACTTTAGAAGACATAGAGGCACAATCTATACGGCAAGCTATTGAGTTGCACAACGGCAACCTTTCTAATGTGGCAAAGTCATTGGGTATAAGCCGTGCTGCATTGTATAGAAGAATGGAGAAATATGATTTTTGATATAAAACAGATATAAGAGATACATGAAATTAAAAGGCTATTTCTACATATTGACTGTATTGTTATTAGCAATCTTTGGCCTCGTCTTTTACGAAAGCTTACAAGTATTGTCGTGGAAAACTGGAGTTGTAACGGCTCTTATGATAGCTACGTTGGTTTATCTCATTTTGTTCTATCAAAAAGTTGTGCATCCTATGCAGAGTATTAGCAATGGAATGGATTTGCTGCGCGAGCAAGATTTTAGTTCTCGTTTGCGAAGTGTGGGGCAACACGAAGCAGACAAAGTAGTTGCTATTTTCAATAAAATGATGGAGCAATTGAAGAACGAGCGATTGAGACTGAGAGAACAGAATCAGTTTCTTGATTTGCTTATCAAAGCTTCGCCAATGGGGCTTGTAGTATTAGACTTCGATCACAAAATTACCGAACTCAATCCTGCAGCTTTCAAGATTATGGGTGTCAACCACCTTGATGAGGTAAAGGGCAAACAGCTTTCAGAATTGAAAGAGACGTTGCAGATTGACCTCACCGACATACCCATGCACGAAACACGCACTATTAGTTTGCACGATGGCACGGTGTATAAATGTACGTTGGAATCGTTTATCGACCGTGGCTTTCCTCGTCCTTTTTATTTAATAGAAAGCTTAACCGATGAGGTACGCCGTGCAGAAAAGAAAGCCTATGAAAGAGTAATTCGCATGATTGCCCATGAAGTGAACAACACCACAGCAGGAATAACTTCCACCCTCGATACAGTTCAAGAAGAATTGAAAATACTGCCCGAAACCACCGATATGCGCGAAGCCATGCAGGTTTGCATAGACCGCTCTTTTAGCATGAGTGAGTTTATTACTAATTTTGCCGATGTGGTGAAGATTCCAAAAGCTATGCTTTCGCCTGTTAATCTGAACGAGCAAATTAAATCATTGACACGCTTTATGGAGGTGATGTGCTTGAAGAGAAACATCAAACTCACCTTCACTCCCGATGAGGCTTTACCCTTACTACAATTAGATGCATCGCTTTTCGAGCAAGTATTGCTCAATATTATTAAAAACTCTGTTGAAAGTATTGAACAAGATGGAGAAATATCCATCACAACAAACGCCCAAAACCTTACGCTCGAAATTGCTGATACTGGCAAGGGTATTAGCAAAGAGATTGAAAGTAAACTCTTCAATCCATTCTTTTCGAGCAAACCAATGGGGCAAGGATTGGGTTTGCTTTTTATTCGTGAAGTGCTAGTTCAGCATGATTGTCGTTATTCTCTGCGCACTTATGATGATGGGTTGACAAGGTTTGTGGTGATGTTTGAAGGGCGATGATTTTACAACACAATGAGATTTATGAACATTAAAAAGACCACAATGAAAAAACTATTCACTCTCTTAATTCTATTCTGTTGTTTTTCTATTGCCACACAGGCACAAAGTAAAGCAGGGACATTTAGTTTGCAAGCAGAAGCAGGCTATGCTTTTGTTTTTAGTGGGGCTACCAGAACCAGAGCCATAGATGGAGAGTTAGATAAAACTTGGAGCATTGCAGTGTAACCCGGATATAACGTTACAGATAAGCTCTTTACGGGCGTGGGAATTGGTCTATATGAATACGGATACAATTATAATGAAGTATCTGAAAAGTACGGTGATGGTATACTGGATTTAAAAAGTAGCTTTCTTGCGACTCCTATTTATGCACATGGAATGTGGAAGTTTAGGGGCAATGAAAAATCTTCTTTTTTTGTTTCCCTTAAAGCGGGGTATGGTATCATATCGAAAAGCATGTACCCAATGAAAGGTATTTCAGGACTCGAAGATTATGAGAGTCACTATTCCGGAGGTTTGTATGTATCCCCGTCAATAGGATTTATCTGT
>DENY01000154.1:10579-10837 GCA_002359825.1 Bacteroidales bacterium UBA2632
TGGTCTATCAGTATTTTCACAAAGCGCAGACAGAATTTCAATACATGCCGAGGTGGGTGTGAAGTACTATGTTTTTGATAAGGATAGCGATTTTTCAGGAGCACAGTTATTTGTTTCGGGAATTTACCCGTTGGATGATAATTTTTTTGCTGGATTAGGAGTGGGAGTTCACACATTCACCGTGGGTAACAAAAACTATTCTTTTCCAATTTATGCAAATGTTCTTTATAAAATACCTATCTCTGCAAAAGTCATTCC
>DENY01000187.1 GCA_002359825.1 Bacteroidales bacterium UBA2632
GTCGGTAAGAAGAGTGGTTATTATCGAAGCGTTGACATCTTTTTTTTGTTTAATGCCAAGCGCCACAATAATTTCTGAAATATCATATCTCATAAGAGGTAAAGTTCTATTAAATGTTGGTGATTAACTCTGTTAGATGCTGTTTTTCATGAAAACAGGAAATGAAAGAATACTCCTTTTCAAACGCTTCAATATCATTAATTGTTCGCTGTAAGAACTTTTGGTAGGCAGCAGAATTAAGATCAAAAGGTTTGTGTGATAATGATTGGTAAATTCGTTGCCATTGGGAAATAATATCGTGAGTTTCTTTAGAAAAATAAGTTTCTCCAAATCGTTGCCAAATATAATCTTGCGCCAAGGTAGAAGGGTGTAGCATGTCGTCTTTATAGAACCTATAATCGCGCAATTGATCCATCAATATTTCATAGGCAGGAAAATAGAATGTATTCTCGGGGAATTGTTGCATTAAACTGTCTATGGATAAATGCAGAATAGACTTGCTGAGTTGATTCTCGTGTGCTCCATCTTTGAAATGACGAATAGGACTAACAGTAAACAGTATCTTTAGACTGGGATTTATATCAATCAATCTTGTAAGAAGATGTCTCCATGTGGAAGTAATCTCTTCGATTGTCAATCGCTCTCTTGTAAACTCACTGCCCGGTATCTTGTGGCAGTTCCCAACAATCTCTCCTGACTTATTCCATCTAAAAACATAAGATGTTCCGAAAGTGATGAGTAGAATATCAGCACTGCGAAGCTGAGAAGAAGCCAAAGCAAATGAATCGTTCACACTAGCAACAGCATCGTTCAGGTTTGTTTTTGAGAAAGAGCCATGGTGCATAAAGCTATGATGAAGATTGTTGTGCGGAATGAAATCGTCGACTCCAAAACCACGTTTGTCTAACAACCGAGTCATAGCATTATAGATAGAAATAGGATTATAGAGTATGCCAAAAGGGTTGACATTGACAGAAAACTTATTTTCCACCAACTTCAATCCAATATTCTCCGAGAAACAAGATCCAAACAAAAGGATAGTAGCTCGATGTGATATATCAAACGCTGCTTTGTGTATTATGACGGGAGTTTGTAGATTCATCTCATAAGTTTATACCACAAATTTACTATAAATATTTATGGAGACACAACAATATAGTAAGAGAGATTAAACAATGAGTGTATTGATTTGCGGATGGCGCATGAATAGGGCAGAAAATAATTACAAATGGCTATAAAATAAGAAAGGTTGTCTCACGACAACCAATCTTCATTGTTAACCTTAAATCTAATACCATGAAAAACACAGTGCAAATATAAAGGATTTTGTAATACCTGCCAACCATATTGCAAGCAAATATGCTCTATTTATCCTTTTTTAAATCAAAAAGATGATTTACTGCTACTTTGGCTGTCTTTATTAACAGAACTTTCAAGAAACTTGTAATACCAACCCCTTCAAATACTCTCCTTCGGGATGATATATATTAATTGGATGATCAGCAGGCTGCGATAATTGATGCAGTATTTTTACTTTTCTTCCCGATATGGCGGCTGCACTGAAAACAGCTAAACGGAATTGCTCGCGAGAGATAACCTGTGAACAAGAGAAAGTGAAAATAATGCCACCTTTAGACACCTTTTCAAAGGCAGCCAAATTCAATTTTTTGTAACCTTGCAATGCATTTCTCACTGCTCCTCTGTGCTTTGCAAAAGCAGGTGGGTCAAGTACAATTAGATCGTAAGCACTGTTAGGTATATCTTTCAAAAACTTGAAAGCATCATCCGAAGAGCTGCTATATCGCTCATCTTCGCCAAAATTCAGCTTCACATTTTCATCAGCAAGCATCACAGCTTTTGCAGAACTATCTACGCCCACAACGGACTTAGCCCCTCCACGCAAGGCATAAACTGAAAAACCCCCAGTGTAACAAAACATATTCAATACTGAGCGGTTGCGTGAATACTTTTCGAGCAAACTTCTGTTTTCACGTTGGTCTATAAAAAATCCCGTCTTTTGCCCTTTTTCCCAATCTATTTGAAACTTTAAGTTATTTTCGATAGCAACCAAATCTAAATCGGGACTTCCCCCTAACAAGAATCCATCTTCGGGATTGATAGGAGCTTTGAATGGCAATGTGCCTTCAGATTTATAAAAGATATGATGAACTGAACCATTCAACACTCGTTCGAGTGCAGTTGCAATCATAAGCTTCGACATGTGCATCCCAATAGAGTGAGCCTGCACTATAGCAAGATCGCCATATATATCGATGATGAGTCCTGTCAACATATCGCCTTCTCCGTGAACAAGGCGAAAGGTATTGTTATCATTGCGCACAAGTCCTATTGATTGTCTCATTTGGTAGGCCTCTTGCAAGCGGTCGGTGAAGAAATCTGTATCAAGATTTCGCTCCTCGAAAGAGAGAATACGTACAGCAATAGTACCTATTTGGTAATGACCAACTCCAAGAAAAGTGCCGTCATGGGCATATACCTCCACAACATCGCCTTCAACAATTGTATCGTCCAAAGATGCAATGGCTCCTGAGAAAACCCATGGATGAAAACGTTTTAATGACTCTTCCTTTTTGGGTTTAAGTTTAATTGATTTATAATGCTCCATATTAATATGTAAAATTGATCGGTGAAAGTACTGATTTGTTGATTTTGAATGCTACTTATTTAGCTTTAACGGGTGATCCATATTTGATGAGATGATTGTATATCTTTAAACAAGCCCAAGCATCAATAGCGGCATACATTTGTTGAGAATCTTTTAGTGTGCTGGCTTCCCAATTGGAGAGGCGCTGGTTTTTAGATATTTTCTTTTGAAAGAGTATTGCATAAATCTTTTGCAAACTCATATCTTTTATCCCATAGTCTTTTACGAAAGTTTGTAAATCGACAAAGTTAAGAGGTGGGCAGTCCGAACGTTTTCTTAATGCTGCAAAGTCGTCGCGTAAAGATAAACCAATTTTCTTCACATTACTGCTACAGATTAAATCGTCTAAACAATCGGGATACTGAATAAGATTGAGCCTAAATAAAAAACATTTATCAAGCGTTGACAACTGCATGAGTGCAACTTTACGGAAAACATTTTTACGGAAAGCTGGTTTAGTTTCTGTATCAAATCCTATTGTATCAAACTGTTTGAGATAATCAACCGCCTTTTGTACATCCTCTAGTCTGTCTATAACGATTATTTCTCCATCAAAAGTTTCGATGGGTAAGTCATGAATTGCTTCTTTAGATATCTCTAAACCCATGAATCGTCCTCCTTTTCAATGCTTTGGTCTAAATCTTGATCATCGTCAATAGGTTTGTAAACCAATGTATGCAAAGGTCGCAAAACATTCACAAGCTTTTGTCCCCAATACAAACGAAAATTTTCGCTACAACTGTTGAGGGCGCTAATCATTGCCTCTTCTAAACCATGTTGATAAACCGAAACAAAGTTGCGAATATCTTGATAGATATCGGCAATGTCTTCAGAAACGAAAGACGAAACAGGTCGATCGCTATATTTCATATCCTCTACAAATACATCCAAATAGACATCCTCTTCTCCCAAGATTGAGGCAACTTGCTTAGAAATAAGCATGTAGTCTTGTTCACTAACAAATATCTCAGATACCTCGTCATCCAATAGTTCGACAGACGGTAATAAAGTGGCTTTCACATAGAGTAGTGGTAGAATACGCAATATTGTTTTAATCCATTCTGTACGGGAGGTTACCTCCATTTTCTCTAAGAAGGAACAAAACTCAACACTAACCGTAACAAAGTCTAAAGTAACGGGAGCATATATAATATGATTTTGATCGAAACTTTCCATTATAGTTTTTCGTTTTTAATGATTGTACAAAAGTACATAATATTTTGAACTGACACAGAGAATTGTCTTTCAGATATAAAGATAAGACACAAAACTTTGTGTTTGAGGCAATAAATCAATATTATATTTATTAAAATTTCTACCTGAAACTCTCTTGAAATATTGTTTTATTTCTAACAAAGAGCTTAATCTAACATATCACTTTATTATCTCGTTTTTCCACGTTTCAAATTGTAATAAATAGAGGGCTATTTTTTATAATTCATAATAAGAAGTGACGAAAAACAGGTGGAAATCAA
>DENY01000185.1:0-259 GCA_002359825.1 Bacteroidales bacterium UBA2632
CAAGTCTTCCTCATTGTTGAAGAATTCTACGAATGTAGTTGCAGTTGGATCTCTCTTATCTAAAAAATCGGTGCATCCAAACAGAAATAATGATAGAAGGATGCTATAACTTATATATTTGTTCATAATTAATCGTTTTTAAAATAGTGTTACGTTTATTCCTACACTGTATGTGGCCATTCTTGGATAATTACCATTACCACCGTTTCTTTCAGGTTCAAGTCCTTCCCATTTAGTGAAAGTAATTGCATCTTGTGCC
>DENY01000185.1:306-3926 GCA_002359825.1 Bacteroidales bacterium UBA2632
TCCTGGCCTGTCAATCTTCCTGTTCTTTTACCAACTCCTTGTCCTAAGATACTAAAGTCCCAAGCCTTGTATCGTAAATCTAGATTTACAGAATAGTTGTAATGAGGAAATGGATCTGCAAGGAAAACCTTATCCTTATCGTTTATAATTCCATCACCATTTTGATCTTTGTATTTGATATCTCCAGGCAATGTGTTTGGCATCTTTGCAGTTGTAGCATCAATTTCTGCTTGATTTTGGAAAAAACCATCTGTTTGATAACCATAATAGTTGTCAATGGGTATGCCTTTATACCAAATTTTATCAGGATTATCTTTAAATATAAGAGTATCCGATGAGCTATAACCTGCTTTTAATACTTCGTTTTTATTATCAAAAAGCATTCCTTTAACAGTATAGGATACATCTCCAATTTTGTCTGACCAACTTCCTGAAACTTCCCAACCTTTATTACTTACCTCGCCGATATTTACTGATGATGTCAAAGTATGTGATCCTGTAAGTGGTGGAACTGGGAAGTTCGAATAGATTAGATCGTAAGAGTATTTACTATAAACATCCGCTGTTAAGCTTAATCTGTTTTTAAGCATCTTTACGTCAATACCAAGATTCACTTGTTCTTGTTTTTCCCAAGTAAAGTTGGGGTTAGGTACACGCATCATCCATCCCCAAGTATTCACAATCTCTTGCCACAAATAAGGATCTACGTTCTCATTACCAATTCTACCAAAAGATAGTCTAAGTTTAAGTACATTTAATGCATCGCTCCTGTTAAGTGAAGACATGAACTTTTCGTTATGAATGTTCCAACCAATAGATCCTGAAGGGAAAAAACCCCATTGATTGCCTGGAGCGAACTTACTATTACCATCCGAACGGAAAGTAGCTTCTAGCAGATAGCGATTGTCAAATGAATAGTTCAATTTAGTAAAGAAAGAAGCTTTTGTTTCTTCTCTATAATCTGTATAGTTATAGCTCATTGCTTCTGTTCCAGCAACAACGTAGAGTTTATCTTTGCCTTCTCTAAGATCCTTTTGATAGTTAACCAATGCACGTGCAGTTAGCTGACTCACACTTACTCCTTGCTCAGCACCAACAGCATTGCTCCACACGTCAACAGGTTTGCCATCTCCATCATAAAACTTGAAAGTACTTCTTTTCCATTTATTGGCTGATTTGTTAATCATATAAGAAAGGTTCCCTTCAATATGTAAGTTTTCATTAAGATAATATCTCGGTCTAAGATTCAAAGTGCTTCTGTCATGCAGATAGTTCTTACTTCCTCCTCTATCGATAGAGGCTACAGGGTTCATACTATTGTGTAGCATATAATGATTTGGGATTGTATCATTATAAAAAACACCTTGTGTTGGATACATGCGCCATGCAATTTGATACAAACCATGTCCGTCATCATTTGCATAAAGGCGGTCAACTTGAAGTCTGTGAGCATAAAAGTCTGCTAATAAAACAAATTTATCTGCGATGTTGATGTTTGTATTAAATCTTGCACTAAATTTCTGAGTGCCTTCATAGTCGTTCAATCCCATCTCTTCTACATATCCAACCATAAGATTGAAAGTCCCAACTCCTCCACCTCCAGCAATATTAGCAGAAAGATTGTAGGAGTGTGCGTCTCTTTGCATCACTTCTTTCAACCAGTCAGTATTGGGTAGTATACCATTCGCTGAATCTTCAATATCTTTTTGAGTATATAATAAATCCTGACCTTGAATTCCTCTCGCCTCATTGCTCAAACGCATATAATCTGCAGAGTTGACAAAGTTGGGCAAGTCAATAGGTTTGGATAATGCACTCCAAGCATGAACGTTCACAGAAAACTCACTGGTAGTTCCTCGTTCTGTTTCGATTATAATAACACCGTTTGCACCTCTTGCTCCGTACATAGAAGCAGAAGCAGCATCTTTCCAAACGCTAATACTCTTGATTTGATTTGGGTCGATATCCGTCAATGATTGTTCCATACCGTCCACAATAACCAGTGGGCCTGCACCTTGCAAAGTACTGATTCCACGAATAGAAATAGTTCCGTGCGTACTTCCAGGAAGGTTACTTCCTTGCAAGAGTGTAGCACCAGGTATAGTTCCACTAAAACCTTCTTGCAATTTAAATATAGGACGTGATTTTAATTTGCTTACGTCCATAGTTTCAATAGAAGATGCAAGATGTTGTCGTTCAATAAGGTTGTATCCTGTTACAACTACTTCGTCTAAAATCTGACTGTCTTCAATTAGTATTACATTAATAACACTTTTTCCTGCTGTATTTACTTCATGATCTTTAAATCCCATCAAGCTGAAAATAAGTGTAACGTCATTAGGTATCGACAACTCAAAATTTCCATCTATATCGGTTGCTGTACCACTTGTTGACCCTTTAATTACTACGTGAACAAATGGGATTGTTTCTCCTTTGTCATCTTTTACCGTTCCTGTAATACGTCTTTGTGTCTGTTGTGTTTCTTTGAGATCTCCTAGAGATTTTAAATCTTTGCTACTTTTGTTGTTTTCAATATTTTTTAATAATACATCTTTCTCATTATTATTATGTTTTAAATTAGAAAAAGATTGAAACACTGAAGTTGTCAAAGCAATCGCAATAATTCCTGTAATGAGTTGTCCCCGTCTAAAATGTGTTTTCTTTAATAGACTAGAGTACAACTGAAATAAGTTATTCATATCGTTGTTTTTTTAGTTGTTGAATAAGATTGTTTAGTTTTAAGTATTTGTTTTGTTGGTTTTAATTTGTGTAATTTATTTTTTCACCTCCTTTCATAAGCTTTACTATTAAAAAGTATTATATACATCAAAGGTATTGCATCTTTGTCGATTAATAAAGCTAATCGCTCCATATTTAGTAAAAGAAAACATTCTTTAAACGTCTTCTTTTGATAGGATAAGAAACAATAAGACTGTTTATTGTTGTGGATTTGATATAATACGAAATGTTTTTATGTTAAAATCTTGATTTTTATTCAGAATGAGATTGCTAAGTGAGATTGCATATTNNGGATAAAAAACGGATAAGATTGGTGTGTCTTATCCGTTTAAATTAGCAACATAATTTTATTTCATTCAGATCTTACATATGATACTTTATTCACCGAATCCTATAATTCACCCCCACCATTACCCAAATACCTGGTTGAGGCAAATTGCCCAAATCCAAATACTCGGTGTTCAGCACATTGTTGATATTGGCATAGAGGTTGATGTTACCCAATTGGTAGTTCAGTTTGATATCCAATAGACCGAATGGTTCATAAGGAGTGATTTCGGTTGGTTGCGCATCCACATATTTCAAATATGAGCCTGTTCGTTCTTGCCAACGGAAGTTCCACGACATCGTGAGGTTGCGCACAATATCATGTTGCAAGCTGGCAGTGAATTTATGGCGCAAATGATTAAGGGTGTAGTTGGAAATGAGGTCGTCGTCCACCATGTTTTGGTCTAAATATAAGTAGCCGATGGATAAACTATGCAATGGTAAGTGGTGTCCCAACCATTCTTTCAGGTTGAACTGCAGATTGGTTTCCACACCCCGTTTGTTTATTTTGGAATGGTTGCGACTCTCCCAAAGTGCCTCTTCACTGGGTTTCA
>DENY01000185.1:4030-4395 GCA_002359825.1 Bacteroidales bacterium UBA2632
GGCATGCGGGTGGCTTTGTTCCACGAAGCGTACAGACTCACATTTTCGTGAATTCGAAACGAAGTATTGATGGCAGGATACAGGTCGAATTGGTTGGTGTTGGCAGTATTGTGATTCAACAATGCGCCCACAGATAGCGTAACTTTATCAAACAAGAAGTTTTGCTCCGCAAAGTAGTTAATGGCTGTTCTATTGTCACTCTTGGTGTAGTTGCTAATGGGTGTTTCCATTGTTTTTCCTAGTACATTGCTCATAATTCCCTCGTTCCTGAACTCTCCCCCAAAACTAGTGATGCCCAGTTGTGATGCATACTGAAAAGTAAGGTTAGCGCCAAACACATCCGTGCGGTGATAATTGTGATGGGT
>DENY01000193.1:0-4466 GCA_002359825.1 Bacteroidales bacterium UBA2632
TTTAGTAACGATGTTTAAAATTGGGCAAATCTATTCGATTCGCTCTTTTTCTTTGTCTGATATCTTTCATTTCATTTATTCTCTAATTTTATTTGGTTAAACTTATCTTCTCCAGTGTCTTCCAACACTGATACATCCCTCTAGGAACATGGAAGCAACCTTTCCATTTGCCACCTTTCAGGTCGAACAACACCTCACCTTGGCGATTGAGATAGCCCCACCATTCGGGATTGTCTTGATCTTTGAAGTGGCTCCAAGTGTAGTCATGTACTTTTTTGTACCACTCCAAGCATTCTTTCGATCCAGTGTGTTGATATCCTTTAAGTAACGAAATCAGCGTTTCGATATGTACCCACCATAGTTTTTGGTCAGCTTCCAGTTGTTGAGTTGGGTGTCCTAATCGATCTATGAAGTAGAATAGTCCACCATGCTCTTTGTCCCAACCATATTCTAAGGTGATCAGTGTTGTCTTTACTGCTTCTTCAATTAGTTCAGGACGATTGAGACGTTCGCCTAAGTCCATGATAAACCACATGGCCTCTATGCCGTGTCCCGGATTTACTAATCGTCCATCAAACGAGTCGGACAGGCTTCCGTCTAAGTGTACATTCTCTACAATGATTCCTCCCAATTCTGGACGGCGAAATACATCCATCACTTCGTGAATGCACTCTTCAATGGTTTGCTGTAGAAAATCTTTATCTATGAGATGTTCTATCTCTAACGAAAGATTGGAAAGTATCATGGGTAGCGCAAAGTTTTTCAGGTCACGTGTTCCTGCATGAGCTTTGTTCCATTTTGCTTTCGGGTTGTCTCTGCGAGAAAGAATCACATCGAAGGTCTTCTTTGCAATGTCCGCATACTCTTGATTATCTGTTGCCATGCTTAATTGACCAAATGCCATTGAGGCAAAAGTGTAAGAGAAAATATTGTACGGTTCCATCAATGGCTTTCCTTCTCTGTCAAGCGAGAAATACCAATTGTAGTTGCCATCGTGACCGTGCTTTTTCAGAAACTCGGCACCTTGTATAGCACAGTCCAGCCATTCTTGTTTCTTTTCAACTTTGTTGTAAAGCATAGAAAACATCCAAACTTGACGCGCCTGCAACCAAATAAATTTATCGGTATCAAATACATCTCCATTACCCCTCAGGCAAGAGAAATAACCTCCAAATTCTTTATCCGTCGATTTGTTGAGCCAAAAAGGGATTACATTGTCGAGGAGTTCCTCTTTATATTGTTGTATGAGTTTATCTATATCCATGATTTCAAATTACTTTAAAATTGTTTTTTGTTTGAGCCAAAAGCGTTCAATATCTTCTAGCGATTTACCGGCTGTTTCTGGCATTAGTTTCCATACAATTAGCATATAAGGGATACACATAAATGCAAATAGGAAGAATGTTCCTGCTGAAGTAAGGTTTTCGAGCATCCAAGGTGTGAGTTGCCCAATTAAATAGGTTCCTACCCACAGTGATAACCCCGCCACCGACATTGCTAAGCCACGTATTTTGGTAGGATACATTTCTGAAAGGAAAACGAATATCACTGCGCTGATTGATCCAGCTGTGAAGAACATGTAAGCCAAGAAGAATATCAAAAGGAAAGTGTTGGATATGCCCCAAGCTTCACCTTTCAAGAAGTAGAGTCCTANNAAAGAATCATTCCTGATACACCAAAATAAACCAGTTTTTTACGTCCCACTTTATCAATTATAAGCAGTGCTAGCACAGTTGTACCCATGTTTACCACTCCAATCAAAGATTGATAAAATAGCGAGTCGCCACTTGATAAACCACTCGACTCGAAGATGGTGGGACCATAATAAAGTACAGCATTCACTCCCATAAATTGGCCGAGAATGGCAATAGCTGCTCCAATGAGGACAATTCTGAAAGTCCCAGGCTTAAAGAGTAGTCTCCAACTTGCCTTTTCTGCAGATTGCAACATTTGTTTGGTTTCATTGATGTGGAAATCTACTGCTGTGTTATCTCTATAGATAAGACCGAATGTTTTTCGTGCACTCTCCTCTTTTCCTTTGGTTATGAGCCAACGTGGACTTTCAGGGATTAAAAAGATAATCATGAAGAATATAATTGCTGGAATGGCTTCCATCCCCAACATCCCACGCCACTCTTCCGTTCCCAAAATTTGTGTCAATAGGGGGCTCGATGAAGAGAATGTAGCTGAAAGATTGAGTAAATAGTAGTTCATTAAATATGCACCAAGAAAACCAATGGTGATGGCCAACTGATAGAGCGATACCATGCGTCCGCGATGCGATGCTACTGAAACTTCCGAAATATAAAGAGGGCAGACAATGGAAACTATTCCAATGCCAATACCGCCAATTATTCTGAAAATCACCAATTGATCCCAGTTGGCCGATAAAGCGCAGCCAACTGCCGAGATTGTGAAAAGTGTAGCAGAGATAAGCATTGTCTTTTTTCGTCCAAATCTATCGCTCATGGCCCCTGCGGCCACCACTCCCATGATTGACCCAACTAGGGCACTACCTACATACCAACCACTTTGAAGCGAGTCCAAGCCAAATTGACCTGCTACTTTTGATATTGTACCAGAAATTACCGCTGTGTCATAGCCAAAAAGAAATCCTCCCAAAGCTGCCACAATCGACAAAAAGGCCACATAACCAATGTTGTTTGTTTGTTTCATCTGTCGTTATTATATGTTGAAATATTCTCTGTATCTATTGTATAAGTGACCCGCTTGTAAATAAGCTGACTGTGGACTCATAAAGTGTGAAAATTCAAAAGTAATGGCCTTATCATAACCTGCACGTTTTGCTGCCTCCAACTTCATGCGAAGTTTATCAAACTTGATGGGCAGAAACTTGATGGGCATATCTCTATCAAATGATTCAGCATTGGTCCAACACTCCATATTGTATCGGTCGGCCAATTTTTTATTTACTTCAAAAAATGCATCTAACTCATCATAGTCTATGTGTCCATCTTGAAATGCACAAGCGTCCACTACATCGTGAATACCGTCAAAGATTTCATTCCACTCTTTTTCGTGTTGTTCCACCGATACTGCATCAGCTTTGCTGAGGGCCGACCCGCTAGCCATTACCGCTTTGCTTCCATCGATCCAAGGAGAAATAAATGTAGGTAGCCCGTTCGACACATCTTTACATTGTTTTCCCATGGCATGGAATGTTTCAATAGCTCCTTTGGTTGCACGGCTTATTTCACCGCTCAGGTACCATCCACCAAAGCTTTTGTATTTGCTACCGTAGTTTTTCCAAACTTCATCAATTACGTATTTGTTGTCTTCGATTTCGTGTGACATATCACCCGTAGCCCAGTAGTGACCAGAGTCGTATAGCCCGAAATAGAATTTCATACCATACTTTTCTGCCAATCGCAAGTACATATCTACTAAATCAACTGAAGGCATGTAGCAACCTTTTTTTAGAAGGTATTCTGAAGGATAGGTGATGAATTTCTTATAACCCGAACGAATCATGATTACCGTGTCAATTCCAATGGCTTTCATATACTGAAAGTCTAAATCCCACTCAGCTTCACCCCAATTTTGATGAGGAATATCATGAGAAATTTCATCCAAGAAAGCACCTGTTAGTTTTAGTCCCTCGTTTTTTGGAACTATGAGGGTGCTTTTCAATGAGGTGTCTTTCTTAATATCACCTATCGGCATTGTTTTTTGGGAGGTATTATTCGCACAACTCAATAATTGTGGAAAAGTGACAGCTGAAGCACCCGCTAAGGTTGCTTTTTTTATAAAGTCTCTTCTGTTATTTATTTTCATTTTAATAATGGTTTGTCTAAAGTGTTTATTTCGTTAGTTCCTAATGACCATGTATATTTTTTACCTATTTAGAAATGATTAGTAGTGTGTGGAGCAACTAAGTTTTTATCTGCGAATTCGGATTATTTCTTCGTTTTTGGTCGTTTTAACACTAATTCTCCTACTATTATACTCTTTCTCTTTCATTTTGATATAATCGTTGTAATATATTTGTAAATAATTTTCTTTCTCTGTTATATAATTTAAAATTCGATTGTCCTAGTGTTATCACACACACAGTGAGTAATCGATCATTTCTTGCCATGTTTTTATTATGCTGAGTATCTTTATAAAAGGCTGAAGCCCAGCTTGTGATAAGTGAGCTTAATAGTGATATTAATAAAACTATTAGACATTGATAACCTCATATATAGATTAGCTATTTTTATATTTGACGCAAATATAGGAATATTAAAGTAAGGTAACAACGATATATAATAAATAGTTTAATTATTAACACTCTTGTTGCGCATTTAATTTTAATTGCTTATAGTTTAATTCAAGAATATTGATGTAATACTATTATCTGAAGTCATTTTCAATCTATTGTTAAGAGAGCTTCTTCGAATTTTAAAATGATTATTTATATAGGGTGGGTTAAAAAAATAATTGCAAAGTTTTGTTTGAGAGAG
>DENY01000193.1:4549-6797 GCA_002359825.1 Bacteroidales bacterium UBA2632
AAAGCACCACAAACTTTATTGAAGTTTCAAATCACCACCTCAATCACATCCTTTATATTGGTGGTGTATGCCGGCGAGAGGTGTTCTTGTTTCATCTTAAAGCTTTTTTTATCCATTCCAGCCAATCGAACAACATTAGATTTATGAGTATCGTTTATGTTGTCGATTACCCGCATCAGGTCTTTGTGCTTGGGGTTGGAATTGAAAAATAGCGATGGTTGATGACAGTTGGCATCCACAAAGTGAGAGAGTGTTATGCCAGCTTTTTTATAATGAAGGTTGTTGCGGAATATGTGTTTCAGCCCCATCACAGCAAAAGCAACCAGTTCTAATGTAGAGGATGTAGAAAACGGTAGTTTCATCTGTATCGACTTATAGTAGTATGTTTCGGTCTCTTTAAATCGGTTTGTTTCTACAAAAAGGCTCATCGTGTTGCAGAGTGAGTTTTGACTGCGCAGTTTTTCTGCCGAAAGTGTGGTAAAAGTAACTATTCGTTCTTTCACCTCCTCAAACGTATCGTAGTCTCTGTCAAAAGTGCGGGTGGTGGATATACTTTGTTTCTTTTCTACAGGCTCCATTTCGATGGTGGGAATACCTTTTAGGTCTTTCTGAAGGCGTAGTCCAACGATTGTCATGTTTCTCAACACCCAACTTTCGGGTAGTTCGGTAAATTGAATGGCTTTTTTGATGCCTTGAGCATATAGTTTCTTGGTGTTTTGTCGGCCAATGCCCCACACATCTTCTATAGGGAGCCACTTTAGGGCTTTTGTTCTCTTTTCCTCAGTGTCTATGACATGGCAACCTTTGGCTGTTTCTGGAAACTTTTTTGCTATTCGGTTGGCCACTTTTGCCAAAGCCTTGGTGGGTGCTGTACCAACGCAGATAGGGATACCGGTCCATTTCGCAACTTTTTCCACCATGTCCAATCCATATTTATAGTGATCGATAGGCATGCCATGGAGTGATAGGAAGCATTCGTCGATTGAATATATTTCGGTAGTTGGGCTATAGTTACTCAAGATATTCATTACCCTGCGGCTCATGTCGCCATACAAATGGAAATTGGCCGAAAACACCTTTACACCATGCGTACGAAACACGCTCTGATATTGAAATGCAGGTGCTCCCATGGGAATGCCGAGTTGTTTGGCTTCGTTGCTACGTGCTATTACACATCCGTCGTTGTTGCTCAGCACCACAATAGGCTTGCCGTTGAGCGACGGATTAAAGACACGCTCACACGAAGCGTAGAAGTTGTTGCAATCTATCAGGGAGTACATATTTGCTTAGTGTTTCTTTATGGAGTAGGTGACAATGCCCCATATTATGACATCTTTGTCATCGTTTACTTCGATAATAGGAAAATCGCTGTTGGAAGGAATCAAGAAACACTTGCCATTCTCAATTTTGATTCTCTTCAATGTAAACTCATTCTCAACATAGCAAAGAGCAATTTTATTGTCGGTCCACTCCATGCTACGGTCTATCACCAACAAATCGTCTTCCATAAAATCACCTACCATCGATTGTCCACGTACACGGGCATAAAAAGTAGCATCGGGATGTTTCACAATCAACTTGTTCAGATCGATACTTTCATACACGAAATCATCGGCAGGAGAAGGGAATCCGGCAACAATCCCTCCCACATACGGTAGCTCCATGCTTGAAGAAGCAGGAGTGAATAGTTCTAATTTTTCTGATTTATATATCGACTTCATGAGTGCAAATATAAGGAATTAGTTGATTAAAGCTTATAGGATGTAATGGCTTTAATCTGTTATTTTTGCTCAATTAATCGTATGTGACTCATTTGCAAGTCAGGATAAACAAGGGTGTATAGTGAGGAGAGAGGAAAGGGTGGACGAAAGGAGATTTACTAAAATGGATACTTCTGAAAGATTTAACATTCAAATTATTGTTCCCCTATATATAAGGAGTCTCATAAATTTACAATAAAACGAATTGGTTGACTAAATATTCGCTCGTTACCATTTTCAGCTTCAACACGAATATACTTGATAGTTGGAGTATTATTTACATCAAGAGGTATTTTATAGGTGGTCTGTTTTGAATCACCCACTTCAGAGGAGCCTTTGTCTGTTATAATAGTAATGTTTGATTTTGAGTTTACTTCAATTCTTAATTCATCGTCTTCAAGCGCAATTTTATTAAATATCAAATCCGTTCCACCAAATTGAGAACCGAAAAAAGCACCATCTCTATAAGCTTTCAGGCACGCATGCTG
>DENY01000067.1:0-425 GCA_002359825.1 Bacteroidales bacterium UBA2632
GAATACCGAACTTTTTACTGCCGATGTGTTTGATTTCCCGTTTATCATTCTGCCAAATTGTTTTCATAATCAGTTTAACCAATATAGGTGATTCATTTCCCAACTCTTTAAAATAAATATCAGCATTGTTGCTTGGTAAATTTATCGCACCAGAATGGAGAAAATCCTGCATCTCGACGTTCAACCGTTCTGGTTCTTCGGCATATTTCACATTAAATGCGAAAAAACTACCATCTTCGCAAATAACCGAAAGGTTGGTTTCAGTTTCAAAATCACGTACAGCAGCCTTTATGCGCAACACGTTATCTGCATCTTCGGCTTTGTCGGCAATGATGTTGCTGCTACCCAAGTCCACATAACGGATTTGAGTCGGAAAGATCAGGTGGACAGTTTTATCGAAGGTTACCTCCAAACCGTAAGGAAGT
>DENY01000067.1:495-4487 GCA_002359825.1 Bacteroidales bacterium UBA2632
CCGAAAAGAAGGACAGATGTCAGGATTAATTGTTTGACTTTCATTTGAATGTAAATTTAAAAGATTTGAAAATATTATTTGTTGGCTATAAGAAATAGTTTGTGCCCGCTTTTTAGGGTGACTTTCACTTCTCGCATTTTCTTTCCGATGTACTGCGAAGCACCCTGTATAACACCTTTCCCGGCATCTGCCACCAATTGTTGCCCTGCCGAAGAACTGAACGTAAAACTTGTACCTGCACTTTGTCCCATCCCTGCAACGACCTCTTTCACGGCGTTCANNGTACTGCGATAATCCGCTCCCTGTATTGTATACTTATTACCGAAAGGAGAAGTCGGTTGCCCTGTATCTTTGCCATAGCAGTTAAGAGGGTGTTTTTAGGAATAAGCATATTCGCTACACGTGCCGATTCTAACAACCGCAAACGGACAGTTTTCCCGTCATTGAGCGTTACGGTTTCATATACGGCGGCTTTCAGCGTATTTTTGTTGGGGATATCATCAGCGATTTGTGAAGATGAAAGAAACGAACCGTTGCGTTCCAGTAATTGTTCGGCTATAAAAATGCTGTCCGGAACATCTTGATAGAGCGAGGAGACCACCTCCTTGCTGTCTGAGAAAACCATAAATGCCAAGTCGCTTTTTTCCGCTTTGGCATAGGCATTGGGAATAGGGTCGTCTATTTTGCGCTCAACGGCGTTTTCAAAAGGTGAGGTTGTATCTGTATTCCGTCCTTGTGGCAAATACTTAGCTGCGAGTTGATACGATTTTTCCATCAAAGCGAGATGATCGGTTTCTTCATTTTTGGCTTCCTCTATTTCAGTTAATTTGGAGCGAAGCAAATCCAGTTCATACCGCAATTCCTCTTTTTCGGAGTCATAGGCAAGCGGTTCGTTGAATGATTGTAACATACGGGTGGTTTTCTGGTATTGGCTGACTGATTTTACCACAGGGTCATTGTTCTCTATTTTATCATCAGATAAAGTGTTGTCTTTTCTTTCGCTTTCCCGCTCGAAATAATCGTAAAGGCTTCCGATCATTCCCTGCTGTTTATTCTCTTTCTCTTCATCTGTCCCCAGCGAGTATGCCTTCAGTTTATCATCGGGCAAGTCATGATTCGAGGCCTGTGGAATACTTTGATTAATGCCAGCCTCATCTTTCGTCTTTTTCTTTTCTTCGGGCGAAGGAGCAAATATGTACCATATGGATAATGCAAATACGAGTCCCAACACTGCAAAAATAATCCATTTCTTCAGTTTTTCCCGTTCTTGCACAGATAGCCTTTTGGGCGCGATTTCTTTTCCCGATTCTCTTTCTTTCGGGTAATTCGTTTGCTCCACTGGATGGACTTCTTGATGTTGTTCTTTCTCATTTTTCATTGTTTTAGATTTTTATGTAAGGAATGGTTGTATTGAATCTTGCTGTTTTATGCTATCGAGGTGTTTGGGCGCATCGATCAGCTCTATCGGGGTGTTGTTCTTTTTTTCTTTCATTTCCGTTTCTTCGGGAATAAAGAAGAAAGCTATCATTGATAGTGAACTAACGAAATAGAGTGCGCTTAGCCCATAGAAGAAAATCCTTCGCTCTCTCAAGGACAAACGCGCGCATTTGGCCTTTAGACAGAGGTGTAGTTTTAAGTAAGCCTGTATCATCGCTTGACAATTTGTAGGTCTTGGTTTTGCAGCACAACGAAGCGTTCCAGTGTAAACCCTTGCGGATTATTATCGGAGCGCACCGAGTTAATCAGTTCACAGTCGGTAATGAGCGAACGCTCCGTAATGTTGCTTTGACGGATGATAAACTGACGGGCAAAGGTTTTCACCTTATATGGATAGGCATCGGAATTGCACTGCATCGAATCGATTTCGGTACGTTGGTTGATGTTTCCCGAAATAATACGGTTGAAATACCCTTTTTCCATCAAATCTTTGTAGTAATCATATGCAGATTTGTCCGAAAGCATAAATGCTCTACGCATATTACTTTCGATCGCATCTTTATCGGGTGCAACCGTAAAAAAGAGTTCGTGAAACCGCTTAACATGTTCTCTGGCTTCCACCGGACGGTTGAATGCTGCGTCTTGCGAAAGAGCGAGCATTAAAGACTTTCCATTATCCAACACGTAAATTTTCTCACGTTGTCGTTCGGCAAAACTGTATGAGCTGAACAGCGCATACCCACAGACACAAAGACAAATGACAACAAACAATATGGCATAGATCCGTATCTGCTTAAAAGAAGTTTCAATATTTTTGAGAGATTTGAATTCCATAATTTTCTTCATTTTTTTTGTTTACTTTTTCTTTAACATTCCCCGAATGCGTCCTGTAGCATTTCCTACAACTGCTCCACCTGCCGCAGCTGCCGCTTTGCCACCGGTAATAGCTTTGCCACCCGTACCTTTTGCCTGTTCATTTACGTTTTTGCCGTAATTGCCCATTCCTCCTCCAGCTTCAATAATCCAACCCGCTACAGTTGGCACGGTAAAATACCCTACGATGCCAATCAGGAAGAAGATGATGTAATACCAATTGCTTCCATCAGAAATAAACGAAGGGTCTTCCAGCATGGCAATGTCCTTTTTGAGCATCAACACCTGAATTTTGGTGAGCAAGGCTGTCAGAATACTACTGACGGGAAGCCAGAGGTAAACGGAAATATACCTGCTGAACCAAGCCGTCAGCGACCCTCCCAATCCGTCCCAGATTCCGATGGCAAAAACAATGGGTCCTAATATGGAAAGTACAATAAGAAAGTAAGTGCGTATGGTATCAATGGTTAAACCGGCTGCTTGATACAGTAATTCCAAGAGTTGATATATTTGATCCATCATCCATTTTTTCGTATTGTAGGCAGCTCGCTCAGCATACATTCCCGCAATAACAACAGCATCGGAAACGCCGATAATGCCCAGCTCATCTATCTTTTCATCCCATTTCGTTTGGTCTGCCAGAAATGCTGTTTCGGGATTGCGCATCATAGCTTCATATTCCAGATGATCCCGATTTCTGATTAAAGACTCCAAATCGTTTGACTGTTCTCTAACCATCTGCTCAGTTCCTCGCACAATAGGACTTAAAACTGCATTAATAGTTCCCAACACGAAGGTGGAGAAAAATAGGATGCAAAATCCCAATACGAAAGGGCGAAGCAGAGGAAATATGTCAATCGGTTCGGCACGTGCAAGGGATGACCACACACGCATGGCAATGTAGAAAAGTGCACCCAGTCCGGCTATGCCTTTGGCAATACCCGCCATATTTTCGGACAAGGGAATCATTTCATTATATGTTGTTCGAAGCAACTCATGAAGACTGTTAAAATCCATAATTATCAGATATTAAAGGTTACCAAAAACGATGCTCATCCATTCCATAGAGCTCTTTAATGCGGTGGATATCGTCTTTTTTCTTGGCACGAATATAGCTTACTGAGATGTTTTTACGCGTGTAGTAGGATGTAATCGCTTTGTATTCCTTTACCTGTTCGTAGATACGATCAATTATCTCCATCCGCTCTTTGTCGTTCATGGAAAAGGAGCCACTATTTACAATCGATTTTAATTCTTTGACTGATTCGCCACTGAGTTCCAGTAAGCGAGTGTACCCTGTAGCCATTGCGGAAAGCTCAGTTGGGCGAAAGTTGGTATCGGAGAGCATCCTTTTGTACACATCTACATAGATTCCAGTAATGTCTCCTACCATGACCAGCGTTTCCTTAACTTTGTAGGCATCGCCGATTAGGTTGTTTACCTGCTTTAGTGCATCGTAGTATTTTTTTGTATCACCGTAGAGTTTTTCTACCTCTTTGAAACCGTTCAAGGTATTTTTGACAGTCTGGGAAGCCGTAGTTATTTCTTTGATGGAGTTGGCAACATTGCCCGCAAAGTTGCTAGGGTCAGTTACGACCCATTGAGCATTGGCTGTACCGCAGAATAGGGCAAAAACCAACATAAAAAGAGAGATTTTTGTTGTGATAGATATTCGTTTTAAT
>DENY01000034.1 GCA_002359825.1 Bacteroidales bacterium UBA2632
CCATTTCGTCTTCCAAATACTTTTGGATAGCACGTTTCAATGGGCGTGCCCCGAACTGAACATCATATCCTTTTGATGCAATAAAATCCTTAGCTTCGTTTGATATTACGATTGTAAATCCTAAGCCTTTAACTCGTTTGTAGAACCCTTCTAACTCTAAATCAATTATTTTATAAATTGATTCTTTACTTAGCTGGTCAAACATCACTAGATCATCAACCCTATTGATAAATTCAGGAGCAAAAGCTTTTGACAATGCTTTTTTGATTACACTGCGCGAATGTTCTGCATCTGTCATGTCTGATGACGTGCTAAAACCAATACCTCGACCAAAGTCTTTCAACTGGCGTGTTCCAATGTTTGAAGTCATTATAAGAATTGTATTTTTGAAATCAATTCTACGGCCCAAACTATCGGTAATATGACCTTCATCCAATACTTGCAACAGCAAGTTGAACACATCGGGGTGAGCTTTTTCAATTTCATCAAGCAATACCACAGAGTAAGGTTTGTGCCTCACTTTCTCGGTAAGTTGACCACCTTCTTCATATCCTACGTATCCGGGAGGTGCTCCAACCAAACGCGAAACAGTGAACTTTTCCATATATTCGCTCATGTCAACTCGTATAAGATTGTCAGTAGAGTCAAACAAAAACTCAGCAAGCTTTTTGGCTAAGTGAGTTTTACCAACTCCTGTAGGTCCTAAAAACATGAATGTACCAATTGGTTTGTTGGGGTCTTTCAATCCAACCCTATTGCGCTGTATTGCTTTTACGATTTTATCAACAGCATCATCCTGACCTATTACTTTTGACTTCAAGACATCTTTCATTTGTAATAGACGCTGACCTTCTGCCTGAGCAATACGCTGAACGGGAACACCCGAAATCATAGCCACAACTTCGGCTACTTTTTGGTCATCTACCACTTCTGGTTTCTCTTTGATTTCTTTTTGCCAACGTTTTTCTTCTTCTTCCAATGCTATAAGTAGTTGTCTTTGCTTATCGCGATGACTTGCAGCCAACTCATATTTTTGAGCTTTCACCGCATCATTCTTCAACTGCTCCACCTCTTCCAATTGCTGTTCCATATTCTCAATTGCTTTTGGAATAGTAATATTGGAAATATGTACACGTGACCCTGCCTCGTCTAATGCATCAATTGCTTTATCGGGAAAATTTCGATCGCTCACATAACGCTCTGTTAGAGTTACGCAGGCTTTGAGTGCTTCGTCTGTATATTTTACATTGTGATGTTCTTCGTAGCGGTCTTTGATATTATGCAATATCTGTAGAGTTTCCTCGGATGTTGTTGGATCAACAATTATTTTTTGGAAACGACGCTCTAAAGCTCCATCTTTTTCAATGTTCTTTCTATATTCGTCAAGGGTTGTAGCTCCCACACACTGAATTTCTCCTCTCGCCAAAGCTGGTTTAAGCATATTTGCAGCGTCCAATGAACCTGCAGCACCNNAATAATGAACCTGCAGCACCACCCGCACCCACAATAGTGTGTATTTCGTCTATAAAGAGAATAATATTCGGATTTTTCGACAATTCGTTCAAGATTGCTTTGATGCGTTCCTCAAACTGTCCACGATATTTTGTTCCGGCAACTATTGAAGCCATATCCAGTGCAATCACGCGTTTGTCGAATAAAATACGAGATACTTTCTTTTGTATAATGCGCAGGGCTAATCCTTCCACTATGGCCGATTTACCAACACCTGGTTCTCCAATCAATACTGGATTATTCTTTTTGCGGCGACTTAATATTTGAGACAAACGCTCAATTTCTTTTTCTCGGCCCACTACAGGGTCCAATCTGTTTTCAGAGGCAGCCTTGGTAATATCAGTTCCGAAATTATCCAATACAGGTGTGTCGGATGTAGTTTTAGGAGATCCACCGCCTATAGGATTTTGCGATGAAGGACGTTCTTTCATATCATCATCATCGTCATCTGTGAAGTTTGGTCCCATAGTTGGACTCTTAGTTTCATCAAAATTGTCCTCTCTGGTTTCTGCTATACTCTTTACGTATAAGAGAGTGTTATTATAATCAACATTGAATGATTGCATTATTGAATTAATCAATGTTTTCTTGTCTTTCAGTAAAGCTAAAAGTAGGTGTTCCGAATCAGTAGGAGAGCTTTTGGTAAGACGTGCTTCCAAAATACTCATCTTTAAAACTTTTTCGGTGCTTTTAGTTACAACCAATTCGTTGTTACCTTCATCGGGTTCTTGAATTTGTCTTATTTGAGTGTCAATTTGTTCCTTGAGGGCTTTTAGATTAACATCAAAGTCTTGCAAAATCTGAATTGCTAGTCCATCGCCATCACGCAGAATACCTAGCATAAGATGTTCAGGACCAATATAGTTGTTTTGTAGTCTTCCAGCTTCTTCACGGCTATAGGCCATGATGTCTTTTACTCGCTTAGAAAATTTATTATTCATTTCTTTCTTCCTTCCTTGTAATGTGTAATATTGTAATTAGTACAAATATAACAGTTATTTTATATGTGCAATAATAATGAGTTACTTTTATTAATGCAAAAACAGTGCCAATAAGTTTTTAACAAACACAATTTTTTATTGTTCTAAAACAAAATAAGCGATACATTATTATATAATGCACCGCTTATTTGACTATTTATATACTAAAGGTTTACTATGATAACATTGAAGTTAGCATCCAAACCGTTTTTTCTTGACCTGAGATGTAGTCACTAATGAGTGCTATAGTTCCTTCGTCATTTGCTTTGTCAGCTAGGTCCAAGATATTGCGTTCTTTAGCAATTAATATTTTCAAATAATCTAATATTAGTTTTAGTGCTTCGTCTCCACTAGAAACAAATCCTGATTCTTTGATTTCATTTTTCTTCAAATAGTCACTAAAATTATGGAATGGAGTTTCACCAAGCATTAAAATGCGTTCTGCCACTTCGTCAATTTGATCAGATACAACGTCATACATTTCTTCAAAAGCTTCGTGTAGTTGAAAAAATCTTGGGCCTTTGATGTTCCAATGGAATCCACGTAAATTTGTGTAATATACCTGTAGATCGGCTAGTAGGTTCTGTAATTCATCACTTACTTTTTTAGTAGCACTTGTGTCTAAACTTAAATAATTTGTTGTTTTCATTTTCATTTTTATTATTTGTGTTTGTAATTATCAATTGTAAAGATACACATTTCGGAGATACTTGCAAAATATAAATCCCTCTATCTGCCATTGATTCTGTTTATAATTTAACAGATTGTATGGTACAGATGAAACATTAATAACAATTACTATTTATACAAAGATAAAATATTCAGGCTCATTATCGTATTTACTTTTTCACCTTATTCTTTTTATTGTATTTGGGTATTCCTCTCGCTTTTAAATTTGTTGTTACACGTGGTTCAGCTTTTGAACCTGGTATATAGTCATGGCGGTACATGTTGAAAAAC
>DENY01000283.1:0-3669 GCA_002359825.1 Bacteroidales bacterium UBA2632
AATAGGTTGTTTAATATCCAAGTCTTTTGGTTTTGTTTTCAGAAATCGCTCATAATAATTGACAGCCTCCTCGTAGTTCTTCGTAATATCGTAATTTCGAGCAATATTGTAAAGTATTATAGTTTTGCCCGGTTGTCGTTTTATTGCCGATTTATAATATTGTATGGCTTTTAAGTGATTTCCAGTTGTGTTATAAGCAATAGCAAATGAAATATCAAAATCGTACATCATTTCCATTTGTTTTTCAATCATATCCACTCCTACTTGCAATATTTCAATTCCTCGTTTTCTATCGTAGTTCCTTGATAGTGCAGTTCCGTAATAATAGAGAAGATTTACATCGTCGGCATTTATTAGGTAAGCTTTTTCGAGCCAAGGAATAGATTCGTAGTAATGTTTTGATGCATAATAACTCATTCCCAAAAAATAAGAAGTAGAGTAGGTGCTGTCGCCCAGTTGAGTGTTTAATTCTAATCGCTCTATCGCATCTTTATAATCTCCATTAGAATAGAGCGCCATTCCATGAAGTTGACCAACATTCTTCTGGTTTGCGTTGATGTTCTTAAGATAGTAGCCTGTAGTTTCAATAGCTTCAGGGTATAATTGAGCTGCATAATAGAAGTTTGCTAGCTTATTAGTGCTAACATAATCAGATGGATTCTTTTCTATCGCCTTACTATAATAAAACAGTGCTGTATCTACTCGAAGTAGTTGTAGGTGTGCATCACCATACATTCGCAATAGTAAAGGCACTGAGTCAGTCTCGAATACTTTTTTACAACTTTCTATCGTTCCTATCCAGTCGTTTATCCGATAGTGAGCAATGGCTTTCTTTGTTTTCAGATAAATATTTTCTGGTGAAAGTTGCAAAGATTTTGTCCAATAAGCTAATGATTTATCTGAATCGCCACATTGATAGTAAGATTCTGCTAACGCAATGATTATTGATAATTGAGTGGAATCTTGCGCTAACGCTTTTTCATAAGTAGCTGTTGCAGCATGATAATTGTATAGTTTATCAAAACATTCTGCTTTTAGTAATAAGTTATCAACAGTTTCAGATTGATTGTCCAACCATTCAATAGCTTCTTTATACTGGAATTGATGCATTAAGTTCTTTACAGAATCTTGTTGAGCCTGTGATAAGGTCGATATCATCGAGAAGATGATTATTAATATTGTGCTGCTTTTCATAGGGTAGCTATTTTATTAATACCCGTTAAAGGTACTAATATTTTGTATATCTACAATAAAATAGTATATATTGTTCAATAATGCTTAGTTTGAACTCGATGTACGATGAAACAAAAAACCACTAATGAAAATATTCATCCGTGGTTTTTTTTATTTATTATTGTGTAATGAGCGTGGCTTAGTCTAACTTCAACACCGCCAAAAAAGCAGTTTGAGGCACTTCCACATTACCCACTTGTTTCATTCGTTTCTTACCTTTCTTTTGTTTCTCCAGCAATTTACGTTTACGCGATATATCACCACCATAACATTTAGCTGTAACATCCTTACGGAGAGCTTTCACCGTTTCACGTGCAATAATTTTTGCTCCAATTGCTGCTTGTATGGCAATATCAAATTGCTGACGAGGGATGAGTTCTTTCAATTTCTCGCACATACGGCGTCCAAATGATTCGGCATTTTCAAAGTGAGTGAGAGTAGAAAGAGCATCAACAGGTTCTCCATTAAGAAGGATATCCAGTTTCACCAATTTTGATGGACGGTAATCGTACATAACATAATCGAACGAGGCATAACCTTTAGATATACTTTTGAGTCTGTCGTAGAAATCAATTACTATTTCTCCAAGCGGTATATCGTAAGTAATCTCTACACGGTCGCCCGAGATGTATTCTTGTTTGATCAACTCGCCCCGTTTGCCCAAGCAAAGTGTCATGATACCACCAATGTAAGTAGTATTTGTGATAACTGATGCACGGATATAAGGCTCTTCAATTTTATCAATGAGCATTATATCGGGAAGACCAGCAGGATTGTGCACCTCTGTCATGTGTCCTTTTTTGTCGTAAATCTTGTACGACACGTTGGGTACTGTAGTAATCACATCCATGTTGAACTCTCGCTCCAATCTTTCTTGAATAATCTCCATGTGGAGCAGACCCAAGAAACCGCAACGAAAACCAAAGCCTAAAGCAACAGACGATTCGGGTTGGAATGTGAGAGAGGCATCATTGAGCTGTAGCTTTTCGAGCGACGAGCGCAAATCCTCAAAATCCTCAGTCTCTATGGGATACACTCCCGCAAACACCATTGGCTTCACTTCTTCAAAACCTTCAATTGCTTTATCACATGGATTTTTAACGTGCGTAATGGTGTCACCCACCTTCACTTCCTTCGATGTTTTGATACCTGAAATGATATATCCCACATTGCCACAAGTAACTTCCTGTTTGGGTAACATAGAGAGTTTGAGAATACCAATCTCGTCGGCATTGTACTCTTTGCCAGTGTAAACAAACTTTACTAAGTCTCCCTTTTTGATACTTCCATTTACGATTTTGAAGTAAGCAATGATGCCTCGAAAGGAGTTAAATACTGAATCAAAAATGAGAGCTTGAAGTGGTGCATCAGGATCGCCCTGTGGCTCGGGTACTCTATTGATAATGGCAGAGAGTATCTCTTCCATCCCAACCCCGGTTTTGCCACTTGCACGGAGTATATCCTCTCGGTCGCAACCCAATAGATCCACTATTTGGTCTTCTACTTCCTCGGGCATAGCACTATCGAGGTCAATTTTATTGATAATTGGAATTATCTCCAAATCGTTTTCCAATGCCATATACACATTGGATATTGTTTGTGCTTGAATGCCTTGAGCAGCATCCACTATCAGCAATGCACCTTCGCAGGCAGCAATAGATCGTGACACCTCGTATGAGAAGTCCACGTGTCCAGGAGTATCAATCAAATTGAGGCTATACTTTTCCCCCATAAACTCATAGTCCATCTGTATGGCATGACTTTTAATGGTGATTCCACGTTCTTTCTCCAAGTCCATGCTATCCAATACCTGTGACTTCATAGCCTTGCCTTCAACGGTTCCGGTAAACTCCAACAACCTGTCGGCCAAGGTACTCTTACCGTGGTCTATGTGAGCAATAATACAAAAATTGCGTATATATTTCATTTAATTGTTTGTCTTATGTTTGTTGTGAAACAACATGGTGCAAGATGAATTACTATCATCACTGCATTTTATTATTTCGTTTCAGTTTAGTACTTTCTTTTTCACAGTACTTTTTATGCGCACTAAAGGTGAATGTAAGTTCTCCACTTTTTGAATTAATATTTTCCTTAAAAATCAGCGTTGTGAGGAGTTCTTGGGAAAGGTATTACGTCGCGAATGTTTGTCATACCTGTTACGAACAGCATCAATCGCTCGAAACCTAATCCAAATCCAGCGTGTGGTGCAGTTCCAAATTTACGAGACTCAAGATACCACCAAATAGAATCTGGATTGATACCAAAATCACTCACTCGTTTCATTAATTTGTCGTAATCAGACTCACGCTCCGATCCTCCAATAATTTCTCCAATTTTTGGGAAGAGCACATCCATAGCACGTACAGTCTTGTTGTCATCGTTCAATTTCATGTAGAATGCTTTGATTTCTGCTGGATAATCATTCAAGATAAC
>DENY01000283.1:3740-7487 GCA_002359825.1 Bacteroidales bacterium UBA2632
TCGGTGTATGACAATCTAACAAAATTGTTGTCAACTACAAAAGGAAGTCTTTCCAATAGTGTTTTGTCAATCATGCTGTTCAGGAACTCAAGGTCTTCTTTACAATTGTCAAGAGCATATTGGACAAGATACTTTAGAAAATCTTCGGCCAAATCCATATTGTCGTTATTGTCAGCAAAAGCCACTTCGGGCTCTATCATCCAAAACTCTGCCAAGTGGCGAGGAGTGTTAGAGTTCTCTGCTCTAAATGTAGGGCCAAAAGTGTAGATAGAACCGAGTGCCATTGCACCCATTTCACCTTCCAATTGTCCCGATACGGTGAGATTGGTTTGACGGCTAAAGAAATCTTTAGAGAAATCTACTTCGCCTTCTTTTGTTTTTGGAACATTGTTTAGATTGAGCGTAGTAACTTCGAACATCGATCCTGCACCTTCTGCGTCAGACCCAGTGATGATGGGGGTGTGGAAATAGAAGAATCCTCTATCGTTGTAGTATTTATGAATGGCATATGACATGTGATGACGCATCCTGTACACCGCACCAAAAGTGTTTGTGCGAGGACGCAAGTGTGCAATTTCGCGCAAAAACTCCATTGAGTGACCTTTCTTTTGTAGTGGATAGGTCAATGGATCGGCTGTGCCGTATATTTCTATTTCTGTGGCTTGTATCTCTACAGTTTGTCCTTTGCCTTGCGATTCTACCAATATTCCGTTCACATTGATAGATGCACCTGTAGATATTGGCTTGAGAAACTCTTCGCCAAAAGTTGCAATATCAATAACAATTTGCAAGTTATTGATGGTCGACCCATCATTCAAAGCAACAAAGCTTATATTTTTGTTTCCTCTACGGGTGCGAACCCATCCTTTTACGTTTACTTCATCACCGAAGTTTGTAAGCTGTAACGCTTCCGATATTTTTGTTCTTGTTATTTGTTTCATACCATCTAAATCTCTCTTTCTAAAGAGAGATTTACTATTTTGTTATTCTATTTTTCTGTTTGATTGTGTTTGTTTAGTCAAAAGCTCCCATGCGTAGCATATTCACTTCTTTTTCTGTAAGATAGCGCCATCTTCCTCTCGACAGGTTTTTCTTTGTGAGACCTGCAAAGTAAACGCGATCTAATTTGAGCACTCTATAATCGAATTTTTCAAATATACGTCTCACAATTCTATTCTTACCTGAATGAATTTCTATTCCAATTTGAGTTAAATCATCTTCGGTAACATAACTGATTGCATCTACATGAATTTCACCATCTTCCAACTCTATACCATCTGCAATTTCTTGCATATGATCTGCAGTAACGGGTTTATCTACCCACACTTGATATATCTTTCTCTTCTCATAACGAGGATGAGTCAGTTTAGAAGCCAAGTCGCCATCATTAGTCAGCAATAGTACACCAGTGGTTCCTCTGTCAAGCCTACCTACAGGATATATTCGTTCGGAACAAGCACTCTTAACCAAATCCATTACAGTCTTTCTGTTTTCAGGATCATCTGTTGTAGTCACAAAACCTTTTGGTTTGTTTAATAGCACATATATCTTGCTTTCCAACTCAATAGGTTTGTCGTTAAATAAAACGGTGTCGGCACGGGTAATTTTTGTACCCAGTTCAGTAACTANNTTCAGTAATCACAGTTCCATTTACTTTTACTGCACCCGATTGAATAAAATCATCGGCCTCGCGACGTGAGCATACACCAGCGTTTGCAATATATTTGTTCAAACGTATTGGTGCGGTAGGGTCTGCACTTTCTTTATACTTGATTTGCAAAAATGGTTTTTTCTTCTTCAAAGGCTTAATAACCTTTTTTGGTCCTCCACCACCTTGATTGAAACCTCTTCTTTCGGGATAGTCTCCTCTTTGTTGTGGGCTTCTGCGATCTGATGAATAACGGTCACGTGGCGCATAACCCGACTGCTGATTTCCTCCTCTGTCGGATGAGTATCTGTCACGAGGGGCATAGCCCGAATGCTGATTGCTACGATCAGATGAATATCTGTCGCGAGGTGGATATTCAGATTGTTGATTGCTGCGATCGGATGAATACCTATCAGTGGTAGGGTATCTGTCTCTGTCTGTTGACGGATTCCTGCTGGGTCCGGTGTGTCTATTTCTGGGATCGGCAGTGTATGCTTTGTCTCCTAAACGTACACGTGGACGTCGTTTTCTATTTTGTTCATCTTGGCTTTCGCTTGAGGATTGTTCTCTCGAACTGGAGAATATTTTCCTTTCGCGATTTGAGTCTTGATCTGAATGTGTTCTTCTTTCTTGATTGTCGTTATTCGAAGAATCAGTTCTGTCTTTAGATGCACCATCATTGTTTGTGTGCTTTTCTTCGTTGTTGGTCTTCATTTTGTTTATTTGCTTGTTAATTTAATGGTTCTTTTTTGGATTTGCCTCACGGCGATTCTTTTTATTTTGGTTATAATTACGAGGGTTTCTCAAATCCCTGTGTAGTTATGTGGAGTGATTGAATTTAACTCCACTTTCACATCTTCACTTACGTTTAATTGATTTACAAATACTTTAATACTATCTTCTGTTATTTGTTCATTCCTACGCGTGAGTGCTTTCAAAGCCTCATATGGTTCAGGGTATCCTTCTCTTCTCAAAACTGTTTGAATTGCTTCTGCAACAACAGCCCAATTGTTTTCTAAATCTGCACTTATTTTAGTATTGTTTAATAACAACTTATTAAGTCCTTTTGTTGTGCTATTTAATGCAATTAACCCATGGGCCAAAGGTACACCAATATTTCGCATCACAGTAGAATCAGTCAAGTCTCTTTGCAAGCGAGAAATGGGTAGTTTTGCTGATAGATGCTCTAACAATGCATTGGCAATACCTAAATTCCCTTCGGCATTCTCAAAATCAATAGGATTTACTTTGTGCGGCATAGCAGATGAGCCTACTTCGCCCTCTTTAATCTTTTGTTTGAAGTAATCCATCGAAATGTATTGCCAAAAGTCCCGTGTCATATCTATCAAGATAGTGTGAATTCGTTTCAAAGCGTCGAATGAGGCACTCAGTTGATCGTAGTTTGATATTTGTGTTGTATATTCTTCACGTGTTAAGCCAAGTTTATCTGACAATAACTTTTTGCCAAATTCTTTCCAGTCAATTTGAGGATAGGCAACTTGGTGAGCATTGAAGTTTCCTGTAGCTCCACCAAATTTAGCTGTAAAGGGTAGTGACTTTAAGTTCTGAATTTGTGTTAGCAGTCTATATTCAAATACTTTTATCTCTTTGCCTAATCGTGTGGGAGATGCAGGTTGACCATGTGTTCTTGCCAACATGGGTACATTGTTCCATTCAATGGATAGTTTGGATAGAATACTGCAAAGCGACTCCAGTTGAGGAATGTAAACCACTTGCAGTGCATTTTTCCACATCAAAGGGAATGCAGTGTTATTGATATCTTGTGATGTCAATCCAAAATGAATAAACTCTTTGTATTGTTCTAAGTGAAGATTGTCAAATTTATGCTTGATAAAATATTCTACTGCTTTAACATCGTGATTGGTGGTTGACTCTATTTCTTTGATCTCTTTACCATCTTCGATAGAAAAGTCCAAGGCAACTTTTCTTAATATCTCTATTTTATCTTTTGGGAAGTCTTTCAATTGTGGAATTGGAATCTCGCAAAGCGAAATAAAATATTCTATTTCAACATGCGTTCTAAACTTCATCAGAGCATACTCAGAGAAATATTCGCTTAGTAACTCAGTTTGGTTTTT
>DENY01000152.1:0-10126 GCA_002359825.1 Bacteroidales bacterium UBA2632
TCTATTTGACTTGGCTCTTGAGTCTGGTTTCAATGATTGCAAAAACATTTCACGCATATTCAAAAAGTTTAAAGGGGCTACACCGGTTGAATTTCGCGAAAAATGGAAAGACGGCGTGCAAGTTTAACGCTTTTTGAAGACTGAATTACGCTTTTGGGGTATAGAATGACGAAATGTTGTGATAATTTTGGCTTTCAAATAAACACAAAAATAATTACACACTCATTTTATACTCTAAAACTCTATGACAGATATCTTACAAACTGAAAGAGGTTCAGATAAAAGAACTCGTACAATTGGCATTGCCATTGTGGCGAGCATGTTTTTCATTTTCGGATTCGTTTCGTGGATCAATGCTACTTTAATACCCTACTTTAAAATAACAATGGAACTTTCTAACTTCCAGTCTTATTTAGTAGCATTTGCCTTCTACATTGCCTATTTTGTTATGGCAATTCCTTCTGGCATAATTTTAAAACGTGTCGGATTTAAAAAAGGGATAATGTATGGTTTTATGATGTTAGCATTGGGTGCATTTATGTTTGTACCAGCTGCCTATGTTCGGGAATATCCAATATTCCTTGTCGGATTGTTCTTCATAGGTACAGGATTGGCCATCCTTCAAACTGCTGCCAACCCCTACATTACAGTTGTTGGACCTATTGAAAGTGCGGCACAACGTATGAGTATAATGGGGATTTGTAATAAAGGTGCAGGAATTATTGCTCCATTAATATTTGCAGCTGTTATACTTAAGAGTTCAGATAGCGACCTGTTTGACCTTATAGAATCGGGCACATTGCTTGAAGCGGAGAAAAACATAATTCTCGACGATCTTATTAGACGTGTCATGGTTCCTTACGCTGTAATGGGGATCTTTTTAGCTATTATGGGAGTAGCAATTCGTTATTCAGTATTACCTGAAATAGATTTTGATAAAGAGGATGATACAGCTATAGAGTCAAGTGGTTCAAATCACATACAAAGAAAAAGTCTTTTAGATTTTCCTTATCTAATATTGGGTGCTATTGCAATTTTCTTGCATGTGGGAACACAAGTGGTTGCTATTGATACGATTATTAACTATGCCGCCGAGTTTAACATGAATATGATTGAAGCTAAGTTTTTTCCTTCCTATACACTTACAATGACAATAATTGGATATATGATGGGAATTATATTGATTCCAAAATTTGTATCCCAGACAAATGCACTTATTTTCTGTACCGTACTCGGACTTCTATTGTCTTTTGGCGTCTTATTTGCCAATTGGGAGGTTACACTTTTCGGACATACAGCAAATGTTTCAATCTACTTCTTAGCTTCCATTGGTTTACCTAATGCATTAATATATGCAGGTATATGGCCATTATCCATACACAATTTAGGTAAATTTACTAACACAGGCTCTTCCCTTTTGATAATGGGATTGTCTGGAAATGCAATATTACCTCTTATTTACGGTGCAATAGCAGATGGTCATACACTTAGAGCTGGTTATTGGGTGCTAATTCCTTGTTTCGTATATTTAGTTTGGTTTGCAGTGTATGGACACAAAATTAATTACTGGAGAAAACCTAAAACAATCACACAATCAAGAGTAGACTTATAATAACAAATGGGAAAATTGTTTTCCCCGACCTAATAATTGAAGACAAGGTTTTGGTGTGCGACAACGGTAGAATAAAAGGGATTAAAGATATCTCAGAAATTGACATCAAAAACTCGGACGTAGTGATAGATGCAAAACAGAATTACGTTTCAGCAGGGTTTGTAGATATACACACACATGGAGGTGGCGGTCACGACTTTATGGATGCAACAGTAGAAGCATACCTAGGAGCTGCAGAAACTCATGCCAAGTATGGCACTACTGCACTTTTGCCTACTACGCTTACGAGCACAACAGAAGAATTGATTGAAACATTTGCAGTTTACAAACAAGCTGTGAAAGAAAACACCAAAGGGGCAAAATTTATTGGCTTACATCTTGAAGGTCCTTACTTTGCATACAATCAGCGTGGTGCACAAGACCCAAAATACTTGCGTGATCCAAAACCAGAGGAATATAATATGATTTTAGACGCATCGGATGATATTGTTAGATGGAGTCTTGCTCCAGAATTGGATGGAGCTTTAGAATTTGGAAAAGTTTTGACAAAGAAAAAAATACTCCCTTCTGTTGCTCATACTGATGCTATATATGAAGAAGTGCTTGATGCTTACAAAGCCGGATTCACTCATATGACTCATCTATATTCTGGCATGTCAACTATTACTCGTCGCAATGCATTCCGGTATGCAGGTGCTGTTGAGGCTGCTTATTTAATAGACGATATGACAGTTGAAATAATTGCAGACGGTGTGCATTTGCCAAAATCGTTATTGCAATTTGTTTATAAATTCAAAGGCTCTGACAAGATTGCTCTTTGCACTGACTCGATGCGTGGAGCGGGGATGCCTGATGGTGATTCAATCTTAGGTAGTCTTGACAAAGGTCAAAAAGGAATTATCGAACTATNNTATCTTTGGTGGAAAGTGTAAAGATGATGACGCTTACTCCAGCCCGAATCATGAATATAGATGATAGAAAAGGATCTATTGAGGTTGGGAAAGATGCGGACTTAGTGATTTTCGATGGAAATATAAATATTTTATACACAATAATAGATGGAAAGGTTATATACAGAAACTGAAAAAGGAATGACAACTTTCAAAAAAGAAAAGTTAACCGTGAAAATATTCCCTACACGAGAAGACATGGGAATTGATGCTGCTAATGATGTGGCAACAGCAATAAATGAAATGCTGCAAAAGAAAGATGAAATAAATATGATTTTTGCAGCAGCTCCATCTCAACAAGAGTTTATGCAACATTTGATAGCAGATAAATCAATTGATTGGACTCGCATCAATGCTTTTCATATGGACGAATATATCGGATTGGAAAAAGATGCTTCTCAGGCTTTCGGCAATTTCTTAAAAGAACGTCTCTTTAGCAAAGCTCCATTTAAAAGCATTCATTACATAGATGGCCAAGAAGATCCAGAGAAAGAATGTGAGCGTTACGCACAGCTATTAGATAAGGATCCTGTAGATATAGTTTGTCTTGGTATTGGTGAAAACGGACACATTGCATTCAACGATCCACATGTGGCCGATTTCAACGATCCGAAAATGGTGAAAGTTGTAGATTTGGATCTTGCATGCCGAACACAACAAGTGAATGAAGGGTGTTTTATTAAATTAAACCTAGTACCTTCACAAGCTATTACTGTAACAATACCCGCACTACTCAAAGCAGATTCAATGTTTTGTATGGTTCCAGCAGAAAATAAAGCAAAAGCTGTGAAAAGAACACTTGATGGAGAAATAGACGAAGAGTGTCCAGCAACAATATTAAGAACAAAAGAAAAAGCGATACTCTATCTTGACAAAGCTAGTGCATCATTAATATAATTAAAAAGAATAAATTATGAACTCAAAAAGAATTTTATCATTCATAGCTCTCCTTGTTGGAGGCATATTTTTCGCTTTACAGGCACAAGTTAAAATTGGAATTATTGGTTTAGACACCTCTCATGCAACTGCTTTTACAAAGCTGCTAAATGGAGAAGATAAAAAAGCTGAATACAGTGACTTTCAGATTGTAGCTGCCTATCCATACGGTTCGAAAACAATCAAATCTAGCATGGATAGAATANNTCGAGGAAGTAGAAAAATATGGCGTAGAGATAGTTAATTCTATTGCAGATTTACTGACTAAAGTTGACTGTGTTATGCTTGAAACTAATGATGGCAATATACATCTGGAGCAAGCAGAAGAAGTATTCAAAGCAGGCAAAATTGTCTTTATTGATAAACCTATTGGAGCAAGTTTGGCACAAGCAATTGCGATTTTTGATTTAGCTGTAAAGTACGATGTTCCTGTATTCAGCTCGTCTGCTTTACGTTTTAGCAAACAAACTTTAAAAATTAGGAGTGGAGAATTTGGTGAGGTTTTAGGTGCTGACTGCTACTCCCCCGCTAAAGGTGAACCATCACATCCTGATTTTTCTTGGTATGGTATTCATGGTGTAGAAACTCTTTTTACAGTTATGGGTACAGGTTGCAAATCAGTAAATAGAATGTCTGCTGAAGGCACTGATGTTGTTGTAGGACTTTGGGAGGATGGCAGAATTGGAACATTTAGAGGTATTAGAGAAGGTAAAGCTGGTTACGGAGGTACAGCTTTCACATCGAAAGGCATTGAACCAGTAGGCGGATACGATGGATATGGTGATTTATTAGCCGAAATATTGAAGTTCTTTAAAACACGTGTTGCTCCCGTTTCAGAAAAAGAAACACTTGAAATATTTACCTTTATGGAGGCCTCCAACCAAAGTAAACGCAATGGAGGCAAAATTATTTCAATGGAAACGACCTTTAAAGAGGGACAAAAACAAGCACGTAAACTTATCAACAAACTATAGATTTATAGTTTACACCAATTAATCTGTTCTTATTAATATACTTGCTAAATGAAATATCTAAAAATTGGATTTCTATCATTACTCTTTATTGGCTGCCAACTTTCAGACAAAAAAGAAACTCCTATGAACACTTTTACGGGCGAAAAAGGTGAGGTGAAATTAATTGTTTTAGCACCTGGACATTTCCATGCTGATTTGTTGCAGAAAAATAAACTGGAACAGATAAATGACTCAGTATATGTTTACGCACAAGAAGGAAGTGAATTAAATCAATACTTAGTGCGGGTTGAATCTTACAACAATCGAGAGGAAAATCCAACACTTTGGGAAGAAGTTGTATATAATGGTTCAGACTTTCTGGAAAAGATGCTTGCAGAAAAAAAAGGCAATGTAGTAGTTTTAGCAGGCAACAATAAGGAAAAGACACGTTATATTTTTGAATCTGTTGCTGCTGGTTTTAATGTATTGTCGGATAAACCTATGGCAATCAACAAAGTCAACTTTGAGCTATTGAAACAAGCATATGATACTGCACAAGCAAACAACGTACTGCTTTATGATTTAATGACCGAACGATATGATGTACTCAATATCATTGAGCGGAAACTCATAAACAACAAAGACCTATTTGGAGAGTTGCAAACAGGAACAGAAACCGATCCTGCTATTTCGATGGAAAGTGTGCATCATTTTTATAAAGAAGTTTCGGGCAAAACTTTGATTAGACCAGCATGGTATTACGATGTGGAGCAACAAGGTGAAGGAATTGCCGATGTTACAACACACCTAATAGACCTAGCGCATTGGAAAAGCTTCCCCGAAGAGGTGATAGATTACAAAGAAGATATTGAAGTGACATCTGCCTCTCACTGGCCAACAGAGTTAAGCCTTACTGACTTTACTAACTCGACAAATGTGGAAGCTTTCCCCAACTATTTAGATAAATACATAGAGGATGGTAAGCTTAAAGTATTTGCAAATGGCACCATTAACTATAAAGTTAAGAATGTAAATGTTGCTCTGAAAGTAATATGGAACTACAAAGCACCACAAGGCAGTGGTGACACTTTTAGTGCAATGATGAAAGGCACTAAGGCCTCACTTAAAACTATTCAAGACAAATCTACCAACTTCACAAAGCAATTATACATTGAAAAAGGAGCAGATGTAAACAAAGATGAGTTTGAGTCTCACTTACGAGATGCAATAGATGAAGTAAAAAAAGACTTCAATACAGTTTCAATAGAGTCCTCCATGTCAAATGAAGGAGAATATTTAATCAATATTCCTAATGAAGAGAAAAAAGGACACGAAACTCATTTTCAAAATGTAGCTCAAAACTTTTTCGATTATTTGGTAAGTCAAGATTTACCTGAATGGGAAGTTTCCAATACTTTAGCAAAATACTATATAATCACTACTGCAGTGGATATTGCTAAAGAGAAATGATGACGCCATTTAGCTCACATTATTACGAAGAATCATCTACATTTCATGGTTATATTCCCAATATAATGGGAACTCGATTGGATTTAATACTTGTCGAGTTCCCAAAAAACCAGTCGAGTTTAGTATGGAATAATATTGTTATTGAATTGGAGCGACTGCATAAAATGCTCAATCGTTTCGATGCTACTAGTGAACTGAGCCGTGTAAATTTAAAAGCAAAAACAAACAGTGTGAGTGTAAGTAATGAAATGTGGGAAATATTAGAAAATTGCAAACATTACTACTTAATTACCGATAATCTTTTTGATATCACTCTTGATAATTTATCAAAGGTCAATTTTGATGAGAAAACTAAATCAATTGCATTTCCTTCTAAAGATTATAGCTTTGATTTAGGTGGATATGCAAAAGGATATGCAATTGAAAGAATAAAAAAAATGCTCCTAGACGTAAAAGTAAAGCATGCGCTTGTGAATTTTGGTGATAGTTCTATAGCGGCAATCGGGCATCATCCTTTTGGTGACTATTGGAGTGTTTCGATAGAAAACCCATACAAAAAAGGAGATATACTGAAGGAGGTTAAGTTAAGAGACGAAGATTTATCTACTTCTGGAAATACAACAAGTCATCAAAAACATATCATTAATCCTATAACAAAAGAATTCAACGAGCATAAAAAAGTTGTATGTGTAAAATCTAAAAACTCAATAGATGCTGAAGTATTAACTACTACTTTAATGCTCGCAACAACGGTACAAATAGAAAGAATAAAATCAAATTTTAAAATAGAAGAAACTATCATCTTCAACCTCTAAAAAATGGCAAAAGAAAATAGAAAACAAGTTGATTTAAGCCTTCGACAATTTATTAAAGACCTTGGCTATATAACAGGAGGAGGCGCTTTACTAAGTTCAGTTCCTTGGCTTCAGTCTTTTACTCCTGATAAACTTAACGAAATAAAAAAAGAGAAAGCGCGAATTGCTCTAATAGGTACAGGATCGAGAGGGCAATATCATATACACAATCTCCTAGAAATCGGGCATGCTGAAATTGTGGCACTTTGCGACAACTACGCTCCTAACTTAAAAGAAGCACATGCACTCTATCCAAAAGCGAAAACTTATACTGATTACAAAAAACTATTGGAATCAAATGATATTGATGGAGTTGTCATTGCAACTCCTTTAAATTGGCATGCTCCAATGGTATTAGACTCTTTGGCTGCTGGCAAACATGTTTTCTGCGAAAAGTCTATGGCACTTACTATGGATGAATGTAAAGCTATATACGATGCATATCAAACTACGGACAAAGTGCTTTATTTCTGTATGCAACGAATGTTTGATGAGAAGTATGTAAAAGGCATTCAGATGATTCACTCTGGACTTATTGGTGACGTAGTTGGAGCTAGGTGTCATTGGTTTAGAAATCATGACTGGCGACGCCCTGTGCCTTCTCCAGCTTTAGAGAAGCAAATTAATTGGCGTCTCTATTGGGAGTCATCAGCAGGATTAATGACAGAATTAGCATCCCATCAATTGGAGGTTTGCAACTGGGCAACAAAAAGAGTGCCTAGATCCGTAATGGGAATGGGCGACATCGTTTTTTGGAAAGATGGTCGTGAGGTGTATGATAGCGTTAATTTGATATATCATTATGATAATGACGTAAAAATAAACTATGAATCTCTCATCTCCAATCGATTCAATGGTATGGAAGATCAAATATTGGGTCACAAGGGGACAATGGATTTGGCTAAAGGTGTATATTATTATGAGGAGGATAAGTCGGGTTCGGGTATTGAACAACTACTAAATCAAATAGGAAACAAAGTATTTACCAGTGTTCCTATTGCTGGTCCTAGTTGGAGACCAGAAACAAAAAAAGCATACAAACCTCATTATATAATGGAAGGAAATTTCAATATTAACGAAGGTGTGTCAATGATTGGTGCCGAGAAGGATGGTTCTGATATAATATTATCAGCTTTCTGTCAAGCATGCATCACAGGCGAAAAAGGACAAAACATTGTTGAAGAAGCATATAGTGCAACAATGCTTTGTTTGTTAGGTAACCAAGCAATGGCAGAACAACGAAAAATTGAATTCCCTGATGAGTACAAAATCCCATATATTAAGTTTTAAACCGATGAAAGATATTGTCTTTACTTCCACACGTCAAAAAAAAGAGTTGCGCATATTTGGAATCTGCTTTGCAATAGGTTTTTTGATGAATGTTATCTCTATAATTATTTATAAAACCTCATGGGTTGAAATCTTCTCACAAATAGGTTATGTCCTAGTTATTGCAATAGTTCTTTATCTGATACTTGCGCTTTTCAGAAGTATTGTTAAATGGATAAAAAAAATAATTAGGAAATAACAAAAATGAAACAATCATACATCCTCATATTAATTTCTTTGGGATTATTTCTGACTAACTGTGTGGGAACAAAATCAAAAGGTTTGATGGAGGCAGAGAAAAACGCTATATGGGGACAGATAGCAACCTACTTTGAGCCTCCCTCTGAATATAAGAATGTATATGGAGACTATCGTTCTCCCCTTTTGTTCTACAATGGAGATTCAGTAAAAACTAAAAAAGATTGGCAGAAAAGAAGAGCTGAAATTCGTTCAAGATGGATGGATTTGATGGGCGAATGGCCCGCTATAATGACTGAGCAACATTTTGAAATTATAGATACAGTTTATCGTGAAGATTTCACACAACACACAGTTCGATTTTACTGGACTCCAAACCAACAAACCGAGGGCTATCTGCTTATACCAAATACCGAAGGGAAAAAGCCAGCAGTGATAACCGTCTTTTATGAACCAGAAACAGCTATTGGATTAAGCGACAAGCCCAATAGAGATTTTGCCTATCAGCTTACTAAAAGAGGTTTTGTAACCCTTTCATTAGGAACAACACAAACTACAAAAGATAAAACCTATTCTATCTAGTATCCCAACATAGAAAATGCAACCATGCAACCCCTATCAGCGTTGGCGTTTGCTGCTGCTAATGCTTGGGAAGCATTAGCAAAAGTTGAAGACGTAGATTCCACTCGTATTGGAATTACAGGACACTCTTATGGAGGAAAATGGGCAATGTTTGCTTCGTGCTTATATGACAAGTTTGCTTGTGCAGCTTGGTCCGACCCTGGTATTGTGTTTGATGAAACAAAAGGTTCTGGTGTAAATTATTGGGAGCCTTGGTATTTGGGTTACTATCCTCCCCCATGGAATAAGACATGGAGTAAGACAAGCTCTGGAAATAATGGACTTTATTCTCAGTTAATACAAGAAAACTTTGATCTTCACGAACTACATGCTCTTATGGCACCACGACCATTTCTAGTTTCTGGTGGCTCAGGGGATCCCATTGAGCGATGGACAGCATTAAATCACTCAGTTGCTATCAACAAGCTTTTAGGATACGACAACAGAGTTGCTATGACTAATAGAGCGGAACATTCTCCTAATGAGGAGTCCAATGAGGTTTTAAATCTGTTTTTTGAGTGGTGGTTGAAATAAAATTACAGAACTTGTTTACATATTACCTTCAGCTATTGACGAGTTTAGTATTCTAAATACACAAAAGTCGAAAATTAGATAATAACATCATTTTTGATAGGTATTTATTCCATCTGCAAAATGGAGGGTATATTTATATTGATATNNAGAGAGTAGCCATTCTCAATTATCGGTAGTGGCGATAAGAATAATAAAAGTAGACCTTTATCAAACAAAGGCCTAGAACAGATTTTGTTCTAAGCCTTTTATAGTTATCACAATAAAGGTACAATGCAATCCCACTAATCTTGTTTAACTTTATCAAGAATCTTTATTTTCACCAAGTCATCAACTTCTTTACCATTATGACGAAATCTTGCTATTGTATAAACATCATTATCTTCACCTAATGCAATAGAGTTTACATAAGTTGGAAACGTTCCATCCTCGTAGAAAACTGGCCCTAAGTCTTTATATTTTTTTTCTGAAATATTGTAAGTAACGAGATGTAGATGCTCTAGACCCTTTGGTGCGCCCATACTTATTTTATCTAACCCTTTGACTCTTATGCCATCTTTATATATTGGACCTCCAGTTAAATAATAAACAACTCCATCTTTAATTTTGAATCCTAGATAACCATAACTAAACTGGTCAAACATTCCACTCTTTTTTGAAGGCTCAGAAGTA
>DENY01000152.1:10133-14223 GCA_002359825.1 Bacteroidales bacterium UBA2632
CTTCCTCCAATTATAGCCCATGCTTCCTGCATCCTTTGTGTCATAAGAGCCAAAATAATCTACTCTCAAATCAACCCCTTCTACTTTTCTCAATTTAGTATCCGAAGGGTTGAAAGAATAAATATCACCATCTGAAACTGAGTAATATGCTGTTCCATCACGTGGATCAACCAAAATTGAACGACATAAAACTCTATAGTCATCCCCTCTTTTACCTTTTTCTCCTGCTCCATCAATAGGACCTAGGTTTTTTAGTTCATCTTTATTTATGTCATAATGAATAAAATATCCTGTTTGCCATGTAATTCCATAAAGATGCCCTCTTTCTTTATCCATTGTCATAGCTAGAATACCTTCTTTATTTGGATCTATAGCTAAACTCTCTATTTTCCGGGTTTTCATATCATAAGATAGAAAGTGTCCGCCAAGATAAAGTTTGTAACCTTGCGGCGGATTTACAGGCATTTGTTGTGCTCCATCTATCATTTCGTAAAAACCAACGTGAGTTGCAAAGTACAACTTTCCATTAACCTCATAGAATTCAGTGTGACTCTTCCCTTGTGAAATATACTTCTGTGCTTTTTCTCCTAAAACTTCTGATAAATCAGCAATAAATTCAGTTTTGTCTAAATTGGGACTGTAAACATACATCTGTGCACCAACATCATGTTTGCCAGAACATAAGATGTAATAAATTTTGCCATCACTTGCTTCTGTTATAGCATTATAAGTTTCGTGTGCATCTTCAAATCCAGAAAAATATTGCTTTGCAGTCAAAATGCCTTTTTTAATAGTAGCTTCACTTCCTGATTTACTAAAACTTTTACTCATGTTTTTAATTCTTAGATTGATTTATTATTATAGTTCTCGTTTAAAGTTTTTTCCTAATATCTACTCCTGAAGCAAATCTCTTACTCCATTTATTATTATAGATTCAATTCCCCTATCCCACTTAGCTGGCAATCCATAGACTCTTTGTGCCATATCCCCTTCATAACCGCCCTCTTCTAAAACAACCTCAGAGGGAATATAACCCATCACATCATTTGCATATGATATGACAAAAACTTGCTTCCCGAATATCTCCTTCAATTTTAGACTATATGCAATTACGGTCTCTCCTCCCAATACAAACAATTCTTGATTTCCTAATTTCCAATAAGCTATAGGAAAAGGATAAGACTCTCTCAGATTTCCATTTACACCTAAGTTATCAATCATACCCTGTGCCCATCTTCCTTGATAATTATCCAAATCGGCTATTTTATTTAATTGNNAGGTCAATTTCATTATACTTTGTCTTCAATGTACTCTCTTGTTTTACCATATCCTCAGACAAGACTCTTTCAACAGTCGATGCTAATTGCTTCCCATATTGTATAGCCAAAGGAATGGAACGACGAGGAAGAGGATTCTGATCTCCTCCAGCTCCTTGAAAAAACATGGCAGTAGCTCCTGGATATAATTTCTCCAGTTCTATTTGTGCAAAACCAGGATAATCACCTGAAAACTTATTAATTGACAATGTTGTTGGATGACAGGCGTAACCGAAGATGACTGCAATTAAATTATTATCTAATCCCTCAACTTTAATAACAGGAACTGCATAATCATTAGGGCCTTTTAATTCTGTTGACCTTTGTAGTGCACCATCTTTATTATTACGCCTGTTTACCTGAAAACGAGCAATACCATTCTGAGTATATATCTTTGCAGGTACTAAGTTCTTCATTGACTCATCTACCAATTGTAGCAATTTACCTTCCAGTTCTTTTGTATATTTATCTACAATTACCCAATCATCTAAGTTCATTGGATAAATATATTTAAGTGCTCTTGAAACAACAGGTCCTGAATGAGTATGGGAGCAACTTAAAATAACTTGCGATTTTTCTAACCCATATATTTGTTTAACTTTATCTTTAAACACCTCCGACAACTCTTTCGGAATACTCAGTAAGTCCGTAGTTATCAATATAGAGCGCCCACCTTGTGCATCTACCAACGTAATAGCTTTAGCCCATATATCATGTAACTTGCCTTCGGAAGGAGAAGTTCTGCTAGCATATCCAGCCATCCAAATGGGAGATTGAGGAGTAATATTTTGACGTGCAACACCAACTTTCCACTCATCTGAAGAGTTTTGACTTAGAAGAATCGAAGAACTTGATATAAATATTAAAAACAATGACACCAATAATGCAACATGTTTCACTTTACTTGACTTATTCATAGTCACTTAGATTTATGGTTTATTTGCTCGGAATGCTTTTGAATCTTTTCAATCGCAAATCCAATATTATCCATATCTGATTGAGAACCTAATAGTAAATTCTGAAAAATCCAAACAGCCTCTTCATTACACAGTTTTTCATTCTCTGGACATGAGTTCTCCTCAGTATATCTCTCATAGTTTAGCTGATCTTTAGTATAAAACTTCTGAAAATATTTACTCTCGAATGCATTCTTTAAAAAGGGCATCTTATTTAACTCCGAATATCCGGTAGAGCAAGGTACACCCTCAGCTCGTAATGCTTCTAAAAAACCTTTGCGAGAAAGACCTTTAAATTTTTCTTTGTTGTAGCGAAATGGGAACAGATGGAAAGCTGCCTGTGTTACATTCTCATACAACTTGTAAGGTGAAATGCCGGGGATATCATTAATTTGATTCTTCAGATATTTAGCATTAATATTACGTGTCTTAGTTTGTTCCTCAAGACGCTCCAACTGTGCTAGACCAATAGCAGCCTGATACTCAGTAAGACGAAGTTTTGTACCTATCATGACAGTTCCTGCACCAACTTCGCCTGCAGCAGTGCCATAAGGATTTCCATAATTGTGATACGAATAACACCTATCCATGAATGCTTCATCGTCGCTTACAATTGCACCGCCTTCACCCATTGGCATATTCTTGGAGTTTTGAAAACTAAAACAGCCTGCTTTTCCAAAAGTCCCCACTTTCTGGTTATCTATTTCTGCTAGCCAAGCTTGACAAGCATCTTCAACAACCAAAAGGCTCCGTCTATTTGCAATGGACATTACTCGATTCATGTCACAGGGAAGTCCTAAAATATGTACCGGCATGATAGCCTTGGTACGAGAGGTTATCTTTTCCTCTATTTTGTCAGGATCCATCTGAAAAGTTTCTGGATCTACATCAACAAATACAGGGATAGCTCCATTAAATAGAATAGAAGAGACCGATGCAATAAAAGTATAAGGCGTTACAAGCACCTCATCACCCCATCCTATTTCCAATTGAGCTAAGGTTGCATTTAATGCATTTGTACCGTTAACCACAGACAAGCATCGTTTGGAACCAATTAACTGTGCCCATTTCTGTTCAAATTCATCAGCCAATTTGTTTCTTGACCATACACCACTTCGCATTACCTCTAACAGTCTTTTTTCATCTGACTTCGGATTCCATATAGGCCAAGATGNNATATTGCAGGGAGGTTAATATCGCCGTTCTTTTTTCCCCAAGCATAAGAATTATTGAAACTAGAAGCTGCTAATATGCTAGCTCCTCCAAACATGCTCTTTTTGATAAATTTTCTTCTGTCCATATCTTTATTTGTTTTTATAAGCACAAAGTGAATAATTATTCTTTATAGTTATAAAAAAAGGATTCACTTATTTGTGCTAATCACTATTCAACAACTTTTACTATCTTCAAGTAGGGTCTCATAATCAACTATTTAATTTGTTCACTTAATATCTGAAAGTGATATTTCTAAAATCTTGTTATCCTAAAAAAACAATAGCTAGTTATCTACTTTCATACTCTTAAGCATACTTAAGTTTTTAAAAGCTTCATTTATCTGATTTATAGACATATTACTACACTCTAAATATCGACACCCTCCTGCAGGGAGTATAACTTTACCATTATGCATCTGTAAAGCAAGAGGTTCTTGCGACAAGTTATCAAAAAGTCGAATATCTTTAGGATTCGCAGATAAAGCAAAATAACCCTCATCAATAGTGTGCCAATAAACTACGTATATTTTGTTTTCACGCTGAAAATGAAAAGCACGGATCTTGTTTGTTGGTAAATCTGTGATTTGATAATAAGGCTTCAGCT
>DENY01000152.1:14286-15021 GCA_002359825.1 Bacteroidales bacterium UBA2632
TATTCGATTTGGTCTGGTTGAGTACCAATTGAATCATTTTCCCAATGTCCTGGTGGATGATTAGAGGTCCACCCAAAATCTACTTTTGTAAAATCGTTTTCTGCTATTTGAGCTTCACGTATTGAATAATTTCGAGTTGCCTCTTTAAACTGTTCAGGAGAGAATCCTTGGAGATCAAAAGCATTGGAGCGACTCGCAATATGCCAGCTAAAATGTGACCGTAGAGCAGCCTCGGAGAATACAGGAGAAGGTTTCAGTTTATCATATACCGTTTTCTGAGCATGATGAACATAATACCATAAGGGGTGATTTACATCCTCTGCTCCATCAAAATAAATGAAACTAAAACCACATTGATTATATATTTCACTTATTCTCTCTGCAACCTCTTCTTGTATACTAGTCCTTTGATCATAAAGAACCCATCTGACCCAAGTATCAACATCTAAGAGCCCAAATTTCAAACCCTCCTCTTGTGCAAAAGCTGTGGTTCCTAGCTGTGCGCGCTGGCAACCGGTAAATTGAAAGGGCCTCTCAGCAGTATAATCCTCATAGGTAATCAATTCTTTACCTACTTTAAGAATACGGCGGTGGTCGTCTTTTGTAGATGCTCTGGGGTTTTCTTCAACAGTAATAGTCGTTGAATGTTCGGTTATTGGTTCAACTAATGTGAAAATCTTTCTTAAGTTGAGTCTGTGGTCTGGTACTCCTGCCACGTAAGCGTCTCTTTTATCT
>DENY01000246.1 GCA_002359825.1 Bacteroidales bacterium UBA2632
TTCCACACACTGGCCTATTATCCCTTCATGCTTCTTTAGTAGATTGGTATATTCTCCGCCCATTTCTGCAGCTACTACATAAGCAACATGAATTAATTGACGGAAATTGACATTATAATCGGGATGATCGGGAATGTGCCGAAGTGAATCTACAAATTTTTGTGACGACCATGCATTAACCTCTTCAACTGAGGGAAGTTTTGATTCATCAATGTCTATTACATCAGCATAAGGCGCGCAAAGTTCATCTTTACGGTTATACGAATTGGCGTAAATCTTTTTGGCAGCGTCCAATCCATCTCCATCTGCTTTTGCCAGTCCAATCACCTCTTCGAGCCAAGTAGTACCAGCTGTTTTCAGNNCTACCCGAATGAACACTTAACTTCAACTCCTTGGGTAATCCAAATTCTTTGATTGCAAAATCAATTACCAAAACATCTTCTTCAAACTCCTTTGCAAAGTTGTCAAGATTGCCCACATAGTCAACTCCTTTATTAAAACGTCCCGTAAACTTTGGTGCAATTGTCTGAACAGGGACACCATTATTAGCCAGCATTTTCAGTATGAATAGTAGCTCTATAGGAGTTTGCGGAGACTCCACTTCATCCATTGATACTTCTGTAATAAAACTGCCCTCACCTTTCTTTTCATTTAGATACTCGTAAATCTCTGAGGCTTGCTGAGTAGCTGCCAGAAACTTATGAGCAATGTCAATTAGCAATCCTTTTGTTATTTTCAATGGAGCTTGAATGCCTGGAACATCTAAATCCCCCAAGTACTGCTCGCAAGAAGATAAAAAAGCATTTACATCCTTCTCATCACTTTCTTTTCCAATAAAAGAAGCAACATCTAGCGTGAAAAAGTCGGATGATTCAACAAAGGGTCCAACAGTATCTAAATTGATATGATCTGCATCAACAAAATAGTGCCCTTTGAAATTCAAATCCTTTACTGCATTATCAGCTTCGTGACGAACATCTTCAGGCTTAGATTTCACATATATGTGCTCTCTATTTGATTTGTTCCAGACAGGAGAAATATTTAGTCCCGATTCATTTGCTTTCATAATAGCTCTCAACTGAGCTTTTCCCTGATGGGAGAATCTGTCTCCAATACCAATACTATACTTATCTAAATTCATTTGTTTTTACTATTTCTTGTTACATTCAATTTAGATGCCGAATCTTTATCAAGAAACAAAACAGCATAGGGATGTTGACGTAAAATTGAAGCAGGACAATCAGTTGTTATTTCGCCATGCAATGTGTTATAGACCGCTTCGGCCTTACGCTTGTCGGGAACCATGCAGCTAATTACTTTAGAATTCATCATGGCAGGAATTGTCAGGCTTATCGCCTCTTTGGGAACATCTTCGAGTGTTGCGAACCATCCTTCTCCCAATTGCTGATTGCGAGACACAGCATCCAACTGCACTACTTTCACCAGCTTTGGATCATTAAAGTCAGCAATATCAGGTTCATTAAAAGCAATATGACCGTTCTCACCAATACCAATGCAAGCTACATCAGTAGGATATTCTTTTAGTAGCAGTTCGTAGGTTGCTATTTCTTTCTCAATATCATCTACATCTCCGTTGATGTAAAACATTTTCTTTGGCTTTACGCTATCGATAATTTTCTCTTTTAGATATTTTCTAAAGCTTGCTGGATGTGTATCAGGTATTCCTATGTATTCATCAAGATGAAATACAGTAATTTTACTCCAGTCAATATCCAATTTCTTGATTGCCTCAATGAAGGCGAATTGTGATGCTCCAGTTGCTAAAATTAGATTTGCAAAACCTTTTGATTTGATTGCTTTGTTGAGATGTTCTGCTACAAATAATGCACTGGCTTCACCAGCTGAGTGTTCATCATGAGAGATATTTACTAAAAGCTTTTCTTTTTTAAATTGTGTTCCCATATTTTTATTGCTTTGGTTCGGTATAATTAATAAGTTTCTGATAGGGTTAAAAGCAAATATACACAACTTTTGCATTTAATAATAGCATCGTATTAATTAATCACGGAAAAAGTGTTGACTTCTTAATTAGGAGAAGTAAGCCCTATGCGATATTTGCTATAGTTAACCGCAAAATAGAACNNAGGAAATCTTATAGAGAGAGATTCACACGACGTTCATAGTTTTTCTAAAAAAATTTCGCAGACACGAACGCAAAAAAAATTCAGGCGAGATAATTCCCGCCTGAATTAAAACAGACAACCTAAACAACATACCTTTTTTATTATGAATCAAAAAATATATTCACTATCTGTTTTGACTTAAAGTAGAATTTAAAAAAAAGAAAAAGTGATTATTAAAATGCTCCAAATGTTCTAAATCCAAACATACCGATGATGCCTGCTAAAATTAATCCGATGATAAAATACACAGCTACAATAACGAGTAAACTTACTAAAAAATAGCTCATAGACTTCTCTTCAGAAACATTGGTCATTGGTTTGAAACCTAAGTAAAGAATGTACAGACTATATACACCGCCGAGAAAAGTGAAAAATGCGAGTGGTGGAAATATATTGAGCACTCCTGCTAAAAGCATTGCAGTGTAAGAGAATCCTACGAGTTTCACTGCTTTGTCCAAACTAACGGATGTGTTGAAAGTGGGTGCCAGTTTATGAATTACAAATCCAGAAAGAAACACGCCAATCAAAATCGATGCCAGTGACATGATAGCTTGTGCCAAGCCACCACTAACGGACTGGACCTTGTATCCTAACACACGATAACCAATGAGCCCTACTCCAATGAATATTGCTACGGCAGAAATCAGCGCCAATGGCAACACATATGTCATGACATGCTGTTGAGCAGTAGTAGTGTCTTCTTTTGCTACTTCCCATTCTAATTTTGGGTTTAAAATGAATTGCTTTGCTGTATTGATAATACCTTCCATGATTAAACTGATTAATATAATGTTGTAAATTGATTTCTAAGATATTTTAGTTTTTGAATTGGCAAGCTCTCTATTAATCTTTAAAGAACTTTGCATGCTTGTTTTCAATTTGCTTCATTCGTTCTTCGAAGCGCTTCAATACTGATTCGAGCGCTTTAGTCTCATCTTCATTGAGGTCGTTTTTGAACAAATCGACCTTATTATGATATTCTCCCCACTTAGACATGATGTCAATTGACTTGAATCCTACCTCAGCACTTACCTTCATGAACTTTATCTTATCCATCATTCCCATGTTATCTAAGTCTTTATGCTCATATCCGCTAAAGTCTGACAATACCTGATCAATAAGTAGGGCATAATCATCTGCAATTTTGTTCATGTCATGAATGTAATTTACAACCTCTGGGTTGTCTTTAAGAAAAAGAGGTATTTCAACATCAATTTTCCCCAATCTGTCATCAGCAGCTGTTTTCTTTTGATCTCTTGTACATGAAAAGAATAGCAATGTAATTGCCAATATATTATAGATGACAAGAAAGCTATACTTTTTCATAATAGATCATTTTAATATTTGCTTATTTAAAAGTATGATATATTTTCGAAAACAAACATACCACCACAATCAAATATCTACTATGACTATAATCTCAAAGAGTTGTAATATAAGTTTTTGAAAGACGAAACACTAAAAAAGGAATGGTTGGGGATAATGCAACAAGTAGACAAAATGAAAAAAAGTTTTTCAATTAACCTTCTTAACTTCAAAGCGACTTGAAATATAGTGTTTCATTTCTAACTATGCGTTATAACTAAAGCTCCACATAATTTTAAATCGCAACAAGTTCCATGTTGTAAATAATTATGTATTATTTATTACAATTTATCAGTAGACTCATCATAAAACAGGTGGAAATTAAATACACAGTGATGGATTAGGCGTTCATCTGTTGAAAACGCAATCCTCGGTCATGGAAATGGTTTGAATTGCTCAAAATTATGTTTTCTCATGAAAATAGGATAAAAATGACTCAGAAAATAGTAAAATATACGAATGATTGAAGGAGCAACTTTTAAAATGGGAGTTCTACATTTGAAAATGGATTTTCATGACAAGAATTACATAAAAGATGGCTAAAATAGGGCCATAATTTATTTTCAAACATTTTCTACACGATGGATGCAAGTTTTATCTGTTTTAGACATTTTATTGGATATGAAAATGTTTAAAAAAACATTTCAGTGAATTGCCTCATTCAGCATGTAGCTTTTTTCGATATTCTGCCGGAGGCATTTGGAAAACTTCTTTAAATGACTTTGAGAAGTAAGACGTATCTGTGAATCCTGATGCGTAGCAAACATCGGTCACATTCAGATTTTTGTTTTTGAATGCCTCTGAAGCCAACTTGATGCGATGAACACGAATAAACTCTGATACTGACATATCTACAGTTGCCTTTAACTTTCGGTACAATTGAGATCGGCTCATTGCGGCAACATTACAAAACTCATCTACACCAAAGTCGGGATTAGTTATTTCATTTTCTATCACATCTTTCAATGTTTGAGCAAAAACATCTTCGCCACCAGTAACTAATAAATCAAGGGGTTTAATAATAAACTCTGTACGGTACTTTTGACTCATCATATTGCGCACTTCTATTAGATTTTTCACCTTCTGCTTTAGAATGTTTGCTCCAAACGGTTTGGTTACATAGTCGTCTGCTTTGTTTTCGAGTCCGGCAATCAAATCTCTCTCTTCATTGAGCGCTGTAAGAATAATTATTGGGATATGATTGGTAGTAGGGTTTGTCTTCAATGTATTGCAAAGTTGAAGTCCATCTATTTTAGGCATCATTATATCTGTTATAACAATATCAGGAATGTGTTCCTGTGCCAGAGTAATTCCTTCTTCTCCGTTCTTTGCCTCAAGGGTGTCACATATATCTTTAAAGGATTCAACAATATAATCTCTTAAATCATCGTTGTCTTCTACAACGAGAAGAACAGGTTTTTCAGTCAAAGCCAAATCACTACTCTGCTCAACAGCAATGTCAAGAGTACCTTTCACAGAACCTTCTCTCACTACCTGAAATCTATCTACACTTAAGTTTTCAAGTGCCACATCTTCAATGTTAGATGCTTCAGCATGAGGCAGTGGTGGAAAAACGATAGTAAATTCAATTTCATCTTTCTTATTATATTCTACCGTCAGTTTTGCATTATAAAGCGTGCAAAGCTCTTTCACGAGCGAAAGGCCAATACCAGTGCTACTATAATGAGATGGTCCATGAGTATAAAACCTATCAAAAATTTTAGGTAGTTCTTCTGAATCTATTCGCTTACCTGAATTAGCCACCTTAACGCGATAATTGTCTTTATCTTTCTCTCCAATAAGAGAGATGGTCCCATTTTCCTCGGTAAACTTTAACGCATTCGACAAGAGATTGGTAACAATTATTTCAACTATGTGTAAATCTATCCATTCTTTACCACTACTATCAATTCTGATGTGATAGTTTATAGATCTTTCATTGGCAATATGTAAAAAATAATTAGCGATTCCTCTCAAAGCCAATGACAAGTCTGCATGCTGGGGATTAATTTTAAAATTATCTGAATCGACCTTCGACAAGCTCAACAATTGATCAACTAAAAATAACAACAACTCGGAATTACGAAGCATAACCCTTGCATCTTTCTCTAAATCATTGGGCAAGTCTCTCTCGAGCCATTTTTCAAGAGGGCCCTTTATGAGTGTGAGTGGTGTGCGGAATTCGTGAGAGATATTCCCAAAGAATTTAGATTTAATTTCATTTACTTTTTCTAATTCTTTGCTTATCTTCAACTTATTATTGTAGCGATAGTAGAGAAAACCAATAAAGATGGAAAGCAACAAAATCAGCAAAAAGAAAATCCGTTGCATCTCCGTTTTGTTTTTTTCTGCCAAGACATTCTCTGTTGTAAGAAGCTGTATTTTCTGAGCTGCTTCTTTTCCTTTATATCTATTTTCAAGTTCGAGGATACGCACTTCACTGTTTTGCGCTAACACACTATCACGGTAAACAAGGCCCATTTCTTTTGCTTCATAAGCTTGGCGATACAACTGTTGCTTTTCTCTCAGTTTCGCTAAAAGCTTATAACTCTTTTGTTGATAATCATATGTATTGACTTCTTTAGCCAAAGATAGTATTTGCAACACATGAGGTTCGGCGTCTTTTGTTCTATTAAGATTGATGAGTGTTTCGGCCAAAGTAATTTGGACTTCCAATTTATGGAAAGCGTCTTTGGAGTTTTCCATTAATGCAAAAGCCTCGTTCAATAGATTCAAAGCCAAGTCAGGGTTGCCTTTTTGGTAATATATTAAGCCCATTGCTCTCTTACAAATAGCTTCACCAATATCAGAATCAATTATCTTATTTTGTTTTAACGACTCTTCATAAAAATAGAGCGAACTGTCGAGATCATTACTGATATGGTAAGTTTCCGCAAGGTTAGCATAGTTGATAGCTTGACCTAAATTACTATTCGATGCTTGCTCAATTGCCAATGCTTGTTGAAAATAGTTTCGAGCTTGTTCTGTTTTATTTAATGCAAGGAAGATGTTACCGAGTCCATTCATTGCCATAGCTCGGTTTTTTGAATACTTACTATTGCCCGTAGAAAGCTCCAATGCTAAATAATGATAAGTAGAAGCTTCTATATTAGAATAAGTACGGCGCAAGTCTGTTCCAATATTATTAAGCGCATATATTTGCCCCATTGTATCTTGGGCAACCTCTGCCATGTTGAGAGCACGAAAATGCAAGTTGAGGGCTTCTTCGTAATTTGCTGTATTTCTCGCAACTGTTCCTTGGTTATTTAATTCTTTTATTCGTTGTATTAAGCTATCGGTTTCGACTGTTTTTTGTTGGCCTTCAACCCTAACTTCACTCATAAAGTCTTGTTTCAAATTGCACGAAACAACGAAATGACCTACTAGTAGGAAAATGAAATATTGATAATACTTTTTCAGTCGAAGTTTATTCATTGTGTTATTGTAAATCGAAGTTTGCGACTCAAGATGTAGTTGTAAAATCTATAACGTATCAATAGAGCTAATGTTTATTAGCGTTTGAGTTTTAATCTTGCCGATCTATTATATATTGTTATGAGTTGTGTCACTCGACTTACTTGAGTTTGTCTTCGTAAGATTGATTACTGCAAAAACCCAACAATTGGGACAAAGCAATAATTGAAAATTGGGGATAATGAACGACATTGCATCAGTTTTCAGCATTATTATTAAAACTACAAGCAGAAGCATCGTATCCTTCAAGATATGATCACTACTACTATATTTTTACGATTGGCCCAATCCATACATAATTGAATCCCCAAAAATAGAGAGAATAGGTCAAAATCGACTTTTTTTACCACTTTTTTGGTCAATTTCGATGTTTTTCCACCTTTCGGAGGCGTAAGTAGGAAGGGTGTAAGTCTCATTTGCAAAATCGGAGACGTAAGACGGAACATTGTAAGTCTCATTTGTCCTTTCGGAGGAGTAAGATGGGAAAAATAAGTCGTTTTTGTTCTTTTTATGATAGAAAATGGTAAGAAAAAGTTTTTTCTGGCCTTTCTTATATCTTCGAATGAAAGATGTAAGTCTCCTTTGTGCTTTCGACGATGTAAGATTGGAAGATGTAAGTCTCATTTGTTCTTTCTGCGGTCGTAAACTGGAAAAATAAGTCGTTTTTGCT
>DENY01000015.1:0-3953 GCA_002359825.1 Bacteroidales bacterium UBA2632
GACTGCATACATCGACATATGATCTCCATTGTAGGTAGCCCATCCCAATGCCAATTCAGAAAGATTGCCTGTTCCCAAAACCATACCCCCAATTTTATTAGCATAATCCATCAATATCTGAGTACGCTCACGCGCTTGACTGTTTTCAAATGTAACGGATTGGTCGTTTATATCGTGTCCTATATCTTGTAAATGTTGTGTTACAGCAGGAACTATTGAGATTTCCTTTATTGTTACCCCTGTTGACTCCATCAGCGTAATTGCATTTTTATAGGTTCTTCCTGTTGTGCCAAATCCTGGCATGGTGATTCCGTGAATATTTTTGCGGGGTAATTCCAACAAGTCAAATGTCTTAATTACCACGAGGAGTGCCAAAGTTGAATCCAATCCACCCGAAACCCCCAATGTAATTGCTTTGCTATTTGTGTGAAGTAGTCGTTTTGCTAAACCGTTTATCTGTATGTTGAAAACATCACCTAGGCTTTCGTCCTCATCTTGTAGAGTTGGGATAAAAGGATGAGCATTAAATATGCGATGCATCTTTTCAAAATCCTCTTTAGCCACTGACTGACAATATACAGACGAATTCTCAACTCCAGAAGGGACAATATCTCTCATCATCTTTACCCGTTCTGTTCGCAAGGCAGAAACATCAATATCGCTTACAATAAGCTCATTTTCTAAAGAAAAACGTTGAGATGCTTCCAGCAGAGTTCCATTTTCAGCAATGAAACAAGCTCCAGAGAACACCAAATCGGTTGACGATTCTCCTACACCCGCCGATGCAGATACATATCCAGCGTTACAACGTGCAGATTGATTTTTGATTAAAGACTTTCTATAGTTATTCTTACCAACAATTTCGTTGCTTGCTGATAGATTAAATATTATATCAGCTCCTCCCTTCATTGTTAGATATGACGATGGGGGAGATGGAGACCACAAATCTTCGCAAATCTCAATGGCAAACTTGGCATGGGGAGTTTCAAAAATTAAGTTGAATGAAATAGGATGATATCCTAATGGCGTTTCCACAACTTCATCACATATTTCTCTGCCGCTTGCAAACCATCTTTTTTCATAAAACTCACCGTAGTTGGGGATCTCTTGTTTTGGCACAAAACCCAATATTCCTTCAGATGATACTACAGCAGCAACATTATAAAGTTGGTTCTTGTGTATAAGTGGAAGTCCTACCATAGCAATGAGTGATGGTTTATCGTTCATAAATTCAACTATCTCAATCACGGACTCCATTGCTTTGCGTTGCAAGGTTGTTTGTAAAAACAAATCGGCACAGGTATATCCTGTTATGGAGAGTTCAGGAAAGCAGATAAGTTGTACATTTTGATTTACAGCTTCGTCAATCAATAGTTTTGTTTGAGAAACATTATAATCGCAATCTGCAACTTTCAGTTTTGGTGAAGCTGCAGCTACTCTTACAAATCCATAATCATTGATATTCATACTTGAGGGATTTTGGTATTGTTATTTCACAAAGATAAAAAATAGTTAGCACAACTATCAAAGAGGATAAGAAAACTTCTGTTTTGAATGTGTTTCTAAACTTCTAGCGATATTCCACTTGCATGTTGTAGTTCCACTTATCAAAATAGAGATTTCCTGAGTCAGTTTCTACCTCACCTCGCTGAAAATCTACAGTTTCGCTTCTTGGGTACTTCTTCTTAGGGAAGAAACTTCCGGAATAATCATTGTTTATGTATAGTCTATATGAGTCTATTCCAGATAGAAAGAATCTTCTTGGAAGTGGGCTGTTTTCATTATCTGCTCGTCCAAAAGAGACATCAATAGGAATCCATCCTGCTCCCTTTATATAATATTCAGCCCAATCGTGTAGATTTACTTCGCCGGGATGCATCATCCATCCACTCTGCCAACGAGTTGGTATATCTTTGTATCTAAGCATCGCAATAAGTAGCAAAGCCACCTGACCACAATCTCCTTTCTTGTTTTCGATAGCATACTCGGGTATATTCTTAATTGTAGAATATTCAAGTGCACTTGCCCAAGGATAGTTTTCTACAATATAGAGATAAATTGATTTTACTGTTTCTTTAGTTCCATTTGCTTCTTGTGTAACGCTATCTGTTAATCTCTTGAGTGTTTCAGAGAATTGAATATGAGGTTTCCTTTCTTTAGTATAATCCGCAATGTTAGAAGGGTAATCGCTTGTGACAGTGTCATAAAAATTCTCTAAGTCAATCCATTCACCTTGAGAAGTAAATTCATATTCTACGGAGAAAACAGTTGCTTTTCCAGCCTCTGCTTCTTTTTCCATATAGATACTGGAGTGAGTAGTTACATCATTTGACATGATGTAATCAGATTGCGATGCTTTGATAAACTTCACATTCGTTTGACGTGGAATGTCATGCCTTGGATAAGGCAGCCAAGCACGTAGTATCTCTCCATTTGATACTACATCAGGTTTCACTGATAAAGTATATTTCACTTTCATCGTCTGTGGTTTCAGTGTGCTTTTCCAGTTTATGTCGGTACNNTATTTTCAAATGCAGTTATCAGCAATGAGTCTTTTGGAGTATCAGACTTTGGCTTCGGAACGTTAGACATGGCTCTTGCACTTTCACTAAGGCGAAATAGATTTGGTGCAGCATTTCTGAAATATCTTTTTTGTTTATCAATAATTTGGTATTCAAGTACTTTCTCTTTCTCCCACTCATCTATTTGTACGACTGTTGGTTCAAAACCATGATGCTCTTTTATCCAAGAGACTACCGCATCAATATCTTTATTGAAATCAATTGAAACACGCTGTAATGAATCTTTGGTAAACAATAGCAATTGCTTCTTATCATGCGAAGTTGCGCTCAAAGCAATCACTGAATCAATAAGATGTGAAGCATGGGTGAAGTTGCCTTGGTCAATTTCAGCCTGAATTTGCTTGTCTACGGGTTGTACATTAGAACAACCTAGTAAAATCAATGCCATTGAAAGAATTACTATTGCTTTCATTATCCTACGTTGTTAGATTTTTATTGTCTTTGATAATTCAAGAAGTTTTGGTAGAGCACTATTGAATAAATCCATTGAGTCCATAAGTAAATCAGCACCTGCGTTCAATAGCACGTCATCAGTTAAGGGACCTGTATTTACTGCCACTGTAAAGATGTTGGCTCTATGAGCAGACTCTACTCCTAGCGGAGCATTTTCAAGAACGAAAGCTTGATTTGGTTGTAAATTTCCTGCTTTTTGCAATCCCATTAGGTATGGTTCTGGATGAGGCTTTCCTATTTCAACTTCAAAGGCTGTAACCATGTTTTCTGGTGTGAAAACATTGGGTAAGTCTCCATTCAAACGTTCATAAAGTCCCGATTGTCCCGAACCTGTTACTAAAATTGGAATAAGGCCACTGTCTTGCACTATTTTAATAGTTTCCTTAATACCAGGAATGAGCTCTCCTTTGTCATGTTCAAAAAATAATTCTGTCTTTCTTTTATAAAGATCTTCAAACTCTTGTTCTGTAGCATCTCTTTTCAAATTGCGTTGAAAGATCAAATTGGTAGTGAATTTTGCTGGGCGACCTTCTTGCAGAAAGAACTCGTTTGGTTCAGCTTTCAAACCCCATTCCTGCATTGTTTGTTGCCACGATATTTCATGTGCAGGCATCGAATGATAAATTATCCCATCCATGTCGAATAGAACAGCGTGCAAATCTAAATTGCTAAAGTTGTTTGTTTGTAGATAGTTAGTTATTTTTTCAGTCATGTTTTTTGTAAAGTTATATTGATTCAACTGTTTGTTCGCTTTTCGCAAATCAATTAGCAATTAGCTAACGTACAGGAAGCGCATGTAGTCCTTAATTGTAAAGACTAAATCATTTTTGTGTCTTGTATAAATTAATAAGTGTTTTGCTCGAAAGAATTAGTCCAATCAAGCAAAACACCTTTTTTTGTTTTATCTATTTAGTAGTT
>DENY01000015.1:4031-4226 GCA_002359825.1 Bacteroidales bacterium UBA2632
CTCTGTCTCTTTCTCAAATCCTGGCTTTTCAAGCAATGCAAACATATTTGTTTTGTATGCCTCCACTCCAGGTTGATTGAATGGGTTTACGCCTAAAAGATAACCACTAATTCCACATGCTTTTTCAAAAAAGTAAATCAACTGGCCGATGTAGTAGGGCGTTAGTTCAGGTATACGAATCACAATGTTTGGTAC
>DENY01000151.1:0-131 GCA_002359825.1 Bacteroidales bacterium UBA2632
AACACAAATGCTTTTGTACCGTTATGATAACCTTCAGGATAAATTGGACGATTATCAACACCGTTAAAGCGAGCAAAACCACCTGCTGATGGTGTACTCCAGTCTGAAATAGAAACACCGTTAACCGTTTT
>DENY01000151.1:342-7366 GCA_002359825.1 Bacteroidales bacterium UBA2632
AAATAAATCTATTCTTATCATCATCTTCTGTATAGGTTCCTTTATAACCTTTCATAGTCTCTACGCCCTTCTCTCCATCATACACCTTATATTTTTTGTTAATTTGTGCTTGGTATTGCACCATTCCACCATTGGTAGGCATATTGGTAAAGAATACAAGTGGTAAGTTTCCAGAGAAAAGACCTGTGCCTCCACGAACTTTGAGGCTATTGTCTCCATAAGTATCCCACACAAAACCTACACGAGGAGAGAATGTAATACTTGTTGAAGGCCATTTACCAGTATCGATATTACGACCATCATAATCTAACTCCAGGATAGCATTATTAGTTATCAAATCATCGTTGTTGAAAATAAGTCCATCAACACGAAGACCATATGAAAGCTTGAATCTTTCACTATAGCTCCAATCATCTTGGGCATAAAGACCAATTGTGCTGCTTCTCACACGAGCTGCAGGATTGAGCTCTCCATCGTAACCATAAGTTAAACTTACAATCTCTGGTGTTTTTTCTTGTAAGAAATCTTCGAGACTTGAATAGCGATAGTAACCAGTACCATTACGCATATAAGAGTTGTCTGCCATCTTATATTCGTATGAGATACCTCCAATAATTTTGTGATTACCCAAGTAATAAATCACCTCGTCTTTAATGTTGAACACATCATTGTGCACACCGTTGTTCCATGTAAAAAGCTCATATCCCAAAGACATGTAAGCTTGATCATCCTTCAAAATATCGATGAAAGGGAATGGTGATGAATTTGTTCCGCGCATATCGTCAAGCTTTGAGAATGTTGCCAAAAGCTGATTCGATAACTTATCCGATAAACGGCTGTTCAGGTCAAAAGAGAATGAATGAACAAGGTTGTCTTGCGAATACATCGAGTTTGCAAATGACATTGATGCTTTCGACATTCTTGCTTCAGACATGCGAGTACCTCCATCCATAGATGAAGCATTAGGAGGACTCCATCGCAGGTTCTTAGTATAATTGTAACGTAAAGCCAAACGATGTTGGTTTGTGATGTTCCAATCTATACGTGCAAGAAGTTTATCATTGCTTTCGTCTGCAGGAAAGTTTGTGTAAGATCCCGTATTATATCCATATTTATCTTTTACAAATTCAGAAACTTCCTTCATATCACTTTCTGTAGTACGAGAGATATACTCGTTTTCATTAGCCACACCATCCGTTGAAGCTCTCCAACGGTTAACGATGGTTGGTGTCTTAGCCATTTCACCATTTACAAAAAAGAACAGTTTATCTTTGATAATTGGACCACCAAAAGTGAAACCGTATGCTGTGTTGCTGTCTCTATCACGTGCCCCTGGTATTACTTGGCGATTAACAGCATCTCCACGTAAGTTTTCATTTCTATGAAAAACGTAAGCACTGGCTTTGAAGGTATTTGTACCCGATTTTGTAATAGCGTTTACACCACCACCAATAAAGTTGGTTTGACGCACATCGTATGGAGCGATAACAACCTGCATTTCTTCAATAGCTTCAAGAGAAATTGGGTTGCCTCCACCAGGAAGACCGCTGCTCAGTCCGAAGTTATTGTTGAAGTTAGCTCCGTCTACTGTAAAGTTAGACGAACGACCGTCTGCACCACCAAAGCTCATACCATTACCACCATAAGGTGAAAGACGCGTAACATCCATAATGCTACGACTTACTGTAGGTAAATTATCTATCTGACTGCTTGTAATATTAGTCACTGCACCAGTTTTCTGATTAGAGAATTTTGTACGAAGTGCTGTAACTACTACTTCATCTAATGATGTTGTTTCTTCAGATAAAACAACATTCAATGAATAGTTTTCACTCAAGCTCAGCGTAATATTGTTTGCTGTGTATGTACCATATCCAATATATGTAACTTCCACGGAGTAGGGTCCGCCTACACGCATACCATTAAGGTTAAAGCGACCTTCCATGTTTGTTACGGCACCAAAAACTGTTCCCGAAGGTGTGTGTGTTGCAACCACCGTTGCACCTATCACAGCTCCATCAGCGTCAGTAACCCGCCCACTCATACTGGATGTGGTTACTTGTGCTTGCAATATAGTAGCTGAAGAAATAATGAGTGCTACTAATAAAAACCTGATTTTTTTAATCATAAATAGTAAACTTTAATTTATTAGTTAAAAAATAGAATTGCGTTAATTTGAAGTACAAAAATACAATAATATTCTTCATTTATGTTACTTCTTGATGACAATATTTAGTGTGTCTCATTAATTTAAGTTTTGAATTAAAGGTATTGTATTTACGAACTGAAAGATATGTGTGTCTAAATATTGAGAGTTGAAATTATTGGTAAGGTTGAAATAAAAAAAGCGTACAACTTAACACACTTTACATGTGATTCGGTTGTACGCTATAAACCTATCTAATAGGTTAAGTAGTTATTGTATTTACCTTTGTAGAGTAAATTACATCATTCCACCCATTCCACCTCCGCCCATTGGCATTTGTGGAGCAGGATTGTTTTCTTTGATATCTGTGATAACACACTCTGTTGACAAGAACATTCCTGCAATTGATGCAGCATTTTCAAGTGCAACGCGTGTTACTTTTGCAGGGTCAATAACGCCTGTTTCGTATAAGTTTTCGAATTTTTCGGTGCGGGCATTGTATCCAAAGTCGGCACTTCCTTCACGCACTTTCTGAACAATTACAGCACCTTCTTTACCGCTGTTAGCGATAATTTGACGTAATGGCTCTTCGATGGCACGTTTGATGATTTCGATACCTGTGGTTTCATCATCATTGTCGCCTTTCATGTTTTCTAGATCTGCAATAGCTCTGATGTAAGCAACACCACCTCCTGGTACTGTGCCTTCTTCAACAGCTGCACGAGTAGCAGAAAGAGCATCTTCAACGCGATCTTTTTTCTCTTTCATTTCCACTTCAGATGCTGCTCCTACATATAGTACAGCTACACCACCTGCCAATTTAGCAAGACGTTCTTGCAATTTTTCGCGGTCGTAATCAGAAGTAGTTTTTTCTATTTGTGCGCGTATCTGAGCAACTCTATTATCGATTGCATCCTTGTCGCCCGCTCCGTTTACAACGGTAGTATTGTCTTTGTCAATAGTGATTTTTTCTGCACTACCCAACATGTCAAGGGTTGCGCTTTCTAATGCAAGACCTTTTTCTTCAGAAATAACCACACCACCAGTAAGAATAGCAATGTCTTCTAACATCTCTTTTCTTCTGTCGCCAAATCCTGGAGCTTTCACTGCAGCAATCTTCAACGAACCACGTAAGCGGTTAACTACTAATGTTGTTAATGCCTCAGAATCGATATCTTCTGCAATAATCAATAAAGGTTTGCCTGTTTCAACAGCTTTTTCCAGAATTGGAAGCATGTCTTTCAATGTAGATATTTTCTTATCGTGAATAAGAATTAATGGGCTTTCGAATTGAACTTCCATTTTTTCTGTATCAGTCACAAAATAAGGAGAGATATATCCACGGTCAAACTGCATACCCTCTACAACGTCAACGTATGTTTCGGTACCTTTTGCTTCTTCTACAGTTATCACACCTTCTTTGCTCACCTTTTCCATTGCTTCTGCTATGAGGCGACCAATTGTTTCATCACCATTAGCAGATATTTTAGCAATGTTCTCAATTTTCTTAAGATCATCGCCAACATCTGTTGCTTGTGAACGAATGCTTTCAATTACTTTTAAAACTGCTTTATCAATGCCGCGTTTCAAATCCATTGGATTTGCTCCTGCAGTCACGTTTTTAAGACCAACACCAATAATGGACTGAGCCAAAATTGTAGCAGTAGTTGTTCCGTCTCCTGCATCATCGTTAGTTTTTGATGCTACTTCTTTCACAAGTTGTGCACCCATGTTTTGGAATTTGTCTTCCAATTCTATTTCTTTTGCTACTGTCACACCGTCTTTGGTTATTTGAGGAGCTCCATAAGGCTTATCTATAATTACGTTACGACCTTTNNATCATTTGTAATTAATGGTGAGCCGAATTTTTTTTCTAACACGACATTACGACCTTTAGGACCTAATGTTACTTTAACTGCATCGGCCAATGCATCAACCCCTTTTTTCAAAAGGTCGCGTGCTTCCATTTCAAATTTGATATCTTTTGCCATAATATATTCTATGTTTTTATCGATTTAACTTCTTATTCGTAAATTCCTAAAATGTCAGATTGGCGCATAATGATTAATTGTTCGCCATTCACCTCAATTTCAGTTCCAGCATATTTGCCGTAAAGCACAGAGTCACCTTTTTTAACGACCATTTTCTCGTCTTTGGTTCCATCACCGGTTGCAATAACTTCCCCTTTAAGAGGTTTTTCTTTAGCTGTGTCAGGTATTATAATCCCGCTCACTGTTTTTTCTTCTGCTGCAGCAGGTCTCAAAAGTACTCTGTCTGCCAATGGTTTGATATTCATGTTATTTAAAAATTATAAATTAGTTAATATATAAATATTTTAATCACTCTACTCTCTTTGCTGAATAGCGATTGTATTTCCAATTATGTATATAGCGAAATCTGTGCCAAAAGTAAAAAATGACTATTTAGGGTCAAAAGTAGTGTTTTATTATGACATGACTGACAAAAGTGCAGTTTTGTCAGTCATGTCATGGCAGAAATTTTCATTTTTTGTTGAATATTTGGCAGAGAAATGAGTTCTGCTTTTATGATTGAGTGTTGTGGAAATCTATTTTGAAATAATCAAAACTCATAAAATTGTTTTGAAAATGGACTGTGTAGATTTATTTGTAGAATAAGTCAAATGCTACGCATAATATTAAATAGCCCCTTGCATATATAAAAAGTATGTTTTCATTGAAAATAGCTTATTGTTAAATCTCTAAATACTTGGGAAAATTAACTATAAGTACAAATATTTTGTTGTATTTGTAGTCTCGCGTTATTTATTTAATCAGAATTTCATTAATAAACTAAATTATGTATTATGAAACATGAAGTCAAATCTGTTTTTTTAAAAGCACTCCTCATTATGTTTGCTTTTATTTCAACGCTGAGTATTCTTGGACAGACAAAAACTGTTAGAGGAACTATATCAGATAAAGAAGGACAAGCATTAATTGGAGTGAATGTACTTGAGGAAAATACAAACAATGGAACTGTCACAGATTTATCGGGCAATTTCTCTTTAGAAGTTTCCTCACCACAAGCACATTTAATACTTTCTTATATTGGTTATGAGACACATAGAGTGTTGGTAGGCAGTAAAAGTATAATTAATGTAGTATTGAATGATGACACTAAAAGCTTGGATGAACTTGTAGTTATTGGATACGGAACTCAAACTCGAAGAGAAATTACTGGTTCTGTAGCCAATGTAACCGAAAAAGATTTTAATAAAGGTGCTAATCAAAATGCTGCTGACCTTTTACAAGGAAAAGTTGCGGGTCTATCTATCACATCTACAAGTGGTGACCTGAACGACAATTCTATTATTCGTTTACGGGGCATCAACACACTACAAAAAGACAATGGTCCTTTTATCGTTATTGATGGTGTGCCAGGTGGTGACTTATCGTCAGTTGCTCCGCAAGATATTGAGTCTATCTCAGTTCTTAAAGATGCTTCTTCCGCAGCTATTTATGGATCTCGATCTGCAGGAGGTGTAATTCTTATTACCACCAAGAGAGGGTCGGGTAGTGCACAGCGTATCTCCTATGATGGATATATGGCTGTTTCTACAGTAGCCAACAAACCTGATATGATGTCTGGTCAAGACTGGCGTGACTATGTCAAAACAAATAATCTTGAATCGACTGCATCTGCATTTGATCAATATGGAGCAGACACCGATTGGTTTGATCAAATAATGCGAACTGCTATTTCGCAAAATCATTCTCTTTCGCTTTCTGGTGGTGGTTCGGCTCATAATTATCGGGCATCTGTAAACTACATGGATATGGAAGGAATTATGAAAGACAATAGTTACGAAAACATCAATTTTAGATTCCAATTTAGCCAACGTGCTATTAATGATCGTCTTAAAATAGGATTAACGGGTGTTGCGAATGTGCGTAATATTTCACCAAGCAATAAAACTAATAGTGTGTTAGCTTCCAATTTCTTGCCCGTATATCCTGTGAAAAACCAAGATGGTTCTTGGTTTGATTTAACCGAATGGTTGCAAGGTAACCCACTACGTCAAATTGAACTTAATAACAGAGACATTAAGAATTTAGATTTCTATGGTAACGGTGATATTGAATTTGATTTTACAAGTGACCTTACTGGAAAATTGACATTGTATAAACAGCGTAAATCGTTCGATTATTCAGAGTATGCTCACAGTGAAACCTATTCGGGAAGAGACCCAAAAGGTTTTGCAAAAAGAGAGGCTTTTACAAGAGATAAAGATTTATTGGAAGCCACTCTAAACTATGAGTTCAAACTGATGAACGAACATAAGTTTACGGTTCTGGCCGGTTATTCATGGGAGGAAAACACCCATCAAAAAGTACACGCTCAAAATCGATATTTCATAACCAATTCTCTTGGAGCAAATGACTTACAGTCTGGACAAGATTTGAGACCAGATGATGTATTGTCTGAAAAAAACATGTATCGGTTAATTTCTTTCTTTGGAAGAGCAAACTATGCATTCAAAGAACGCTACATGATAACAGCAACATTGCGTCAGGATGGATCTTCAAAATTTGGATCCAATCATAAATGGGGAACATTTCCATCCGTTTCGGCAGCATGGGGGTTATCTCAAGAAGAGTTTTTGAAAGATGTGAGCTGGCTTAGCGATCTTAAACTACGTGTTGGTTATGGTGTGACAGGAAATCAAGATGGTCTCGATCCTTACAAAACCCTTGAATTGTATGGCCGTTCTGGTTCTTATTATGATTCAGGAAATTGGTTTACTGCCTACAATATATCACAGAATGCGAATCCTAACTTGAAGTGGGAACAAACTTCGTCTCTCAATATAGGAGTAGATTTCAGCATTCTGAAAAATAGTAAGCATCCCAAAGATGC
>DENY01000115.1 GCA_002359825.1 Bacteroidales bacterium UBA2632
GAAGGCACTACACTACCCGAAGAGATGGTGCTAATTACGCAAACAGAGAAAGAGGTAGCTCAAATCATGTCATCCTATGTTGGTATAGTGCGCTCCAATCTTCGGTTACAACGTGCACTGATTAGACTGGACATACTGTTTAAGGAAACTGAAGATCTTTTTCATCAGTCAGTTGTTTCACGTGACATTTGCGAACTCCGCAATATCATTAAAGTTAGCTACGAAGTTATAAAACAAGCTATGCAGCGAAAAGAGAGCCGTGGACTTCACTACAATATCGACTATCCAGCAAGTGAGGATAGCGGCAAAGAGATGTAACAATGAAAAATCAAACCCTCAACATAAAAGGCAATTTATTAGACTTGACAACCCCTCTGGTGATGGGGATTGTGAATATAACTCCTGATTCGTTTTACAAAGGAAGTCGTAAACAGTCAGAGAAAGAGATTGTTGATAGAGTACAACAAATATTGAATCAAGGAGGAAGCATCATTGATATAGGTGGACAATCCACTACTCCTTCCTCTACCCTACACANNCACCGACAAAGAGGAGTTAGAACGTATTGAACCATCATTGGCACTCATTCAGCGTGAATTTCCAGATGCTATCATTTCCATTGATACATTCTATTCGGAAGTTGCGAAAACAGTTGTCGAAAAATATGGCGTTGCCATCATCAATGATATTTCGGGTGGACAAATAGACGAAAAAATGTTTGCAACGGTAGCCCAACTAAATGTGCCCTACATACTTATGCACATGCGTGGCACACCTCAAACCATGCAACAGTTTACAAACTACGACAACCTAATGGAGGAAATTATCTATTATTTCTCTGAGAAAATTGCTCATCTCAACCGTTTGGGCGTTAATGATATTATTATTGACCCGGGATTCGGATTTAGCAAAACATTGGAACAAAACTACGAATTGATGGCACATCTCAAATATTTTCATATATTTGAGACTCCCATCTTGGTGGGTATATCAAGAAAATCAATGGCATACAGGTTTCTTGAAACAAATGTGGAGGAAAGTCTCAACGCAACAACAGTTTTAAACACTTATGCTCTGCAATCTGGAGCAAACATTTTGCGAGTGCACGATGTGAAACAAGCAATAGAGTGTGTAAAACTAACTGGCAAGTTGAACAATTACACACCAGAAAGATTTATATAAATAAATACACTACACACTTATGCTCGAACATTTTGGAATAAAAGACCTGATTGATGTTTTATTGGTAGCCTTACTCATGTATTATGCCTATCGATTGGTTAAAATATCGGGCACTAAGCCTTTGTTTATTGGAATTGCATCATTTTTAACCCTCTGGATTCTGGTGACTCAAGTTTTTAAAATGTCTTTGCTGGGAGCAATTCTTGATAAATTTGTGAGTGTTGGGTTCATCGTGCTGATTATTCTATTTCAAGACGAGATTAGACGTTTTCTCATGTCTTTGGGACCACGCAAAGGATGGAAGTTTATTACCAAAATAATTTTCCCGCAAAACAACAATGAAAAGGATATTTCGCATATCACCCCCATCGTTTTTGCATGTATGAATATGGCAAAAGAAAAAGTGGGAGCTTTAATAGTAATTCAAGAAGATATACAATTGGGTCTTTATGAACAAACAGGTGAAATAATTAACGCTGACATCTCAACCCGATTAATCGAAAATATATTCTTCACAAATAGCCCCTTGCACGATGGTGCGATGATAATTGTTGGCAAACAAATTAGAGCTGCTGGCTGTATATTGCCAGTTTCTCAAAACCCAAATATTCCAAAACATTTGGGACTACGCCACAGAGCTGGTTTGGGCATTTCACAAGAAACCGATGCAAAAGTGATTATCGTATCCGAAGAAAGAGGTCGCATAGCTTTTGCGCACCAAGGGAAACTAAACATGAATATCACGCCCGATGAACTACAAGAACTTCTTATAGCCGATTAAACAAAAACAGACATTTCTGCAACTCAATATGATATTAAAGCATCTATCCATTCTCAACTACAAAAACCTACCTGAGGTGGAACTTACCTTATCGCCCAAGATTAATTGTTTCTTGGGCGACAATGGCATGGGGAAAACCAATCTGCTGGATGCTGTATATTATCTTTCGTTTTGTAAGAGTCATTCCAACCCTATCGATTCGCAAGTAATCATGCACGATGCCGATATTTGTATGATAAAGGGGACGTATGAATTTGCAACAGGTAATGAGGAAGAGATTTCATGTGCTCTCAAGCGCAGACAGAAAAAACAATTTAAACGAAATAAAAAACAGTACGACAAACTTTCTGCTCACATTGGCTTCATTCCGCTGGTAATGATTTCGCCCGCCGATAATGATCTAATTATGGGTGGTAGCGAAGAGCGACGTCTTTTTATGGACGTGGCCATTTCACAGTTCGACAAACCATATCTGCAATCCTTGGTACGCTACAACAACGCGTTGCAGCAACGCAATGCCACACTCAAAATTGAGGCTGTAGACAAAAGTCTTTTAGAACTTTGGGAAGAAGTGATGATAGAAGAGGGCGAAGCCATATTCGAGAAGCGAAATTTGTTTATTCAAGAACTTACTCCTATCTTTCATCAGTTTTATAGCACGATCAGTCAATCCAAAGAGAGAGTCTCTCTCAATTACTCGTCACAACTTGCAGATTGCAGTTTCAAAGAACGACTGATGGATGCACGCAAGCGTGACATGATCCTTGGGCATACTACAGTGGGTATTCATCGAGATGAATTGGATATGCTGATAGACGAATTTCCCATAAAGAAGGATGGTTCGCAAGGGCAGAAAAAGACATTCTTTGTATCACTGAAGTTGGCACAATTCCAATTCTTAGCGAATAAAAGCAATACAACTCCCCTACTTGTGTTGGATGATATTTTTGATAGATTGGATGAAACGCGCGTAAAAGAGATTATTAAACTGGTTTCAGGTCCCGATTTTGGACAGATATTTATCTCCGATACCAATCGTCAATCGCTGGACAGAATTTTGCACCCATTCAATGATAACTATCACCTCTATTCTGTTGAAAATGGTGTAATAAAACAAATGGACAAATTATAAATACAAGAACACACAAACAATGATTAAACGAAACGCAAGAGATATAGGGAGCATACTGAAAGAGTATATGAATAACGAGACCCAATTAAAATCAAAGATTGCAGAGAAACGTGTCATCAGAGCGTGGAAAGAAATGTTGGGAGAAGGTGTCGCCATGTACACTTCCAACATATACTTCAACAGAGGAGTATTAATAGTTTATCTCAAATCATCGGTATTGCGTGCCGAACTAATGATGAATAAACAAAACCTTATTGACAAACTCAACGAGCATGCAGAAATGAAAATTATCAGAGATATTCTTTTGAGGTAAAACGGAATATCGGTTATATTTCTATTTAAACAACAAAACTACCAAAACAAAATTATACAACTATGAAAAAATTATTCTTTCTCACTCTCTCATTTTTATTTATCACAATGGCATNNAGAGACAGCTTGGATGGTTGGGAACACCGAAAAGATAATGTAAACGGATTAATTCGCTTTCACGACTTCGACATCATGGGTACACAAGAAGGATTCCAACATCAGCTATTAGACATTACTGAAGCTGGAGGCTATTCCTATGTCGGTGGTGGTAGAGACGATGGTTTAAATAAAGGTGAGCATTCAGCCATTGTTTACAAAACAGATAAGTTTGATGTGCTTGACAATGGTGACTTTTGGTTTTCTCTAACACCAGATAAACCCTCATATGGTTGGGATGCTAATATACGCAGAGTATGCTCTTGGGCAAAGTTTCAAGACAAAGAAGCGGGTAAAGAGTTTTTCGTTTTCAGTATGCACTACGATCACCAGGGAAAAGAAGCTCGTCGCAATTCATCACTATTGTTGCTATCAAAAATAAAAGAAATTGCTGGTGATTTGCCTACATTTGCGGTAGGTGACTTCAATGCTTCACCCAATGACGAACCCATTCAAATTATTTATGATGCCAACATCTTGAAAGACTCCTACCTCATTTCTGAGAGCAAACCCTATGGAACAGTGGGGACATTCAATGGATTCAATCTGAATGCACCTATGAAAAACCGTATAGATTATATTTGGGTAACTCCCAACATCACAATCGAAAAGTATGGTGTACTCAATGATATGCATTATGGGCATTTCCCTTCAGATCATTTTCCAATAATGGTGACGGCAAGTTTTTAAAAAAGAGTTTTTTGGCAAACCAAGGGTGCAAAAAAAGAGC
>DENY01000118.1 GCA_002359825.1 Bacteroidales bacterium UBA2632
AAATCCTTTTTCTATTTGCTGCTTGATGTAGTTATTGATTACAGCGTAGGATTTCCCACTGCCTGGAGTACCCAGTACAATGGTTGCCCGAAAAGGATTGACAACGTTAATCCAGCCTTTTTGCCATCTCTTCTGATAATAAAACCGGGTAGGCAAATTTATAGAATAGACGTTTTCCATTAATCGCGTTTCTTGTGCAAAGCTTTCATTCTCTATATTAAAGACATCCTCCATCAGGTTGTTTTTCAATATGCGACTAATCCATAATCCTGCTTTTAATAAGAAAATATAACCCACTGATAGGGTGAAGATATAGCATGCTGCAATTGTTTCTGTTGATAATTGTAATGTTAGAATCCAATAGTTGAAGAAAAAAAAGAGTATGCCTGTTCCTAAAGCTCCAGAGATTTTACGCCACGATATGTTTTCATTTTTCACTCCCCTTGTACCCAAAGAAGACAACGCCAAAAACAGAATGCTAAACAATTTCGTCCATAACGGTAGCGAAAACAGGCCAGTTGTGCGTTGAAAGTTTGTCAAAATCTTGTCTAAAGTTCCAATCGTTATATTCCACTGATTAANNTAACAAAACCAATAACAGTGAATGACTACAAATAAAATACTGATGGCGCGCATAAACTCCATGGTCTTTGCCAAACCTCTTAAATCGTCTTCGTTTTGCATAGTTGTTTCTTTGTTTACGGTTTTATTTATCGTTTTCTTCTTCTCTTCTTTCCTGAATGGAGTCGGCGCATCTTTCGCTGAAATGCCAACTCTTTGTAATCAACTCCATGCGCAGTCAATTCAATTAGGTTCTCTAAATCATCGGGCAAGAGCGCTTCGAGCAATGTTTCTGTTTCTTCATCCGAAGGTTTTGATGGTGTAAGTTCCTGTTTAAAAGATTGTTGTTGTAAATTCTCTTTTGATAGTTTTTCTTGATTGTCAAATGGATTTATTCCTGAACCATTAAAATATTCATGAAACACATTGGCTGAAAAGTTCTTTCCAAAGCGAGAACCGTTTTGTACTGATTTTTCTGCGTGGTTGATAAAGGTTACCCCATATATACGTCCTGCTTCGTTTTCTCGAATTATTACATCTACTTCTTTTGATTTTAATTTTTCAATAAAAGCACTTCTGTTCGGATTTTCTTGCATTACTTCTCGAATGTATTGTGCCGTTTTTGAGTTCGGTTTTCCAACTTTTAAGGCCATTTTATCTTTTTCAAATTTCTTGGATAGTTCAGCAAAACCTACGTCTCTTCCGATGCGAGATGACTTAACGGGAACCGACACTTTCTCTCCATTTGCGCCCGTAATAAAATAGAGCAGTCCAGTGTAAGACTTTCCCCGATGTTCTCCTTTGACCACTTCCGAAGTAACATTGTAAAGAGATAACAGTGCATTCATCTCACCCAATGATTGGAATTGGTAGTTCTTCACCAGTGGTCGTACAATACCCGCAAGCTGCTTTTTAATATTGCCTCTGCTAATGTCAGCTTTGCGTACTTCGTCGAACGTTGTTCGCTGCCGATCATTGGCAACAATCAGGTGATACTTCTGTTCCAATTCATTGGTAATTTCCTTGCTTCTTCGGTGTTCAAAAGCATCGTTTAGTTTCTTCCCTGTTGCATCTACACGCAGGGAAACAATATGAATATGTTCCCGTGCCAAATCTTCGTGTTTGAAAATGATATAGGGCTGGTTACCATAGCCCAATTTATCCAAATACTCCCGACTGATTGCTTCCATTTGTTCATCACTTAATTTGTCGTCCGGATGTGGATTGAGCGAAATGTGGATAATGGGCTTTTTGGTGCGAATATCTTGGGGCAGATGCATCTGAAAATCTGCCAATGCTTGTTGTAATGTCGTGGTTCCATCTTCAGTAATACTTAATCGAGATACACCCAACACTTTTGCCTCCTTATCTTTGATCTTCTCAAAGTTATAAGCAAGCACTCCGTAAAGCTTATTGCTCACGCCTATCTTTGCAACCATTGTTTGAATGCTTCATTTTGCGTTTTGATTTCGTTACCAACTTCCATCAATTCAGAGGTGATCAGTTCCAATTTTTCAAGTAATGTCCAGGCTACTTTGTCCGAGTAACGGGTGTGCATCATTTTTACCACTTGGTTGTAATTAACTCCCAGAGAACGGAAAAGTGCAACAGTTTCTGTAAGCTTGTTGTAATAATCAACGCCTGCTTTGTCAATGGTTATTACTTTAAAGGGTTCTAAAAATATCCGTTTGCGGATAAAACTACTCTTGCGTTTCATTCCCGATTGCTCGAAAAGATGCAAAAAGCGATCGTATTCTTCTCCTGTAAATCGGATGGTATAACGATAAATCGCCGGGGCAAGAGNNCCTCTTAAACGTGAAGTTCTAACTTCTTTCTTGTCTGTTTTTTTAACGCTGTTCATGTTCAACATCTTTTTTAATTGATACTTTTTTATTGGTGTTGCGACTTTGGAGCAATACCGTCTCCCCGACCTTAGGGGCAAGGAGTCTTTGTCTGCCAAAAGCATTTTGTCAGCCAAAGACCNNAGAAAGCGGAGCTTTTCAGCATAGCGTAGATTTTCGTTTTTTAGGTTGCGTATGTTCTGCTTTAAAGTCGATGGTGCAAAGTTAAGTAGTTCTAACGTCTCTATTGACAGGGTTTTATGCGACATACAATGACTATAAGCGACGATAGACGACACACAGTAGAAACGTGTATAAATTCTCTGTTTATTTGCAAGTAGCAATGCATAAATTGATACACACATAATTACACAAATGCACGTATGTATAATTGCACTCACGCACAAAAGAATATATACATAAATGCAGATATGCACGAATGCAAGTATACGCACATTCATATATGCATAAATACACTTATGCAACTATAGATAGAAGCTATAATAAATAACTAAACAAAAATNNAAGACAAAATTTATCGGTATTGGTGCACAAAAAGGAGGAGTCGGGAAAAGTTCCATAACAACACTATTAGCAAGTTTCCTCTATTACACACACGGGTATCATCTGGGCGTAATTGATTGTGATTATCCGCAGCACAGTGTGTTGGGATTGCGACAAAGAGACAGGCAGGAATTGGAAGGAAATCCTCAAAAGATGGAAGTGGCAACTGATCATTTTAAGCAGTTGGGACGTAAATCCTATCCTATCATTGCAGCTACCGCAGAAACAGCCATTCTCGAAGCTGAGAGGTTGATTCAAATAAGTATCGATGCACCCGATATTATTTTCTTTGATTTACCGGGCAGTATTGATGTTCCCGGAGTATTGGCATTGAGTTTGGAATTGGATTATATCTTTTCTCCAATTTTTCCTGATATGCAAACGCTCGAAAGTGCATTGAGCTATGTACAACTGCTGCGTGATTATGGCGTAATGAAAACAGATATGCCACTTAAAAAAGTCTGTCTTTTTNNAAGAGGGGTTTGTCGTGCTTGCCACTTTTTTGCCCAATAGTGTACGGTTTAACAAAGAAGCAACCCACAATGACGGTGCTGTTTTTCGTTCTACCTATTACCCTCCCGATAAACGACTGCTCAAAGGGAGTAACATTGAAGAATTGGCTTTTGAAATTACACAAATCATTAACGAATAGAATAGTATGGCTAAAAGAAAAATTGACGAAAATTTGATGAAAGAGATGGTATCGAAAGGATTTAATCGTCGTCCCCTCACACCCACACATAAAGCTATATCTTCGGAAGATCCACTGGATAGTTTGCCACTTACCTCAAACGAAGTGCCAAACAAAGAAATAAAATCGGAGAACAATAAGGAGAGATATGAACCAAATAATATTGAACAGGAAGTGGGTATGGATATGGAACGATACAGCTCTTTGTTCTTGCANNTTTGCAACCGATAAAATTTACTGACAGATCCAATTTTAGTATACACCGTAAGACATTGAACCATTTGCGAGCTGTTTTAGAGGATACAGGCAGAACCACAACGTTGACCGGATTAATTGAGAACATTCTCAATCATCATCTCCATGAATATAAAGAGCTGATCAATAAATCAACGGCTAAAAATATCCGTAAGCAAACACTTACCAACCTATGAACACTTTTGTTGCCATACTGCTGCTTATTATTATCTGTTTAACGCTGACAATTCATTATCAGCATAAGATAATCATACAGCTTAAGGAAATGTTGAAAGATGATCCCAAAAAAAAGGTGGAAAAGAGCAGGAAATCGTCTGTTCCAAATATTATGGGCATCTCTAAACGACAAGAAAAGACAAGAACCGACAGTGAACGACAAGAATTAAAACCAATTGATTCTTCTGTTACTTTTGCTTTGCAAAGCGAAAAAAAAGAACAGGCGCCTCCTGATGAGAACGACAATATGGACCTTGACTCAGATGAATTTGAAGAGTTGGACCCGTTGGAATTAGAAGATCCTATCTCCGCTGAAGAGATGGACGAAGTGAACGCTATGTTCAACGATGCAGTTATCATCAATCCGAAAAGTGTCTTACACAAAGAGGTACATTCTCTGAATCAGTTTCTGATAAATAGTGATTCAGACCAAAAAGAAGAGGATACAGCTTTTGCTACGTTCACCAAAATAGAGGGCAGTGATTTTGCCAAAAAGATGTTAGCGGCGTATGCACCAAAAAGTAAAGCGTTACTGGTGAAATGGCAAGAAAGAATTTATGCGCAAGAAAAAGAGGTGAAAGAAGAAAAGATACACACGTCATCAGCTGAACAAAATAAAGCGTTTGACATATACGATTACCTGTAAATATTAATGAATCCAATTATAAACCACCGTTAATGAATCAACAATTCATTTTCGGCTCTAAACAATCAACATTATGACTTATAAAAGAATCTATCTCGCAGCAATGCTATTTATGCTTGCCGTCTATGAAGTCCTCGCACAAGGAGATGGTACAACCGGTATTACCCGAGCAACGGAAATGATAACAGGTTATTTTGATCCTGCCACCAAGCTTATCTATGCCATTGGTGCAGTAGTGGGATTAATCGGTGGAGTAAAAGTATATGGCAAATTCAGCTCAGGTGATCCCGATACTTCCAAAACTGCTGCTTCGTGGTTTGGTGCATGTATCTTTTTGATCGTGGCAGCTACAATTTTACGCTCTTTCTTCTTGTAAGAAATAACGAAAAGAAGAAAAATAAGCGATGAAACAATTTGAAATTAATAAAGGAATCGGGCGCAGTGTGGAGTTTAAAGGACTCAAAGCGCAATACCTTTTCATCTTTGCTGGGGGATTACTGGGGATGTTTATCCTTGTGGTTGTGCTTTATATGATAGGGTTAAATCAGTACATCTGTATTGGGTTGGGCATCTTGGGTGCAACACTGATAGTGTGGCAAACATTTTCGCTCAACCGCAAATACGGTGAGCATGGATTGATGAAAGCAGGTGCTCGCAAGAATCATCCTCGTTTCCTTTTGAACCGTAAAAGTGTGAAGAATATTTTTAAGACAATCCGCAGATGAGAAACAAAAATAAAGTCACCACACTGGAAAACAGGTTTCCGCTCTTGGCCATTGAAAACAATTGCATCGTCAGTAAAGATGCAGATATCACCATTGCGTTTCAGGTGGAACTGCCTGAACTATTTACTGTGACCAGTGATGAATACGATGCCATTCATTCTACCTGGCACAAAGCCGTAAGGGTATTGCCCGATTATACCATCGTGCACAAACAGGATTGGTTTATCAAAGAAAACTATCAACCCGATATTCAAAAGGATGCACTGAGTTTTTTATCCCGTTCCTTTGAACGGCATTTCAACGAACGCCCGTTTTTAAATCACTCCTGCTACCTTTATTTGACCAAAACAACCAAAAAGCGCATGCTAGTGCAAAGCAATTTTTCGACACTTTGTCGTGGAACAGTTGTACCCAAAGAAGTGAAAGAAAAAGAAACCATTGTGCGTTTTCTGGAAACCGTGGATCAATTCGAGCGTATTATTAACGACAGCGGCTACCTATCCATGAAAAGACTTTCTACCGATGAAATTGTTGGTACCAACCTGCAGAAAGGATTGTTGGAACGCTACTTTTCACTGTGCTCAGATGAGCATACTGCGCTCGAAGATATTGCCTTTGGAACAAATGAAGTACGTATCGGGGATAATATCCTCTCTGTGCACACCCTTTCGGATACAGATGATTTGCCAGCTCGGGTGAGTACCGATAGTCGTTATGAAAAACTTTCTACGGATCGTTCCGATTGCCGTCTCTCCTTTGCTGCTCCGGTAGGATTACTTTTAACGTGCAACCATATTTACAACCAATACCTGTTTATTGATAACAGCGATGACCTGCTTCAAAAGTTTGAAAAGAGTGGTCGCAATATGCACTCTTTGGGTAGGTACAGTCGCTCCAACCAAATCAATGAAGCGTGGATACAAGAATACCTTAACGAAGCACATTCACAAGGATTGACTTCCATTCGTGCTCACTTCAACGTTATGGCATGGAGCAACGACCGGGAAGAACTCAAACACATTAAAAACGATGTGGGCAGTCAATTGGCACTGATGGAGTGTAAACCTCGCCACAACACGGTGGATGCTGCTACGCTTTATTGGGCAGCTATGCCGGGAAACAGTGCGGACTTTCCTTCCGAAGAGAGTTTTTACACTTTTATCGAACCTGCGTTGTGTTTCTTCTGTGAAGAGACCAACTACAAAAGTTCGCCCTCCCCTTTTGGAATTAAGATGGTAGATCGTCTCACCGGAAAACCCCTTCATTTAGATATTTCGGATTTGCCGATGAGACGTGGCATAATAACAAACCGCAACAAATTTATTTTAGGTCCCTCAGGAAGTGGAAAGTCCTTTTTTACCAATCACATGGTGCGCCAATATTACGAACAGGGAGCGCATGNNATGTGCTTATGGTTGATACAGGTAATTCTTACCAAGGACTTTGCTCACTTATCAACCGTAAAACCAATGGTGATGATGGAATTTATATCACCTACACGGAAGAGAACCCCATTTCGTTCAATCCTTTTTATACGGATGATTACTT
>DENY01000296.1 GCA_002359825.1 Bacteroidales bacterium UBA2632
TTTTCCGTTTTTATCTTTCTCCACAAGACCTTGATCCACCCAATCCCAGATGCATCCACCTTGCAGTAATGGATATTTACGGATCAAGTTCCAATAATCTGTAAAGTTGCCCAGACTATTTCCCATGGCATGTGCGTACTCACACAAAATGAGTGGACGGTCAGCATTTGGGTTTTGCGCATATTTCTCAATTGCCTCGGGCAGATGATACATGGGACAGAAGATATCTGTGTTGAATTCCAATACTGCTCGTTCATATTGAACAGGGCGTGAAGGGTCCCTCTTTTTAATCCATAAATAGGTTTCATAAAAGTTGATTCCGTTTCCTGCTTCATTCCCCAGTGACCAAGTAACAACAGAAGGATGATTCTTGTCTCTTTCAACCATTCCTATAGTACGGTTCATATGATCTTCCAAGAAAAGAGGATCATTACCCAATGTGCCACCTTTACTCAAACTGTAACCCATTCCGTGGCTCTCGATGTTGGCTTCGTCAATTACATAAATACCATATTCGTCGGCCAACTTATAAAACATTTCGGGTTGAGGATAATGCGATGTGCGTGCTGTATTTACATTGTATTTGCGGAAAAGCTCAAAGTCTTTGCGCATTAACTCTTCTGTAACGTAGTGTCCAGTGAGTTCATTGTGTTCGTGTATGTTCACCCCTTTCACCAATACTGGTTGTCCGTTAATTTTAAACTGCTTGTCTTTTACTTCGGCAGTTCTAAAACCAACTTTAATACTGGTGGCTTCTGCCGATTGTCCATTACCATCTTTCAGTTCAAGCACCAATGTATATAGATTGGGCTCTTCAGCTGACCATTTTTTCACATCTGCAATTTGCTTGTAGAATTTGATGTTGCTGTTGTCAGTTCCTTTGCCCTGCTTTGTCTCTTCAGCTACCACATTGTTGGTTGCATCAATTAGTTGGTATGATAGTTCGAAATCTTTAGAGGCATTGTTGTTTGCCACATCCACATCTAGATTAAACTCGCCATGCTGATAGGTTGCATCAAGCGGAGTTTTAGCAAAAAAGTCTTCAATATGAAGTTTTGGACGTGCATACACATATACATCACGCTCGAATCCACTTAAGCGCCAAAAATCTTGACATTCTAAATAGTTTGCATCAGAAAAACGGTGAAATTGAACAGACAGAACATTTTTACCCACAACAGCCAAATCCGTTAGATCAANNGCCATCTTTGGTCATTCCCAAAAACTGACCATTTAAATAGAAATAAGCTACACCTTTTGTAGCATCAGAACTCAAAATGATTTCTTGTCCGAGCCACGACTGAGGGATCTCAAATTCCTTACGGTAAGTGCCAGTTGGATTAAATTCTTCTGGAACAAGCGGAGGATTAGGCTTATCCCAATAGGGTGGAAAACCAGGAGAGGTGAACTCATAAGTTGCATTCACATAAATGGGAGTACCAAAACCTTGCACTTCCCAATTACCAGGAACTTGAATATCTTTCCACGATTGTGCATCAAATTGTATATTGTAAAAATCTTTCATTGGTCGGTCACTAAAGTTTTCGGTGTAGTGAAACTTCCAAGTGCCATTAAGTAGTAAGGCTTTGCTCCCTTTTGATGAGAAAGATGCCTCTTTTGCATCACTTACGTTGGTAAACGAAAAGAAACTACTTCTAGGAGGTAGCTTGTTGATGTTTACCAATTTTGGATTTGTGATTTCTGCATAGCGATTCTCTTGTTTTTGTGCATTGATCGAGAGGTTAATCAGAGCCATCAAAGTAACTAGGATTTTCGTCTTCATTTTCATCGTTTCAACTTTTGAAGGATTAAGTTATTATGAATTAAGTCTTATGAGATAAGTGAATTACTTACAAAGATAAAGTAATATTAGAATAATGAACTAAGAAAACCTATGGAAATGAAGAATTTGTTGTGTGATAATTTGAATAATAGAACTTTGCTTTTCTTCTTTGCATGAAGAATATTCTCACTTTTGGGGTCAAGGAGTTTTGCAAACATATCTCATTGCTGTGCGTTATATTGGGTGAGGAATACTATAAAAAATTGCAATGATGAAAAAAGAAGATAAACCAACTAACAAGAAGAATGGAAAAAGTAAAGAGGATCATATAAATCAGAACGTATATGATTTCAATCCATCTCAGTTTACTACTGACGAAGAGCTGGATATTATAAAGAAGAAAAGAGAGAAAGCAAAAAAAGAAGATGAGAAGAAATCTGAAGATGGGAAAAAATAAAGAACTTGGTCATAACATCTCCATTGTATGTGATTTCTTTGCCCCTCACAACACATAATTATTGACTCAATTTTAGCGAGGAGTATTGTAAGATATGTATATATTCACAATTGATAATCAGGGTAAACTGTTATAGGGCAAAGTGGGGTTTGGCTTAGCATCATCCACAGAGATTATACTATCTACAATAAACTCAGTGAAACCACGCCAAGGGATAGGTGCAAAATACTCTTTGTAGTGAAGTTGTACGTTTTTACCACTTGCTAGCATCAGTTCTTCGGCAATCTTTTTGTCGGCAACCGAAAATTCAAATTGATTGGATTGAAATCCCTCAGGTTTGTCTGCCCTGAATCCTGTCTGAATTAATTTCCCCTCGTATGTTTTGAAAACAACACCTTTGTGAACCAAATAATTGAGTTCCCCAGATTTTACTCCTGTCCCAAACACGAAGTAATATCGCACGAACACAAACACTCCGAGTGCAAGAATTAAAAAAACAACAATGTATCTTTTTACTTTACTTTTACTTTTTGGTGACTTATACTTTTTCATAATGAGCTATGCTTTAATATTACTTTAAACGAATCTGAAATATATAACTCTATTAACATGCAGAACATAAAAGTGTTTTCGGGTATGAGCATTTTTGTAATTAGAGTTTGCAATTGTTTCCACTTGATTATGTTGATTGCGCAAAAATATGCTACAGCACATCTCCAAATGTTTTTAATAGTTTGTCATTGCAAAAAAAATAGTGTTTGTTGTAAGTTTTATTACACTATAATCTAATCCTTGTACAAAAAACTAATCTTCAATATCATATTCTCCCAAAAAATATGTAGTTTTGTCTATTGAGAACTTATTGGCAATCGTATTCTTCTACCCGAAAAGTGCTGACAATAATTCAATCATACAAAACGAGAAATTTATTTTCATCAAACATAATTATTTTAAATAAAAATCATGAGTAAATTGTTTTTGGTAGCAAGTATGCTATTGACGTCGCTTTTTTCGCAAGCACAAACCGATACTGAGAGTTATAAATTTACAGTAGTAAAAGAAAACCCAATTACCAGTATTAAGAATCAAGCCAACTCGGGTACTTGTTGGAGCTTTGCAGGTGTTAGTTTTTTGGAGTCAGAGTTATTGAAGATGGGGAAAGGTGAACATGACCTGTCAGAAATGTACATTGTACGACGTAACTATGAAGATCAAGCAAAGAAGTATGCCCGTCTCCATGGAAGTCTTAATTTTTCTGCAGGTGGTTCGTTTGCCGATGTAGTTGAAACAATTGATGAATATGGTGTTGTTCCTCTAAAAGAATATCAAGGACTCATGTATGGAGAAGAAAACCATAAACATGGCGAAATAGACCATCTATTGAAAGGATATATGGATGCAGTTATAGAGAACAAAAATAAAACCTTATCACCTGTTTGGTTCAAAGGATTTACGGGTATTTTAGATGCTTATTCTGGAGAGGTACCTGCAAACTTTACACAAGAGGGCACATCGTTCTCACCTCAAAGTTATGCTGCGCATTTAGGATTAAAATCAGATAACTACATTTCTTTGAGCTCTTTCACGCACCACGATTTCTACACAACATTTCCAGTAGAAGTTCCTGACAACTGGCGCTGGGCTCATTCATACAACTTGCCCTTGGACGACTTTATCGAATCAATAGACAATGCTCTTATGAATGGATACACTGTTGCTTGGGCAACCGATGTGAGCGAAGTAGGTTTCACACGTAGTGGTATTGCAATAGTTCCTGATTTGGAATCATCTGAAAATGCAGGAAGTGATCAAGCTCATTGGTTAGGCTTGAGTGCAAGCGAAAGAACAAATGAAGTTCGAAGCAAGATTGGAAGAGAAATTCTGAAAGAAAAAACAATCACCCAGGAAGTGCGTCAAATTGGTTTTGATAACTATCAAACAACTGACGACCATGGTATGCATATTTATGGAATTGCCAAAGACCAAGAAGGTAATAAGTATTATATGGTAAAGAACTCATGGGGCGAAACTGGTCCATACAACGGTTTGTGGTATGCTTCTGAAGCTTTTGTAAGTTATAAAACATTGAGCATTGTTATTAACAAAAACGCATTGCCAAAAACAATTGCTGCTAAACTAAACGTAAAATAGAAACAAGAACTTTTATGCTCATTCCAGAACTATATAATATATACAAACAGCATCCAGTTATAACTACCGATTCGAGGGTATGTCCCGATGGGGCAATGTTTTTTGCTCTCAAAGGGCCCACTTTCAATGGCAACAAGTATGCAGAAGAGGCAGTCGGAAAAGGATGTTCCTATGCTGTTGTGGACGAATGGGATGAAGATAAAGCAAGACCTGAGTACATCATCGTGGTAGATGATGTGCTCACAGTTTTGCAAAAGCTTGCCAATCATCATCGTAACCAATTCAAAACTCCTGTTATTGCTATCACTGGAACAAACGGAAAGACTACGACTAAGGAATTGGTAGCTGCTGTGTTGTCCAAAGAGTTCAAGGTGTTGTACACGCAAGGCAACTTCAACAATCATATTGGAGTACCCCTCACTTTGTTGTCTATGACAAAAGAGCATGAAATAGCTGTGATCGAAATGGGTGCGAGTCACAGAGGTGATATTAAAGAGTTGTGCGAAATAGCAGCGCCCAACTTTGGACTAATCACAAACATAGGAGTAGCTCACATAGAGGGTTTTGGTTCTGTTGAAAATATTGTGAAAACAAAGACGGAGCTTTTCGATTATCTGGAGCAAAACAATGGGAAAGCATTTGTCAACAGTTCATTGAAAGATGCTTTGAGTCTTCTACATAAAATGGATATGAATGAATATGGAATAGATAATCAATCTTTGTTTGTCTCAGGATCAATTATTTCAAACTATCCATACTTGGAGTTTGAATGGCAGTTTTTTGAGAAAAAACATCATGTAAAAACTCATTTAGTGGGCGACTATAATATGGACAATGCTTTGGCAGCAATTACTATTGGTAGCTTCTTTGGCATCAACTCTGAATTTATCAACGATGCTTTAGAAACTTATATTCCTAAGAATAGTTGTTCACAGTTTGAGACCACCGAGAAGAATGCGCTCATCATCGATGCTTATAATGCCAACCCAACCAGCATGAAAGCGGCATTGGATAACTTTGTCAATTATCCGCTTTCGCCAAAAGCGTTAATAATTGGCGAAATGAGAGAATTGGGTGGGGTGAGCCAAGCAGAACATCAACAACTTGTTGACCTCATCGAGGCATACTCTTTTACCCAGGTTTATTTGGTGGGAAGTTCTTTCAAGCAGTTGTCAACTGACTATCCAATTTACGATAATGTAGGTGATTTAATTCAAAAGCTAACAGCCCATCCTTTGTCCGATTATTGTATCCTCATTAAAGGCTCGAACGGAGTTCAATTAGAAAAAGTGGTGAGTTTCTTATAGTACATCAATTGTCACTGAACGTTACATCCAACACTACAATCTCCGACTTAGTGCCAATTCTATATTGGGGCCCCGATAGTCCAACACCAGAACTTACAAATACGTGAGTGTTTTCTTTCTTCTTATATCCCCTAGATACTTCAAATACCATACGTGTAAAGATATTGAAAGGGAAAACTTGTCCATCATGTGTGTGTCCATATAGAGCAATGTCTGCTCCATTTTCCATCTCTTCAACCAGATTGTCGGGTGTGTGGTTGAGAACAATCATGGGGAATGATTTGTCCACGTTTTCATTTTCAAGTATTGATTCGAGACTATCGCGCTCGGGATTCACATAATCCTCTCTTCCTACAATGTAAAACGAAGAGTCTATTAATACAGCAGAGTCTCTAATCATTTTGATGTTGGCTTCATCGTTCAACCACTTTATTTTAGTTTCAGCCTCATAACGATACTCATGATTTCCCGTACAAGAGTATACACCATAACGAGGCTTTAATCTCAAGAACTCCTCCTCCATTTTCTGATTAACAATGGGTGCAATCTCTGCGTCTATTATATCTCCTACGAATAGCACCAAATCAGGTTCTTGCTCCAATATTAAATCGACATATTTTTTCGCATATCGTCTGTCTATTAAATATCCTAGATGAATATCACTCACTACGGCTATCCGCATAGAAGAAATATCGCCTGCACTTTTCTCAACTGTGATTTCTTTTTGTGTTACCACTGGCCNNATTTCCCATATACATAATAGTTGCAATTGACACTGTGGTGAACGCAAAGAAGAAAGCTCCCGAAGTGCGAGGATTGTGATTGATATAAGTCCCCAAGAGGGGTTTCTTTTTATTGAGAAAGACCACAACGTCGATAAACAACCACAATATAGTCATATAGAAAATGAAGACCATCCAAGTTGACCCCATCAACCAAAGGAGCCTTACTATACTCATTGGAAGAATGGGGTAAAGAAGAAGTCCTGTAAGATATAGCGTAAACTCTAATATGAAAACAGATGCAAATATAGCACGCCACGTTTTCTTTTCTTCTAAAAGTATGATTCCTTTTCGAAAGATAAAAATGTTTATGGACAGATGCACAAATAGTGCATAGAAATATACAGTCATAACGTTTTACGTTTTTATGATTGTTTATGAATTATATCAAATACAGCATATTCTGATTGTGTACCCAATCTAAATTTGCCACCCCAAATACCAAGGCCCGAAGAAACATATATTTTTGTCATTCCTTTTTGAATCATTCCATACGGATTTTCAAAAATAGTCTCCACCACTAATGAGAAAGGGAATACCTGACCATTGTGTGTATGACCCGAAAACTGAAGATCGATGTTTTGTTGCTCTGCCTGTTCCAAATTGCTGGGTTGATGGTCAAGTAGTAGCTTAAATAGGTTGTCATCTACACCATTAACAATGGCGCTCAATTCTTTTCTGTTTGCATTGGAAACATCGTCACGTCCAATCAACATCAAATTGTCTGTAACCATAAGAAGGGTGTCTTTTAATATTTTTATGTTTGACTTTTCATAAAATGCAATACTCTGTCGTATTCCAGCAATATACTCATGATTGCCCATACAAGCATATACACCCAAGGGAGCCTCAATGTTTCGCAGTATTTTATCTAATCCCATACTCACAACTATCTCAGCATTGTTGTCAATCAAGTCGCCACCTACAATTACAATATCGGGGTTTTCAGCATTGATGATTTTCACCCACTCACTCAACTCATCCGCACCTATGGTGTATCCCAGATGAAGGTCGCTAATGCCAACAACCCTTATTCGTTCTTGGTCGGACGATAGTTTTGTGGTCTCGATATTGAAATGAATCCTTCTTTTGTTGTGATAGTTGAGATTGCCAAGAAATAACAATACAACCACTGTACTAATAACGACAATGAAGGATGTATAGTTTTGATGTGTCAGCGAATATATTAAATCTTTGTCGATAAAATGAAATGCTTTATTTGAGAGTTTCACTAAATCAATAAGAATGAATATCAAAAAGAAATAGGCAAAAGCAATGAACCAAGCTGTCCCTATACGATATAGCAACGATCCCATAGTAAATGATAAACTCTTGTATAGCGGAAAAAACACAAACAAAGCACCAACACAAATGGTAATGATTGTGATAAATGCAATACGAACTAAAAAGTTGGGCGGTATGAGTTGATAGAGCCGTAAAGCTACATAGTAATTGGCTGAGAGGAAAATAAGTAATGCAGAGATAAAAAAAACAACTTTCATAAATAATATTTTTGTTTTTGACTATTATAAGTTCAAAAATAGACTCACCCAAATGGGTACCGAGAAATCAATTATAATACCATGGAACAATGCTATAACCACGAAGTCGGAACCCGAGTATTTGCTGATGATTGGTAAAGTTGTGTCCATTGTAGTGGCACCCCCTGCACAAATTGGTGCTAGATTGCCAAAGTACTTGACAATCCAAGGTGCAAGCAATAAAACAAAGAACTCGCGTATAATGTTTGCCAACAAAGCAATTGTTCCCAATTCCGCACCACGATACTCTGTGATGAGAATACTCGAAAGTGAGTAATAAGCAAATCCGGCTCCTACGCTCAAGCAATCGGTTAGACTGCGCTCGTGGAGGAAAGCGCTTATGGCAATGGCTCCTGCAAAAGTGCCTACGGTCGTGGCCAGTGGAACTAGCATTATTTTGAATCCTATAGTTTTAGTAGCATTCAAGATGTTCTTATTGGCTCCTATCTGAATACCCACAAAGAACAGCAGAATATAGAGACTCCATTTAGAGATGTCATTCTCTATAAAATAATTAGGTATCAACCCAGGTATGGCAAGCACTACACCCAAAGCAAAAACGGAGAGATATATGAGTGACTGCTTCATGATTGGTCTCTGTTGTTTTTGAAAAAACGATTATATACAAACCATGCGCATAAAACACTTCCTAGGGTAGTAGCAAAGGCTATTGCAAATGCATCCATGCCAATGGTTGCAAAACCTTCGATAATTTGTTTGTTTGCACCTACAGCAACACCCAAAAAGAACAACAACAGAATAATAATGATATTGATAGTTGAACCAACATGCCTCAATTGTGTTCTATTTCGTGTTAGATATCCTATTGCTACACCTGACAATATAAAGAAGAAAACAGCTAGCATATTAAGTCAAGATTTAGTTGATTCTATTGATTAAGCAAAGAGTTTTGGCAAAAGTAATGAATTATTCGATATCTGTAAGAATTGGCCGATATTGCTTAGTTGTTAACTTTCGTTTTTAAACCCCTTCCAATAGATTAAATATTTATAAAACAAACGTGACGAATGTTTAGAATAAATCTTTGTGATTAACTTTAACGTTTAAAATTTTCACTTGCAATTGTATGAAAAAGTATTTTATATCCCTCCTAGTTTTAATGTCCTTCACTTATGTATATTCACAAGATGTTGTAGTTAAAGGACAATTGTTTGGCGAAGCTGAGAATGAGTTTCTTCCTTACGCTACAATTTCTGTTTCCAAAGATGTCGACCTAAAAACAATCACTAAAAAATTTGCCACTGATGACAAAGGATTCTTTTCGACTAAGCTCTCAGTTGGTGATTATTTTCTTGCATTCCAATATGTAGGAAAAAACACACTGGTGAAAAATGTGACTGTTCCAAAAGAAGAAACTGAAATCAATTTAGGTAGGGTAGTGGTTCTAGAATCATCTACTCAATTGGAAGAGTTGAGTGTTGTAGCTCAAGCCCCCTTAGTGAAAGTTGAAATAGACAAGCTTACCTATAACTTAAAAGACGACCCCGAGTCAGCAACTTCCAATGTGCTGGATATGCTTCGCAAAGTGCCATTGATAACAGTTGATGCTGACGATAATGTGCAGCTAAAAGGAGGGTCTAACTTCAAAATATATTTGAATGGCAAGCCATCAAATATGTTGGCAAGCAATCCTTCACAAGTATTGAAGAGCATGCCCGCTAATAGTATAAAAGATGTGGAAGTGATAACAGATCCGGGTGCAAAGTATGATGCTGAGGGTGTTGGGGGCATCATTAATATTATTACCGACAAACGAGTAGATGATGGATATGCCGGTTCTGTGGGAGCAGGAGTTGACTCAAGGGGAGGATACAATGCAAATGCATACATTACGTTGAAGTATGGTAAGTTCGGATTTACAGGAAATACGAATTACTACACATATAAATCTCCTGAGAGTGAATCTACTTTCAAACGGCGTGATTTTTCTGTCGAACCAGAAACAATCCTAAATCAAAACGGTTTGTCGGGGTTTGATGGGAAAGGTACTATGCTAAGTGGTATGATTAGCTACGAAATAGATACACTCAACCTCTTGAGTGTTTCTATAAATGGTTATAATGGCGATGGAACTAATAACACAACGACTAATGTAAATTCAGTTGGCAAGTATGCATACGACTATGAAAGAATCTCAGAAAATACAAACGAGTATGGCTCTTTAGATTTATCGGCAGACTATCAGCGTTCATTCAAGAAAAAAGGCAAACTACTTACCTTATCTTATCGATATGGCAGTAATCCTAACAATAGTGATGGTACAACTGAAACACTTAATGTTACGGGAACACCCATACTTAGACCACAAGATTATAGAATGAGAAATCATAATGAGGCAGATGGCAAGGAACACACGGGCCAAATTGATTATGTAAATCCGCTAACAAAGAATCACACAATTGAAGCAGGATTAAAATATATTTATAGAGACAATTCTAGTGTTGGCAACGATTTGTATTTTGATAAAACTACCGAACAGTGGTTAGACGATGAGCGTCGAAAGAATGATTTTCAACATGACCAGTACATAGCTTCGGGATATGCAAGCTACGGATTCAAAAAAGATAAGTTTGGACTCAAAGCAGGTTTACGTGCAGAGCAAACTAACCAGAATGTCAACTTTATTAGCCAAAACGACTCCCTGATTAAGACAGATTTTTTCGATATGGTACCCTCGTTGGCATTGTCTTATCAAATGAGTATGACACAAACTTTGCGATTGGGTTACAACATGCGTGTTTATAGACCTGGCATTTGGCATCTCAATCCTTATGTCAACAGTATCGACCCTTTGAATATTAGTTACGGTAATCCTGACCTGGACGCAGAGAAAAACCACAATATTTCGTTGAACTATGGTTCTTTTTCGCAAAAACTAAACATAAGTGCCAGTTTAAACTATTCTTTGACGAATAATTCAATTACCCAATATCAATTTGTGGAAGAAGGTGTAAACAACAGTACGTATGGCAATATTGGCAAGAGCCAGTCATTTGGTTTAAACGCATACATTCGATGGGCACCTACTGATAAGTTGAACATGTTTATAAACGGTAATGGTGACTATATCGACATTTATAGCACAGAAAATGAAGCATTGAAGAATAGTGGCTTCTCTTTCCGTGCATTCTCAGGAATCACTTATACTCTTCCTTATGAAGTTAGATTTTCAGTGAACGGTGGCTATTTTGGAAGTCGCATAATGCTGCAGTCTAAAATGGATCCTTTCTACTTCATGTCTTTTGGTTTGACCAAAAGCTTCTTGGACAAAAAACTTGATGTAGCCATTCGTAGTAGCAATCCATTTCAGAAGTATATGGACCATAAAAATGTTACAACAGGAGAAAATTTCACCCAGGAGAGTCTATTCAGACGACCTGCCCAATCAATTAGTTTGAATGTAACATTCCGTTTTGGTGATCTCAAATCATCAATCAAAAAAGTGCAAAGAGGTATTAGTAACGAGGATTTGAAATCGGGTGGTGGAGATGCACAAGGACAAGGTTCCACACCTAACGAATAATTCAAACTTATTAGTCAAACTCCATTGATGGAGTAAATCATAATGCCGATACAAAAAAGTGAGAGGAAGATTCTTCTCACTTTTTTGTATCTTTGCAAACACCCTTTTTATCTTTTAGATTATGCGAATTGATATTATAACTGTCCTCCCCGAAATGATTCAAGGTGCACTCAACTGCTCTATACTCAAACGTGCACAAGACAATGGCTTGGTTGAAATTGAATTGCTCAACCTGCGCGATTTTGGCATAGGCAAACATCGACGGGTGGACGACTATCCTTTTGGTGGCGAGGCAGGCATGGTAATGCAGATTGAACCAATTGATAATGCAATTGCATACCTTAAATCACAACGTGACTATGATGAGGTTATATTCACATCGCCCGATGGAGAACAGTTTACCCAGAGTACAGCCAACCAATTGTCCATGATGAAAAATATCATCATTCTGTGTGGACACTACAAAGGCATTGATTATCGCATACGCGAACATTTGATAACTCGTGAAATATCGGTGGGAGATTTTGTATTGACTGGTGGTGAGTTGGCTGCAGCCATGATTGCCGATGCAGTGGTCCGTGTTATTCCTGGTGCAATTGGTGATGAGCAATCTGCTCTGTCAGATTCGTTTCAAGATAATCTGTTGGCACCTCCTGTTTATTCTCGTCCTGCTGAGTACAAAGGCTGGCGAGTACCTGATGTGCTTCTCTCTGGTCATGAGCGCAAAATTGATGAGTGGCGCATTGAGCAGTCTATCATTAGAACTAAGAAGCTACGTCCAGATTTGTTGAAGGATATGTAGGATATGCTACATTGCCCTCTTTCCTTTTGCAACCCTCCCATCTCACCTTCCTTCCTCAAAAGTAGATTTTGTACATGTGCGAAAGTCCTTCAAGTTGACTTCTTGCCTTTTCGGATGCTCCGAAAGCACAAAAAATTGGCTTCTCATCATTTCGTACATCTCCGAAAGCACAAAAAGTTGACTTCTGGACATTTCGTACATCTCCGGAAGCACGAAAAGTTGTAAATCGTAAGGATTATATGTGTCAAATTCTTTTGAGAAACGCCCGCTTTCCTTTATATTTGTGAAGAATAAAATACCTAACCACAAAATTTAAAACACTATTATGAACAAAGAGTATTATCCTGCGGAACCCTTCCGCATTAAGAGCGTTGAAACCGTTAAAATGATCTCACGTGAAGAACGAGAACAAGTAATCAAAGAGGCTGGCTACAATACTTTTTTGATTGATTCTGAAAATGTTTACATCGATTTGCTTACCGACAGCGGAACAAATGCCATGAGTGACAAACAATGGGCAGGAATGATGATTGGAGATGAGGCCTATGCTGGAAGCAGAAACTTTAAACACCTTGAAGCTACTGTGCAAGAACTCTTCGGATTCAAACACATTGTACCCACTCATCAGGGACGTGGAGCAGAGAATTTGCTTTCGCAAATTGCTATCAAACCAGGACAATATGTTCCCGGAAACATGTATTTCACCACCACTCGCTATCATCAAGAACGCAATGGTGGCATCTTTGTAGATATCATCAGAGATGAAGCACACGATGCCACTAAGGTTGTGCCCTTCAAAGGAGACATAGATGTAGAAAAGCTTAGAAAACTTATTGATGAAAAAGGAGCAAAGAATATTGCCTACGTATGTTTGGCTGTGACTGTGAATTTGGCGGGTGGCCAACCAGTATCGATGAAGAATATGCGCCAAGTAAGAGAACTGACCAACAAACATGGCATCAAAGTGTTTTTCGATGCCACTCGTTGTGTAGAAAATGCTTATTTCATTAAAGAACAAGAAGAGGGTTTTGCAGATAAATCTATCAGTGATATCGTGCTAGAGATGTTTAGCTATTCGGATGGATGTACCATGAGTGGCAAAAAAGATTGCTTGGTAAACATTGGGGGGTTCTTGTGTATGAATGATGAAGACCTCTTTAATGATGCCAAGGAATTGGTAGTTGTTTACGAAGGAATGCCCTCGTATGGTGGTATGGCTGGTCGTGATATGGAAGCAATGGCTATTGGGTTGAGAGAGTCTATGCAATTTGAATACATACAACACCGTGTGAAGCAAGTTCGATACTTGGGCGAAAGACTGCTAGAGGCAGGAGTGCCCATTGTACAGCCTGTTGGTGGTCATGCAGTATTTTTGGATGCTCGTAGGTTTTGCTCACATTTGACACAAGATCAATTACCTGCCCAAAGTCTTGCTGCCAATCTGTATGTTGAGTCGGGGGTAAGAAGTATGGAGCGCGGTATTGTTTCAGCAGGAAGAAATCCCATTACAGGGGAGAATCATGAACCTAAACTTGAAACAGTAAGATTGACCATACCACGCCGTGTATATACTTATAGCCACATGGATTTGGTTGCAGACGCTGTTATAAAGCTGTATAAACATAAAGAAGATATCAAAGGACTTCGGTTTGTGTATGAACCAAAACAATTGAGATTTTTCACTGCAAGGTTCGAAGAGATTTAAAAGCGAACTTGAGTATATATAAAACAGAAGAGACGCGATTAATCGTGTCTCTTACTGTTTTATAACT
>DENY01000078.1:0-3525 GCA_002359825.1 Bacteroidales bacterium UBA2632
CTCACATTACTTTGAACAAGCAGAACAGCAATTCTTAATTATAACTCCTGTGCGCGAGCGATGGTAAGCCCTTCGACAGGCTCAGGGACCTTCATGCCTTCAAACAATTACAACAAATTCTTAACTCTTAACTCCCTTTTTTATTCTTCCAAAAAATTAGGATACATATAATCCGTAGCCGGTACAAAGGTCTCCTTGATACACTGTGGCGATACCCAACGAATCATATTAAAGATGGATCCAGCCTTGTCATTGGTTCCCGAACGACGGCCACCACCAAAGGGTTGTTGATCAACCACTGCACCAGTTGGTTTGTCGTTGATATAGAAGTTGCCAGCCGTGTGTGTCAATCGTTGTGTGTATTGTTCAATTTTGTCTCTGCGAGCAGAGAAGATGGCGCCTGTTAGTGCATAAGGCGAAGTTTTGTCGAGCAAGTCTAATGTCTTTTCCACTGCATCTTCCTGATAAACATATACAGTTAATACGGGGCCAAACAACTCTTCTTGCATGGTTACATAGTCGGGTTTCTTTGCTAATATAACGGTTGGGTCAATAAAGTAACCCACTTTCTTGTCATAACCACCACCCATAATAACCTCTGCATCGTCCGATGCTTTGGCATCATCAATATATTTAGAGAGTTTATCGAAAGAATCTTCGTCAATTACAGCATTCACAAAGTTGGAGAAATCTTCTACATCGCCCACTGTTATCTTTTTCAAATCCGTCTCCATATATTTCTTCACATCAGGCCACAAATTTGCGGGAATGTAGGCACGTGATGCAGCCGAACATTTCTGACCTTGATATTCAAACGATCCACGAATAAGTGCTGTTGCCACTTGTTTGGCATTGGCAGTTGGGTCGGCAAACACATAGTCTTTTCCTCCTGTTTCGCCCACAATGCGAGGATACGATTTGTATTTGGGTACATTCTGTGCAATTGTTTTCCACATTCCATCAAACACCCGTGTAGAGCCAGTGAAATGGATGCCTGCAAAGTTCTCATCATTCAACACAACTTCCGAAGCGTCGGGACCTGAACAATAGACCAAATTCATAACACCATCAGGTAGTCCTGCTTCTTGCAAAATCTTCATGATGATACTGGCAGCATAAACGGCAGTTTTAGAAGGTTTCCACACAACAGTATTGCCCATCAATGCGGGGGCTCCGCCTAGGTTGCCAGCAATGGCTGTAAAATTGAAAGGAGTCAATGCAAAAATAAATCCTTCCAGCGGCCGCCACACCATTCTGTTCCATATGCCAGCAGACGAATTGGGTTGCATGGCATATAGGTCGTACATATTTCGCACATTATATCTGTAAAAATCAACCAACTCGCACACAGCATCAATTTCTGCTTGAAACACATTCTTACCCTGACCTAGCATGGTCACAGCATTCAATGTTTGGCGATAGGGGCCAGCCATCAAATCGGCCGCTTTCAGGAAAATGGCTGCTCTGCTCTCCCAACTCATACTTTCCCAATCTGGCTTGGCTTTCAATGCAGCATCAATGGCCATTTGCACATGCTCTTTGCCCCCTTGATGATAGTGTCCCAACAGGTGTTGGTGATTGTGAGGTGGGCGTATGTCCTGCAAGTTATCAGTGCGTACTTCTTTCCCGTCTATTATCATGGGTAGGTCCAAGCCTCCTTTGCGAAGTTCAGTCAATTTCTCTTTCAATTCTTTTCTTTCTGCCGATCCTGGAGCATAAGTTTTGATAGGTTCGTTCTTGATTTCAGGTAATTTAAAGATAGCTTTAGTCATGGGTGAATAGTTTTTGTGAAACAAGTGATTAATTGATTTTATAGTAGTAACAAATTTACGAATTTCTTTTTATAAAAGAAGAGAATAGGTCAATCTTCTTTTTTTGTTGACCCTGCTTTTCTTTAGTAGCAATCACAGCAACTGTTTTGTGTTTTTATTCTGAATGAATACAAGGTTACAAAAAGATTTCACAAATAATTTTTCACCTGTCCACACAGCACGCTCCTTTTTCCCTTTTTTTAATCTATGTATATAGAAATAACGGTACGATTGTTCAATTGACAAGCAATGTATATAAAAGCAAAAGTGCGAAAATCAATGTGTGAAAAAAAGTATATAAAAAGACCCCCTACAGAAGCTGCAATTTCTTTTCATCTATCGCTTTGTTTCCTACGCAAGCTATTTGTTTCGGTTTAGAATATTTGATTTATCATTTTCTATATTACTTATTGACNNGTATTCTTAACTAATAATAGTTATTGATTATCTTCAATTTACATATTTAAAGCGATAGTCAATAACGACATTTGATATTTCATTTTTTTCTAATCGTTATGACTTAGTCAATTATTTGTTTTAGGCATTCTTTTTTGTGCAATTGCATTTTTGTACTCGTGCTTTGGTATTCTTTTATGTTCTTTGTTACAATCTCTCAACGCTTTTGGTATAGATAAATTGTAATTAGCCTAAATGTACCTATAGCAAGGGATAGAATAGTATTCACAGGTCTATTTTTTAGTCTTCTCTGGTATTGATATAATATATTTTGTTGCAATTTAGACATCCAATGAGCCTCTTATCTTTAATTTCTTGGTTTGTAGGGCGCAGATAAGATGGATAAATTATTATTATCATGATAACTCTTAAATGTTTCTTGGATTTATTGTTTTTTTAGTTTAAAATGTATATATTTGTAGAGTGAGATTAATTGATTAATATTAAAATCTATAGTATGATACAAGTAAAGAGGATACCCTTGTCAAAGCTTTTCAAAATAGAAGTGGGTATATTATTGACAGAAGTTGTAGAAATTCTTGGGAATCACAATCCAGGAGCACTTCGTTTAAAAGACCACTATGATTTATTACTGGTACAATTGGAGAAAGCGAAAGCTTTAAAGTTGACCTATGGCCCGCATCCTCTCTCACATAAATTGGCTGCGTTGCATAAAAAGCGGTTGAAATATGCAGCACTTATCAACTTGCAGTTGCAGTCGTTAGAAAAGGTAGATTGCAAAGAGACTCTCCTGATGGTAGAGCAAGCGCAGCGACTTTCAAAAGAGTTTTTAACCTATTTGGGGCAGAAAAGATTGAGGGTGGTTGAATTTCAGATTGGCGTCTTTTTCAGTCAATTAGAGCACGAAAATAATGTAGATAGTAAAGCTGCATTCATTGGTTTAGGATTGAAACCCTATCTCGATGAACTGCAAAAGACAAATAAACGCTACAATGAACTTCATTATCAAAGAGCACGAGATTTAAATGAGAGACCTAAAACAAGCGATCGTTTGCTAGAAAGAGAGACCGAAAAGGTTATGCGCCAGTTCTTTGAGCAGGTCAACTCTTATCAAAACAACTTCAAAGATATTGACTATTCACATCTTATAACAGAACTTAATGTGACATTGACTGAATATTCAAAGTTGATTAGAACCCGAGTGGCTACCAACAAAAGAAGAGCTCGCAAGAAAGCAGCACTTGAGGAAGCTACAATAGCTGCGACTACAAAAGAAACTGCTCTTGTAGCTGTGGAA
>DENY01000078.1:3603-3918 GCA_002359825.1 Bacteroidales bacterium UBA2632
CAAAAAAGGCACGAAGGGGAATGAGATAGTGGGGAAGGATTTGAGGCGGGTTTTGAAGCGAGGAAGGAGAAAGTAGGAAGGAGGAGAATAGTGTATTGTTTTACACAATAATCAGTACCTTTGTGCGATGAATAATTTCGATGTAATTGTTATAGGTGCTGGTCCAGCAGGATTGTTAGCAGCAGGTAGAGCGGCAGAGCTGGGTGGCAAGGTGTTGGTGCTAGAAAAGATGAAGCGTGAGGGGCGTAAATTGCTTATTACTGGCAAAGGGCGATGTAATATCACAAATGATGCTCCAATCAGTGAATTTATAAA
>DENY01000045.1 GCA_002359825.1 Bacteroidales bacterium UBA2632
GATTACTGCAATGTGGGTTAACACCTTCACCCCTTCAAAAGCACCAAAAAGCTCTCGGTTGAACCAACGGAGCTCTCCGAAAGCGAAAGAATGCTAACGGTTGTGATAAAATACTACTACGAAACAGCAAAGGAGTGAACGTTTACAATATCGGACACCTCCGAAAGTGAAAGGTTGCTATCGGTTGTTATAGCGGTGACTCCGTAAGTGAAAGGTTACTAACGGTTGTTGCAAAATACTACTACGAAAGTGCAAAATTGCTAACGGTCGTTAAGGCGGAGTAGTACGAAAGTGTAATCAACTGCTTGCTCCTTGTTGCTGACCCCTCCGTTGGTCCAAGATTCTGTTTTTTGCTGGTTACGGAGGATGTAGATGACGCAACAAAGAGCATTTTGCTACTATCAGAGGGTGTGGATGGTGTATCTGTGAGCTTTCTGATTACGACCGAGGGTGAGAAAGGTGCAACATTTAACTTTTTGAGCCTGTCAGACAGTTCAGATGGTGCAACAATTGCAATTTTGATTGTATCTTACTGGTTGGTCCATACAAAAATGGGATCACAACACCTCGATTGCGTTAAAAACGCTAAATCATGACCCACTCGTTACAAACGAGTGGGAGTGTAATTTAGCTATGTGAATCATACAGTGTCATTGGGTCGGAACTAAATCAACCAACCTAACCTACATTCGATTTACTAAGCACTTAAATCTTAATTCCAACACTCCAATACTTAATTCTTAATTCCCTTTACTCCCACTCAATAGTAGCCGGTGGCTTTGACGAAATATCATACACAACTCGGTTAATGCCTTTCACTTTATTGATGATTTCGTTTGATACTTTGGCTAGGAACTCATAGGGGAGTTGTGACCAATCGGCCGTCATGGCATCCGTTGAAGTAACTGCGCGCAGTGCTATAGTATTTTCATAAGTACGTTCATCGCCCATCACGCCCACTGATTGCACGGGGAGTAAAATAGCACCTGCTTGCCAGACCTTGTCGTATAGACCAGCACTGCGAAGATTGGAGATGAAAATATCATCTGCCTCTTGTGCAATACGTACTTTTTCGGGAGTGATATCTCCAAGAATTCTAATTCCTAACCCTGGACCCGGAAATGGATGACGGTGTATAAGATGAGGCTCCATGCCGAGTTCAAGACCTATTTGTCGAACTTCATCTTTGAAAAGAAGTTTCAGTGGTTCACATAGTTTTAGGTTCATCTTTTCGGGTAAACCACCTACATTGTGGTGACTTTTGATGACAGTGCCTGTAATAGAGAGCGACTCGATGATATCGGGATAAATGGTGCCTTGTGCCAACCATTTAATGTCTTGCAACTTATGTGCCTCAACATCGAACACATCAATAAATCCTTTTCCAATAATTTTCCTTTTCTCTTCAGGATCAGTAATCCCTGCCAACTCTTTATAGAAACGCTCCTTGGCATCAACACCTATCACATTCAGTCCTAGATGCTCATAATCGGTCAGAACGTTTTCAAACTCGTTTTTACGAAGCAACCCATGGTCAACAAACACACAGGTTAGGTTTTTTCCAATCGCTTGGTGGAGCAAAACTGCTCTAACGGACGAGTCTACACCACCCGAAAGAGCAAGAATAACCTTATCATTGCCCAACTCTTCTTTCAAACTACGCACAGTGGACTTCACAAACGAAGCGGGTGTCCAATTGCGTTTGCAACCACATATATTCAAAAAATTGGAAAGTATTTTAATTCCCTCGTCAGTGTGCATCACTTCTGGGTGAAACTGAACTCCCCACGTTGGCTCATCTCTAATATGATAGGCAGCCACTTCCACATCGGCAGTAGATGCTGTGAGTTGGAAGTTTTCGGGCAAGTTAGTGATGGTGTCTCCATGTGACATCCAAACAGTAGAAATCTCAAAAACGCCTTCAAATAAATCATCTTTGGCAGAAGTAGTCAATTGTGCACGACCATACTCTTGAGAATCGGCTTTGCTTACATTGGCACCTTCTAATTGAGCAATCAATTGAGCTCCATAACAGATTCCGAGAACGGGATAAGTTTTTCTAATTTGAGATAAATCAGTTTTAAAAGCATCTTTATCATTTACAGAAAACGGACTACCCGATAGAATAACTCCTTTGACAGTTTCGTCTCCAAAAGGAAATTTATTGTAAGGTACTATCTCGCAATAGGTGTTCAGTTCACGAATTCTACGTCCAATGAGTTGGGTGGTTTGAGAACCGAAGTCGAGTATGATTATTTTTTCGTCCATAGCTTAATGTTTTTTGAGAGTGCAAAGATAAGGAAAAAAGGAATGAAAGTTTAATTGGAAGCAGAAAAGTAATGTTTGAGCAATACTGCATTTATCAAAGAATAATATGCAGAATCGCACTCGATTTATGCTTACACAATACGATTTGTTCTATATTTATGATAAATATACTGATATATAAAAAGTATATTATTATCTTTGAGAATTAGAACAATGAGTATTAGCAATGAAAGTAAATAGATTAACTGTATTAATGTTTTTGATGTTCCCTGCTTGGCTTTTTAGCCAAGTATCTGATGAGGCACAGAAACTATACGATGATGGAAATTATAGCCAAGCAAAATTGGCATTGGAGAAAGACTTTGAAGAAAGCCCCACAAACACTAGCGTAAATTATTTGCTAGGTATGTCAGCTATGCATACTGGTGATGTAGAAACTGCTAAAGAAGCATTGACTTTTGCACAAAAGAAAAAAGTACATGACGCTACACTTTATTTGGGTAGACTGTACGCAATGCAATATAAATTTGATGCAGCAGAAAAAGAATTTACAGCTTATCAGAAAGTTAAAAGAAGAGACAAAGAAGCATTGGATCTACTTGAAGTAGAGCGTGAATATGCCGATCGTTTAAAACGCATGGTCAGTCGCACCGAAGACATACAGATAATCGATAGCATAGTGGTACCTAAAAAAGAATTTCTAAGTGCATACAACTTAAGTGCTACTGGAGGTTCATTGCAATGGGCACGTGATTTTTTTGATGATGGATGGAACGATGATGAGTCTGGTGTGTTTATGAATGAGCGAGAGACCAAAGTATATTTCTCACGTTATGCTTCTGAACGAGGCAACACTCTATACACGATGGAGAAAATGCTTGATAATTTCGGAAATGAAAAGATGATTGGCTCTCCCATCAGTGACGCTAATGATCAAGCATATCCTTTCATTATGTCTGACGGCCTCACCATCTATTTTGCGAGCAAAGGACACGAATCATTGGGGGGCTACGACCTATTTATATCACGCTACAACCTTAACTCTAACACATACCTAACACCCAACCAGTTGAACATGCCTTTCAACTCACCTTTCAACGACTATATGCTGGTAATAGATGAGCAAAAAGGATTGGGATGGTTTGCTAGTGATAGATACCAGCCTGAAAACAGTGTATGTATTTACACTTTTATCCCCAATCAGGAAGTGAGACTTGTAATGACAGAAGAAGAGGATTCTCTTGCTAGCCGTGCTATTATAAGTAGCATAAAAGATACCTGGAGAGAAAATGCAGACTACTCTGGATTGCTAAATAAAGCATCAATGAATAGTGCTACAGACGAAACTAAGAAACAAGACTTTTTGTTTGTTATAAATGGTGACTACACCTATCATCAACTCTCCGATTTCAATAGTTTTAGCGCACGAGAGCTCTTCATGAGGGTAATGGAAGCGGAGAAAAAATTGAAAGAAGCGAAAAAAGAATTAGAACTGAAACGAGTTCAATACTCAGCCGCCACATCCATCAATAAATCGTCACTTGCAACAGAAATTCTTCAATTAGAAAAACTAATCGAAGAACTATACGNNCAAAGTGACAAGAGTGATGACACGCAATGAAGAGATAAGACATTTAAACGCACTCAAATAACAATCATGACATTCGATTTAATTATTGTGACACTTGTGATTTTGCTAGGAATAGTATTTTTATTGGCAGAAATATTTCTACTACCAGGCATGACTGTTTCTGGCATTGCAGGTTTTATATTTTTGGTAGGTGGCATAACTTATGCTTATATGTACATGGGAGTAGTGGCTGGTAATCTGGCATTGCTCATATCCGTGTTTTTATTGCTGGGAAGTATTCTCTATTTTATCAAATCGAAGTCATTGAGACGCATTTCGCTAACAACANNTAAAAAGATAAGTGTGGGTGATGTGGGTATCACTCAATCTCGCTTAAATCCTATTGGGAAGGTATTTATCAATAATTTGACTGTAGAAGCAAAATCAATTGACGGAGAGATGATTGATGAAGATACAGAGGTGATAGTAAACAAGGTGGAGTGGATTAACATACTTGTTTCAAAAAAAGAGAAGAACCCAAATTAAAATAAGGGAAGAATAATATTAAATTAATAATCAATAAACACTAAAAACAAATAGTATGGAATTTACACTTTTAATGGTTGCTGCAGCAGTGCTGTTTATAGTAATCATCTTTTTCTATTACGTACCGTTTTTCTTATGGATAAACGCACTATCAGCGGGAGTACATATCTCGTTGGTACAGTTATTCCTAATGAGATTGCGACGAGTACCACCACGCACGATTGTTTATGCAATGATAGAAGCACATAAGGCTGGGCTAAGAGATGTAACGCGAGACGACCTTGAGGCTCATTATCTAGCCGGTGGCCATGTCGAAAAAGTGGTGCACGCATTAGTGTCTGCATCAAAGGCAAACATTGACCTATCTTTTCAAATGGGTACTGCCATTGATCTTGCAGGTAGAGATGTATTGCAAGCAGTGCAAATGTCTGTAAACCCAAAAGTAATTGACACACCTCCAGTAACAGCTGTTGCCAAAGATGGTATTCAGTTGATAGCAAAAGCACGTGTTACAGTGCGTGCCAACATCAAGCAATTGGTTGGTGGTGCAGGCGAAGAGACCATTTTGGCACGGGTGGGCGAAGGTATTGTATCCTCCATTGGTTCATCAGCATCACACAAGTCGGTGCTCGAAAACCCTGACTCTATTTCTAAACTTGTCTTGAAAAAAGGACTAGATGCAGGAACTGCATTCGAAATTCTCTCTATCGATATCGCTGACATAGATATAGGTAAGAATATTGGAGCTGTACTACAAATAGACCAAGCACAGGCCGACAAAAACATTGCTCAAGCACGCGCTGAAGAACGCAGAGCTATGGCTATTGCTTTAGAGCAAGAGATGAAAGCCAAAGCACAAGAAGCACGCGCCAAAGTGATTGAAGCAGAAGCAGAGATACCTAAAGCAATGGCCGAGGCATTTAGATCGGGCAATATGGGCATCATGGATTACTATAGAATGAAAAATATTCAATCTGATACAGAAATGCGTGATTCTATCTCCAAACCTCAAACAGGTTCCGACAAAATAGGGCCTAACAAATAATCAAATCTAAGAAAACTATTATGAGAGTTATACCTGAATCAGAATTAATTATAAATTCGGATGGTAGCGTATTTCACCTACACATCAAACCCGAACAATTGTCGGACAAGATAATAATGATGGGAGACCCCGGTCGTGTCACCATGACAGCATCGTTTTTCGATTCCATTGAGTGCGATATACAGAGCAGAGAGTTTCATACCGTGACAGGCATGTATAAGGGTAAACGAATTACAGCTTTGTCGCATGGTATTGGTACAGACAACATAGATATTGTTGTGACTGAATTGGATGCACTAGCGAATGTCGATTTTGAAACACGTGAGATAAAGAGAGATTTTAAGCAACTTACAATGATTAGAGTGGGCACATCAGGAGGTATGCAACCTCACTGCCCCGTTGGCTCATTCGTAGTTTCAGAGAAGTCAATAGGTTTTGATGGGTTGATACATTATTATGAAGATTCACATAAAGTTAGAGAAGAAGATTTTGAACTTTCGTTTCAAAAACATGTTAATTGGTCTCCTTATCATTGTTCACCCTATGTGGTGAGTGCTGACGAAGGATTGGTTGATCAAATTGGCTTTGACATGATCAAGGGAGTCACCATCTCTGCCATAGGTTTTTATGGACCACAAGGCAGACATGTAAGACTTCCATTGGCAGATCCTGAGCTAAATTCAAAAATTGAATCATTCCGTTTTGAAGATCATTCTATCACCAATTATGAAATGGAGAGTTCGGCCTTAGCTGGATTGAGCAAGATGATGGGGCACAAAGCGATGACAGTTTGTGCCATCATTGCTAACAGAGTAGCCTTGGAGTCAAACGCTAACTACACAGTATCAACAGAAGACTTAATTAAAATAGTTTTAGAGAGGATCTAAAACCGACAGACTTAAAATAAACATAAAAATAAAGAATGAGAAGAATACTATTATTTGCGATATTGTTGTTTAGTATTACAGCTATTGCTCAACAAAATCCACCTCAACCAATCGACCCAGCCGTACGTCACGGTGTGCTCGAAAATGGATTAACCTACTATATACGTCATAACAAACTTCCCGAAAACAGAGCTGATTTCTACATTGCTCAGAAAGTTGGTTCTATGCTAGAAGAAGATTCACAGGCAGGTTTGGCTCACTTCTTAGAGCATATGGCATTTAACGGAACAACCAATTTCCCTAAAAAAGAAATGCTTAATTTCCTCGAAAATAATGGTGTAAAATTTGGAGTAAATGTGAATGCATATACCTCATTTGACGAAACTGTATATTATTTATCTGATGTACCGGTAATGCGTGAAGGTATGCTGGATTCATCACTTTTGATTCTTCACGATTGGGCAAATGAAATTGCCCTGGAAGGCGAGGAAATTGAAAGCGAACGAGGTGTTATCCGAGAAGAGTGGAGAACCCGAGGCGGTGCACAATCGCGCTTATGGGAGAAAATGCTTCCTGTGATGTTTAAAGATAGCAAGTATGCAAACAGACTACCCATTGGTAGCATTGATGTAATCAATAACTTTGACCACCAAGAGATTCGCGATTACTACGAAAAATGGTATCGTCCAGATTTGCAAGGCATCATCATCGTAGGTGACATAGATGCAGATAAGGTGGAGGAGAAAGTGAAAACGCTATTCTCAAAAATAGAATTAGACCCCAATGCTGCTGAACGCATTTACTTCCCTGTTCCAGATAATGAGGAAACAATTGTTTCAATTGCAACAGACAAAGAAGCTACAAATACCAGTTTGATGGTTTTTTACAAGCACGAACCGATACCTGACGAGATAAAACTATCGCAAGCAGGTTTTGTATTGAATTATATCAAAAGCGTAGCTTCAACTATGATCAATGATCGTTTTCAAGAGATTACTCAAAAACCCAACTCCCCATTCTTAGGAGCTTATGCTTATGACGGCAATTTCTTTGTTGCAAAAACAAAAGACGCATGGACTGTAGCAGGTGCTTCGGCTGACGACAAAGTGAAAGATGCATTAGCATCTATGATTCGAGAAACTGAACGTATGAAAAGATTTGGATTCACTGAATCAGAATATGAAAGAGCTCGTGAAAACTTATTGAAAACTTATGAAAATGCTTATAACAACAAAGACAAACAACTCAACAGTAGTTACTCTAAAGAATATGTAAGTAGTTTCACTAACAATGAACCTTTCCCGGGTATTGATTATGAGTATAACATGATTAAAATGGTTGCTCCGAATATCCCTGTAGAAGCTATTAATCAAACTGTTGCTCAATTGATTCAAGATGAGAATATGGTTATATCTATTTCAGGTCCAGAAAAAGAGAGTTTGGAATATCCCTCTGTAGATGAAATACTGAATTTAGTAGAGAGCACAAAATCGGAAGAACTTGAAGCCTATGCTGAAGAGGTTTCTGACGAACCACTTATTTCAACCCCTCCTGCTCAAGGTGAAATCGTAAACTCTGAAACTAATGATGAGTTAGGTGCCACAGTTTGGACATTGTCAAACGGAATGAAAGTTGTTTTAAAAGAAACAGACTTCAAAGACGATCAAATCATGATGACTGCTTCTAGTGTGGGGGGTACTTCGCAATACGCCGTTCAAGACCCAACAAACAGCAAAATAATGAGTAGTGTGATGACCTTGGGTGGTGTTGGCAATTTTAGCAATGTCAATTTGCGTAAAGTATTGGCTGGCAAAACTGCAACGGCATCACCAACAGTAAGTATGACCACACAAGGATTTAGCGGATCATCTTCAATTAAAGATTTTGAAACCATGTTACAACTTGTGTATCTCTACTTCGAAGCTCCTCGTCAAGACAAAGACGCTTTCGATTCTTTTATTGAAAGAATGGAGTCGCAACTAAAAAATGCAGAGGCTGAACCAATGGTTGCTTTCAGTGACGCAGCTATAAAAGCAATATATGGTGACAATCCGATAGTATCTCGTTTCAAATTGGAAGATCTGAAAAAAGTAGATTATGACAAGATCATGACTATGTATAAACAGCTTTTCTTCAATCCTGGAAGCTTTGTTTTCACTTTTGTGGGCAACATAGATCAAGAAGCCATCAAACCGGCCGTGCTTACTTACTTGGCATCTCTACCAGGTGAAGCAACTCAAGGAGAATTTGTACACGTACCAATGGATCTAAAAACGGGGAAATCAAGAAATGTATTCGAAAAAGAGATGGAAAATCCTAAGGCATCTGTTTTTAATGTTTTCTCTGGTGAGATGGAAAGGACTCTCAAGAACACAATAACGATGAGTGTATTCAATCAAATTTTGGATATCGTATATACCGAAAAAGTTCGTGAAGATGAAGGTGGGACCTATGGTGTTTCGTCTAACGGTAGCATTTCTCGTTATCCTGAGAATCAAACAATCTTGCAAATTGTTTATGATACAGACCCAGCAAAAATGGAGCATTTGAATACTATTATTCACAAAGAACTGAAAGATTTGGCTGTGAACGGACCTCGTGAAGCTGATTTCAAGAAAGTAAAAGAATTTATGAATAAGAAGTATAGTGAGAATGTAAAGCAAAATGGTTATTGGCTTGGAACTCTCAACACATATTACTTTTATGGTGAAAACAATTACTCTGATTACCTTTCAACATTGAATTCAATAACAATGGATGATGTGAAAGAGTTTGTGAAAGAATTACTAGCACAAGAAAATGAAGTGGTTGTGGGCATGATGCCTAAAGAAGTGGAAAAGTAAGTTTAAGATGTGTTTTAGGTAAACAGTTTATTATAAAAC
>DENY01000047.1 GCA_002359825.1 Bacteroidales bacterium UBA2632
TGCGACCACGATGTGGTCGAATGTTTTTACTCGAAAGTGTACTATAAACATGTGACCTCTATGGAGGTCTTTGGCTCTCGTATATCTAAAAGAAAATATTTTGCACACAAATTATGCTGATTGAACTGATGAACGCTGATAGGTTCGAACACCTTTTGAATGTCTTTCGAAAATGGTTCGAACACATTGAGAAAAACCTGAGTAACTATCCCCTGTTTCCTTACAATAGTCAGTAGTGAACTCTTTTGTGAATTTATTAAGCATTTGAGCATAAGAGTTCATAAATGCTTCATTTTTTTCTTTTGCTTTATATCCAAGAGGTTCTATAATTTCTATAAAGAGATTTTCCTCGCCTGAGATAAAATGCCAAAATTCTTGACCGCAATATTTAAAATAATCGCCTTTATCTGGACGGCTATCTTTACCATAACAGCAGCCATTTATAGAAACAACATTCAATTGAGAATTGCTTGTACGCAACGTTCGTTTCGCTGTTCTAAAGTCATCTTTTAACCTCTTAATCTGTGAGCTATTTCCCCAATTTGGCCCTGATTTAATAGTTACAATATATCTTCTATCATCATAATCGAATTCTAAATCAATTCCAGGGATGCCTGATTTCCAACCGTTGTAAACCTTCTCATTGATAAATATAGCAAGTCCTTCAAGCCAGTCACCAAAAATCCCTTCTTCGCTAGATTAAAGATTGCACTCATTAGTGCCCCGATTCCTATGGTCGGGGCCTTTTTGTGCCCAAACCATAAAATCCATGAAATAATAACCATGAAATTGTTATTAATGTTGTATTGATTTACAAAAGTATTACTTTTTGTGTGAATGACAAAAGTAAGATTAATTACAAAACCTGCACAATAAAGTCAATTTGCAACCTGTCTTTTTGATAAAGAAATAGAATTGGTATTGATTGTGTAGTATATATACGAATAGAATGTGAAGAGAATAGTATGATTACATGTGATTATTCATCATGTGAGTTTGTAGAAGTTGGAGTCGAAAGCGTTCGGAACAACTAAACATAAAAATAGGCAATCGCTGTGTCCAAACAAACGCGACTGCCTATTGTCTCTACTAAAGCTTAATTTTAGCGTGCTAAAACAGACATTAGCCCCACTGTTATCAGGGCTTTTTTATTACCCGTCTTCTAACAGTATCGTGTGAGTATAACCTCCCCATATACCAAATTGTTCACAAACTGTAGTGGGATTTTGTTTTCGACTATAAGAAGTCTGAAACATTCAATGATGGACCAGATTTTTCAAGTTCAAATTGTTCACTCTCAGTTGTCCATTCAAAAACTAGAATGACCACTTCTCTGAACTTTTGCCTGTGGGCTTCACGCTGGTTTTTATTTTTTGTTGCGTTTAATTTTGAACACCAGCACCTTCATAGTACTTAAGGGCTTCGGGCATGTGCTCTTTAATTTTGGCAATTCTATTTTGATCGTTGGGGTGGGTGCTCATTATTTCGGGACCAGAGTTGCCACCTGCTTGCGCCATTCTTGTCCAAAAATCTACCGCAGTACGTGGGTCATATCCTGCCATGGCCATAAATATCAAACCCAACTCGTCGGCTTCATATTCATGTTTGCGTGAATATGGGAGCATAACACCCAATTGACTACCAATTCCGAAAACCATACCACCAATTTGTTGTGCTGCAGCATTGTTGCCCAGTAATCCACCAGCTATCTGTCCACCATATTGCAATGCCATTTGTTGGCTAATGCGTTCGTTTGCATGTTTAGCAACAGCATGCGCTACTTCGTGACCCAACACTATAGCTAATCCGTTCTCATCTCTGGTAATAGGAAGCAAACCTTCGTACACCACAATCTTGCCACCTGGCATACAGAAAGCATTTACATCACCGCTTTTCACTAAATTAAATTCCCAACTGAAGTTTTTCAGTTCAGATTCATATCCATTGTTTCTGAAAAATGTTTCAACAGCAGCAGCTATTCTTCTTCCCACTGTTTCCACTTGACGGGCGTGTGGGGTGTTTTTCACAACGGGTGCGCCATGCAAAAAATCTTGGTATTGTTGCAGGCTTAAAGTCAACACTTCTTGGTCTGGAACTAATAGTAATTGTTTACGACCCAAAATTGGGACACTTCCGCAAGCCTGAAGTATTAGTGCTAAAACAGAAATAAACAGCGTGTACTTTATTGTTTTGTACGTCTGTTTTTTTAATTTAATTGTTGTCATAATTAAGAGCTTATATTATTTATTAATGATAAAATAAATATTGAAATAAATTTGTATATACTGCTTTAACAAAAATGGAGGAAAGAGGTTTAATCTTAGAGTAAATAATTAAAACAAATAGAGGCTCTCTCACTCATATCTTGTTTGCATATCACATGAAAAATAAATACCTTTGAACGATTTTACAATTTTAAATACTCCAAATGTATGAAAAACAAACTATTTGGAGTGCTTTTTACATCATATATATTTGTTTTTCAATTATAAAACTATATGTCCTCTAAAGATTTAGATAAGGATAGTATCGATAACGTCGATAACGAATCCGAAAATGATAACATTAAAGATAATTCTGACCGCAAGACCACGACCGGCTCAAAGTTTGCACAAAAAATTAGCGATGATGCACCGTTAAACTTAACGAAGATGTATCAAGACTGGTTTCTTGACTATGCATCTTATGTTATATTGGAACGTGCTGTACCACATCGCAATGATGGATTGAAGCCTGTTCAACGCCGCATACTCTATTCGATGAGACGAATGGATGATGGACGATATAACAAGGTGGCAAATATAATTGGTAATACCATGCAGTTTCACCCACACGGTGATGCATCCATTGGTGATGCATTGGTGCAATTGGGGCAAAAAGATTTGCTCATAGATTGTCAAGGTAACTGGGGAAATATTCTCACAGGTGATGGGGCTGCTGCTCCTCGTTATATCGAAGCCAGGCTTTCTAAGTTTGCATTGGAAGTATTGTTTAACAACAAAACAACTGATTTCAAAAACTCTTATGATGGCCGAAATCAAGAACCTATTACACTTCCCGTAAAGTTCCCCTTGCTATTGGCACAAGGTGCTGAAGGGATTGCTGTGGGATTGTCGTCACGCATACTGCCTCACAACTTCAATGAACTTTGTGATGCAGCTGTTGCCTATTTAAACGATGAAGAGTTTAAACTTTACCCCGATTTCTTGACTGGTGGTTCTATTGATGTGGAGCGATACAATGATGGTGAACGAGGTGGTGCCGTGAAGGTGCGCGCCAACATCACAAAGCTAGACAACAAAACCCTTATCATAAAAGATATTCCGTTTGGTAAAACTACGGCTACTATTGTAGATTCTATCCTTAGAGCCAACGATAAGAACAAGATTAAGATTAGAAAAGTAGATGACATAACGGCACAAAATGTAGAAATACAGATTCAATTGGCTGCTGGGGTCTCATCCGATAAGACAATAGATGCACTCTATGCTTTTACGGATTGCGAGATAAGCATCTCTTCCAATTGTTGCGTAATTGAGGACAACAAACCTCACTTCTTAAGTGTTAGTCACCTACTGCGTAGCTCCGTTGATAATACAAAAGAGCTATTGCGCCAAGAGTTACTGATTGAAAAGCATGAAAAACAAGAAGCTCTTTTATTTGCTTCTCTTGAGCAAATATTTATTGAGGAACGAATCTATAAAGACAAAGAGTTTGAGAATGCTAAAAGTATGGACGATGCCATAAAGCATGTTGATACTCGTTTAACTCCTCACAAACCCACTTTCATTAGAGAGATCAATCGTGATGATATATTGCGATTGATGGAGATAAAGATGGCACGTATCCTTAAATTTAACTCTGATAAAGCGAACGAAATAATTGCTCGTTATAAGAGCCAAATAGAAGAGATTGATCATAAACTTGAGAATTTGGTGGACTATACCATCTCTTGGTTCTTGATGTTGAAAGAGAAATATGGTAAGGATTGGCCACGTAGAACAACAATTCGTAGCTTTGAGACAATTGAAGCATCGAAAGTAGTAGAAGCCAATGAGAAACTTTACATCAATCGTGAAGAAGGTTTCATTGGAACATCGCTCAAGAAAGATGAGTTCATTGCTAACTGTTCTGAGTTGGAGGATGTGATTGTCTTCTTTAAAGATGGGAAGTACAAAGTTGTGAAGGTGAGCGACAAGATGTTTGTGGGTAAGAATATTTTATATGCCAATGTCTTCAAGCGCAATGATAAGCGTACTATATACAACGTTATTTATAGAAGTGGAAAACTCACTCCTCATTATATTAAGCGTTTTGCTGTGCAAGGCGTGACCCGTGACAAAGATTATGATTTGACACGTGGCAAACCTGGTTCTCGTATTGCTTATTTCAGTGCTAACCCCAACGGCGAAGCCGAAACAGTAAAGGTATATCTAAAGCCAAAACCTCGTTTGCGTATCCTTACTTTCGAGAAAGATTTCAGTGAAATAGCTATTAGGGGTAGGGGAGCAATGGGGAATATTCTCACCAAATCGGAGGTGCACAAAATAACGTTGAAACAAAAAGGCGTTTCAACCTTGGGTGGGCGCAAGGTTTGGTTCGACCCCGATGTGCTACGACTTAACTATGACGAGCGGGGTATCTATTTGGGAGAATTCCACGGTGAGGACAGAATATTGGTTGTTCTCAAGAATGGAGATTTCTATACCACCAACTTTGATTTAACCCAGCACTTTTCTGCTAACATTCTTAGAATTGAGAAATTTAATCTCGATAAAGTATGGACAGCTGCCCTATATGATGCGGATCAAAAATTCACTTATCTGAAAAGATTCACTTTTGAAGATTCAGAAAAAATATTGAACTTTATGGGTGATAATCCTGATTCTTCTTTATATTTGTTGTCAGATGTATATTATGCACGCATCAACGCTATCTTTGGTGGCAATGATGATTTTAGAGACCCATTGGAAATTGATGCCGACGAATTTATAGGAATCAAAAGTTACAGAGCCAAAGGTAAACGAATAGCTAACTACGAAGTCAAAACTATTGAAGAGTTAGAACCGTTACGTTTCCCCGAAGTAGATGAAGAGGAACTCTTGGGTTCTAAGAAAATTGAGATCAGTGCTGAAGATGATGACACTGATATTGGCGAGAATGAAACAAATCCAGATGAAGGCAAAAGTAAAAATGACATTCGCGATGAGATAGATGGACAAATGACATTGTTTTAGACTAATG
>DENY01000163.1:0-7271 GCA_002359825.1 Bacteroidales bacterium UBA2632
CCTTCTGATCCGTAGTCAGATACTCTATTCAGTTAAGCTACGGGGCCTTTTCATTATTTTTGAGACTGCAAAGATAGCACATTTTATAAAAACAACAAACTATTTTCAGTGAACATTCTTTTTTATTTTCTTTCGTTTATGCTAATAGTGTCATCTTGCAGATTAAAAACTTCTTCTGATATTAAAAAACGTAGCACTGTAATCACCTTCTCACTATCTGTAATCCAATATTTTACACTATCCACTAATTCATTTAATCGATAAGTCGATTTCTCTGTAAACTTTTCTAACAATAGGTCCTTTATTTTTTCAAACTCATGTTTAGATAATCCAGCCTTAGTTTTCTGTAAACACACATCACAAATACCGCAATTCTTTGTTTTACTTTCATCGAAATAATTCAGCAACAATCTGCTTCTACAAATATCGTTTCTTTCGACATATTCAATCATGGAGTCTATTCTCTTCTTAAATCGACTTCTCCTTTTCTCATAAACCGTTTTGGGTATCTGCACGAACTGATTCTCTTCTCTGGAAGTAGTGTAAACAATAAATGAAGTTTTCTTTTGAGGAACGTAATTGATATATTTCGATTTCGCCAATGTTATCAGCATATCGTAAACCTCTTGGCGCGTTTTGTTTATTTTTGCTCCCAAAAATGCTTCATCTATATATACATCATCTGTAAATACACCAGTATAGTTGCGCAAAATGACATGAATTAATTGATCATAGTCATCCGAAAGGTTAAGCGTATATAACTCATTGCGATATACCCTGAATTTTAATCGCGAGCGATTATCTACTTCGTCAGTGTATTCGATATATCCTGCCATATCCAATATCTGCAGAGCATGATGTGTTTGTAAAACAGAGAGACGGAAGTTGTTGCAAAATTCCATTAAGTTGAAATCGAGCACTAAACCGTAGCCCGAACCTGCTGCCACCTGATAATAGTTGGCCAAGCATTCATAAACACGCAAGATATGTTTCTTCGAAGGGAAAGTGTCAGATATTCTCTTCTTCAAGTTTATTGTATCTTGTTTGTTCCACAAAACAATGGCAAACGATTTATACTCATCTCGCCCCGCTCTGCCTGCTTCCTGATAGTACTCTTCTAATGAATTGGGCAAATCCATGTGAATCACCAAACGCACATCGGGCTTGTCTATCCCCATCCCAAATGCATTGGTAGAGACAATGACACGGCAGGTATTATCTTTCCATTGGTTTTGTTTCAGGTTCTTCACCTCGTGAGAAAGTCCTGCATGAAAATGGCTGGCATTAATGCCATTTTTCACAAGTGAATCCGCTATTTCTTTAGTTCCCTTTCTACTCCGTACATATACAATGGCAGCACCGTCTACCGACTTTAATATGTTTATCAGTTCTGCTATTTTATTTTCGCTATACCTTACAACATAAGAAAGATTTTTACGCTCGAAGCTTTTATGAAATACGTTTGTTTTTTCAAAAAGCAATTTCTCTTGTATGTCTGCAACAACATCTTTTGTTGCAGTTGCAGTGAGTGCTAGCACGGGAACATCAGGCAGATGTTTGCGTATTTCTGCAATATTCAAATAAGATGGACGAAAATCATAGCCCCATTGTGAAATACAATGCGACTCGTCCACTGCTAACAAACATACATTCATAGCCCGCAACTTTATCAGAAAAATATCGGAGTTTAGACGTTCTGGAGAAACATACAAGAACTTGAAATCACCAAAAATACAATTTTCAAGCGTTGTTATAATCGCTTCTCGCGACATACCCGAGTAAACAGCTACTGCTTTTATTCCACGTTCTTTCAAGTTATCTACCTGATCTTTCATGAGAGCAATCAAAGGTGTTNNAGTAGGCATCAAGCCAAGGGTATCCTTACCATCATAAACAGATTGAATAATTTCTTCCTGTAATGGTCTGAATGAAGAATAACCCCAATACTTCTGTAAAGTTTGATGAAAGAGTTCAGATTGCATAGAATATTTCAAGTTGTGAAATATGTTTTTGTATTATCATGAATCAAACCGATAATTTGATATCTTTAATTATTAATTGTGTATAAGTATCTCCACCGTGTCTGTTTTTCTCGATTGTGTAACAAATATCAAATGGTTGATATTGTTTTATTTCTTTAAAAAAATGAGAAAACCCAAAAGCAATAGCCTGGATTGGGTTATCAACAGTGGCATCTGTCACTTCCAACTTTATGTGTTGCAATCCCCTGCCCACCAATATGCTACCACCATTATCCACCACCCTGCGNNTTACTATTCTCAGGACCAAAAGGAGTAAACTTAGCAAGGTTTTTCACAAATTCGTTTGTAATAGACGACAGCGGAATTTCTAAATCTATGAGTAATTGTGGACGAATCGTGCCTGCTTCGATTTCGTCGAACGAAATGGTTTCGAAACGTCTCTTGAATTCCTCTAAATGCTCTTCTTTCATCGATAAACCTGCAGCATAAGTGTGTCCGCCAAAGTTCTCTATGATATCTCTACATGACTCTATTGCTTTATACACATCGAATCCATGGACAGACCTAGCAGAACCTGAAATCATCCCATTTGATTTGGTTAGCACCACAGATGGTCGGTAGTAACGTTCAGTTAGACGCGATGCAACAATACCAACAATCCCTTTGTGCCATGTTTCATCATAAACCACAATTCCTTTAAGTGATTCTATATTTACATGATTGTCAATATAGTCGATGGCTTGCTCCGTTATTTTCTTATCTAACTCTCGCCTGTTTTCATTGTGTTTATCAATGTTCTTACTCTTCACGCAAGCTGAAGTCATGTCAGTGGACAAAAGCAAATCAACAGCTTCATTTCCACTCATCATTCGACCAGAGGCATTAATGCGCGGTCCAATTTTGAAGACAATATCTTCTAATGTTAGCTCTTTTCTATTTAGCTTACATATATCGATAATACCCTTCAAACCGAAGTTAGGATTTGAGTTGAGTTGCTTTAGTCCATGATACATAAGAATGCGATTCTCGCCTGTCATCGGCACTATATCTGAAGCAATACTTACAGCTACCATGTCCAGCAAGTTGGTTATTTCGGAAAGAGGAAGATTATTTTGGATAGAGAATGCTTGTACAATTTTAAATCCTACTCCACAACCCGACAATTCTGAATATGGATAGACAGAGTCTAATCTTTTTGCATTGACAACGGCAACAGCTTTAGGCAGATGCTCATCGGGCATATGATGGTCTCCAATAATAAAGTCGATACCCTTTTCGTTAGCATAGTCAACTTTAGCAATTGCCTTTATACCACAATCAAGAGCAATCACAAGTTTTACACCCGTTTTTTCAGCAAAATCAATACCTTGATATGATATGCCATAACCTTCGTCATACCTGTCAGGTATGTAATAATCTATATTGTTAGTAAACCTGCGTAAAAACTTATAAACCAATGCAACTGCAGTAGTTCCATCTACATCATAATCCCCATATATGAGTATTCTCTCCTTATTACCTATAGCTTTTTCAATACGATTCACTGCTAGATCCATGTCTGGGTATAGAAAAGGATCATGCAGATCGGACAAGTCAGGATTAAAGAAAGCGTTAACTTTTTCTTTTGTATCTATACTTCTTTGCACCAAAAGTTGGGCTAAATAAGGATCAATTGATAATTCGTCTTCTAGTATTATTTTTTTATCCTGTTGTTCGTTTGTTAGGGTTAAAAAATTCCATTTGTTAATCATTATATATGTTGTTATTTTTTTCTTCTCCATAGACTCATAAGCATACGTTTAGCTTGAGTCTTATTACACACCATAAAAGCATATTACAATGTGCATACTAGATTATCCTTGTGTAAGTTTACTGTCTAAAGCACCCAAACTTTACGGATAATTTAATATGTAAAGATAGTCATTTATTCTTTTCATGCCGTTGCTTTTAATATTAAATAGTCTAGCATAACACAAAAAATAGGTAACAGCTTAAGGATCTGATGAGTTGTAAACAACTCATCAATTATGGATTGAGAATTACTTTCTTTCTTTTATGCTATAAACTTGCTTAGACAAAAAGTCTCTTTTTATTGAAGTTGAGATTTTGCTCGCACATAATAGAGGTCTATCTTTTCAATTTTCCTTAGAATGTATATTTCATTATAAATTTCACATAATTTACTCTCACTCTTTTTTGTTTGTTTCTTATATTCATGAGTTCTATGTATTTTTGTACTTTGGTTTATAAGAATATGAAAATAGCAGCATTAGTATCGGGAGGAGTTGATAGTTCTGTAGTGGTACATCAACTAAAGGAACAAGGCTACGACCCAACGATATTTTATATAAAAATTGGGATGGAAGACGAACATGGTTTTGTTGACTGTCCTGCAGAAGAGGATATCGAGATTGTAAAGTATATTGCAAAAAAATATGATTGCAAACTTGAAATAGTATCGCTCCACGAGGAGTATTGGGACAATGTAGTCAAATATACAATCGAAAATGTACGTCGAGGATTGACTCCCAATCCAGATATGATGTGCAATAAATTAATAAAGTTTGGTGTGTTCAATGAGAAATGGGGACATCAATTCGACAAAATAGCTACAGGTCACTATGCTTCCACAATTGAAAGGGATGGCCTTATATGGCTATCTACAGCAAAGGACAAAGTGAAAGATCAAACCTACTTCTTAGGCCAAATAGATTATTTGCAAATTTCAAAACTAATGTTCCCTATCGGGAATTTAGAGAAAAAGCAAGTAAGAGAGATAGCCCAAAGTCAACATTTACCTTCGGCAGCACGAAAGGACAGTCAAGGCATTTGTTTTTTGGGAAAAATAAACTACAACGATTTCATCAAACGATATTTGGGTGAGCAAAAAGGTCAAATTGTGGAGTTTGAGACAGGCAACATTCTTGGAACTCACAAAGGATATTGGTTTCACACAATTGGTCAGCGAAAAGGCTTAGGACTGAGTGGTGGCCCTTGGTTTGTTATCAAAAAAGACATCAATCGTAACATCATTTATGTTTCTAAAGGATACGAAACACAGTATCAATATGGCCATGAAGTAAGCTTATCTGGCTTTCAATTTATAACCAAAGACATTTGGGGCGACTTTGAAGGAGAAAAAGAGGTAACATTCAAAATCCGTCATACTCCTGAATTTTCGAAAGGGCGTATTTCTAAGCAAGGTGATTTATACAAGATCGTATCCGACGAGAAAATTCAAGGTATTGCTGCTGGTCAATTTGGAGTGATTTACGACACTGAAGAAAATATTTGCTTGGCAAGCGGAATGATTATCTAGCCTTTTTTATTGAGAGAAATCCGACCCAATAAAACCAGTATATTAATGAGATTATTCAGAAAACATGATAGACTTCAGCACAATTCAATTTGTAGATATAATTGAATTTATAGGCACATTTGCTTTTGCCATCAGCGGTATTCGATTGGCATCGGCCAAAAAATTCGACTTGTTCGGTGCTTTTGTGGTAGGGTTGGTCACAGCTGTTGGTGGAGCAACGTTGCGTGATTTATTGTTTGGAGTGATTCCTTTCTGGATGGACAATTCTATTTATTTGTGGTGTACCCTATTTGCGCTTGTGTTTGTAATGATATTTCATAATTATTTGATTCATCTCCATAACACCTTCTTTGCTTTCGACAGTATTGGTCTTGCCCTGTTTGTAGTTGTAGGAGCGGAAAAAGCGCTAAACTTGGGTTTTGATCCATGGGTTGCGGTAGCTATGGGAACAATTACAGGTTCTGTAGGGGGAGTTATTCGCGATGTGCTGATAAACGAAATACCCCTCATCTTCAGAAAAGAGATATATGCACTGGCGTGTGTAATTGGTGGTATAGTTTTTGTTACACTTTGTAAATACACTACCCTTAATTTAGTAATAATTGAAATCACTAGCGCAACTGTAGTGATAATTGTTCGTTATCTTGCCGTGAAATATCAACTATCATTACCCATTCTCAAAGGAGAGCATAAGAAAAAACTCCCTCATTAACACTTTCGTTAAGAAGGAAACTGGCTCAAGATTTATTTTAGAGTGTTTTATTGCAACTTTAGCCAATATGGATTTATACTTTTCTTGTAAAGATTATTTAATCTATAAATAATTGATTATATTTGTAATAGAAAAAGATTGAAGCATTACTATCGACTGTGCTAATCAATTGTCAATGTTTCAGTTTTCACAACAACAACTTAAAGAACAACCATAAGAATAATAGATGAAAGATTTTATAGCAACAGATATAAAAAGTGAAAATGCAATATTGGTAGGACTTATTACGCAAGAAGAAACCGAAGAGCAAGTAACTGAATATTTAGATGAATTAGAGTTTTTGGCAGAGACAGGCAAAATAAAACCCGTTCATAGAGTAATGCAACGCCTTCCCATGGCCAACCCAGTTACTTTTGTAGGAACAGGAAAGCTTCAAGAAATTAAAGACTACATCGAAAGTCAAGAAGAAAGCGACAACGAAATAGGAGTTGTGATTTTTGATGATGAATTGTCGGCACGTCAAATTAAGAACATCGAAAAGACTCTTAATGTTCCCATTCTAGATAGAACGAGTCTCATCTTGGATATTTTCGCAATGAGGGCTCAAACTGCAAATGCCAAAACGCAAGTAGAGCTTGCTCAATATCAATATCTATTGCCTCGTTTGACACGCATGTGGACACATCTTGACCGTCAGCGTGGTGGAGGTTATATGCGTGGACCGGGTGAAACTCAGCTTGAAACTGACCGTCGAATTATTTTGGACAAGATATCTAAACTTAAAAAAGACCTCACAGCAATTGATAAACAAAAAGCTGTGCAGCGCAAAAACCGTGGCAACTTAGTTCGTATTGCTTTGGTTGGGTATACCAATGTGGGAAAGTCAACACTTATGAATTTATTGAGCAAATCAGAGATTTTTGCGGAAGATAAGCTTTTTGCAACACTTGACACCACAGTTAGGAAAGTTGTGATTGGCAATTTACCTTTTTTGATGACTGACACAGTTGGTTTTATCAGAAAACTTCCCACTCATCTTGTTGAGTCATTTAAATCGACGTTAGACGAAGTTCGTGAAGCTGATATTCTAATCCACGTTGTAGATATTTCTCATCCTAGATTTGAAGAGCAAATAGAGATTGTCGAAAAAACATTGTTCGAGATTGATAAAGAAGAGAAGCCGACTATCATTGTATTTAATAAGATTGATGCATTTTCCTATACTCCCAAAGAAGAGGACGACCTAACGCCCGAAACC
>DENY01000163.1:7309-7580 GCA_002359825.1 Bacteroidales bacterium UBA2632
AGTTAAAGAAAAATTGGATGAGTAAATTGAAAGAAGATTGTATTTTCATTTCAGCCAAGGAAAAAGAGAACATCGACGAGTTGAAGAAATTGATTTATGATAAAGCAAAAGAGGTTCATATTACTCGCTTTCCATACAACGACTTCTTGTTTTATGATTATGAAGAAGAGGCCGAAAAATTTGAGGAACTTCAAAACTTGGATGACGACGACGAAATAGAGGAATTAGAGGACTAAATATTAGTTTACACAATATATATATATATATATAT
>DENY01000261.1:0-138 GCA_002359825.1 Bacteroidales bacterium UBA2632
TGAAGCCCCTACATTCGAGAATACAATTGTAGCACTCGACAACAGTGGCTCAATCCTGACACGAGTGTCAAGAGTTTTCTACGGACTGAAAGGTGCCGAAAACAATGATACCATTCAGGCAATTGCCGAAGAATTGTC
>DENY01000261.1:369-3760 GCA_002359825.1 Bacteroidales bacterium UBA2632
ACTGGACTAACGCCCGCATTGAAATCGGCAGCTGCCGAAACAGCCAAGGCAAATGACATGGAAGGCAAGTGGGTATTTACCCTACACAAGCCAAGCTGGTTGCCATTCTTGCAATATGCAGACAATCGCAATTTGCGCGAAAAACTGTACAAAGCCATGTACACGCGTGGTGACAACGACAATGAGTTTGATAATAAGAAAAACATCAATAAAATTGTAAACTTGCGTATTGAAAAAGCAAATATGTTAGGCTACGATACTCATGCCGATTTTGTGATGGAAGAGCGAATGGCCAAAACTCCAGAAAATGTATATAAATTGCTCAACGAAGTGTGGGAATATGCTTTGCCACAAGTTAAGAAAGAGGCTGTAGAACTGCAAGCTATTGCTGATAAAGAAGGTGCTGATTTTAAAATTCAATCGTGGGATTGGTTTTATTACACAGAGAAACTAAGAGAACAAAAATATGCATTGAATGAGGAAGAACTCAAGCCTTATTTCAGAATGGAAAATGTGAGAGAAGGTGTATTTGCAACAGCCAACAAATTGTATGGTTTGAACTTCACTAAATTGGAAAACGTTCCTGTTTATCACCCCGAAGTTGAAGCTTATGAAGTAACCGATGCTGATGGTTCGCACATAGCAATATTCTATACTGACTATTTCCCCCGTGCAGGCAAAAATGCAGGGGCTTGGATGAGTAGCTTCCGTGGACAAAGCGTTCAAGATGGTGAGAACATTCGCCCATTGATTTATAATGTGGGCAACTTCACACGCTCTACTGCCGAAACCCCATCTCTATTGACATTGGACGAAGTGGAAACTCTTTTCCACGAATTTGGTCATGCATTACATGGTATGTTGTCTGACGTGACTTACAGCGGACTATCGGGAACAAGCGTTCCACGCGATTTCGTTGAGCTACCCTCGCAAGTGATGGAGCATTGGGCATTTCATCCCGAAGTGTTGAAGCTATATGCTAAGCATTACGAAACTGGCGAAGTAATACCTGACGAGTTAATTGAAAAAATGGATGCAGCATCTAAGTTTAATATGGGATTCACTACTGCGGAATTTGTAGCAGCAGCTCTATTAGATATGGACTACCATACACAAAAAGAACAAAAAGAATTTGATGTACGTGATTTTGAAACAAAATCGATGGAAAAGATTGGCTTGATAGATGTGGTTATCCCTCGCTATCGCAGCACTTATTTCTCACACATATTTAGTGGTGGCTATTCTGCTGGATATTATAGCTATTTGTGGTCGGAAGTGTTGGATGCCGATGCATTCCAACCATTTGTTGAAAATGGTATTTTCGATCAAGCTTCAGCACAATCGTTCCGTGAGAATGTATTATCAAAAGGAAATTCGGAAGATCCAATGGTATTGTACAAAAAATATAGAGGCGCAGAACCCAATCCTATTTACTTATTGAAAAACAGAGGATTTGTAAACTAAGGATAGACAAGGTCTTTAAATAATAAACGGACCCTTGTTTATAAGAGATATGTGTGATTGATAAAAAAAGTTGCGTGTATGCTCTTATAAAAGACAAAAAAAGTTTATATTTGCAAGCGTAAAAATAAGAGGCATGAAAATGCCTCTATTTTTAATAACATACAGTCGTAATCATATAAAAATCAAAACAATAACAAAAAAGTAAAAGTGTAATGTTAAACAAAGGATTTATAAAAACCTTCGCTATACTACTTGGACTTATTTGTTTGTATTACCTATCATTTTCAGTGGTAAGTAATATTTACAACAATAAAGCCGAAAAGTATGCAGCCGGAGATTTGAACCTAAAAAATAACTATCTTGATTCATTATCAACCGAGAAGGTTTACTTAGGTTACACATTAAAACAAATTCGCGAAAAAGAAATTGGTTTAGGACTCGACCTTAAAGGCGGTATGAACGTAATTTTGGAAGTTGACGCTCGAGGCGTATTGAGCTCATTGGCTAATACTGATGATCCTCAATTTAATCAAGCGCTACGCGAAACAGTTGCCGAAAACAGAAAAGGAAGTTCACAAGACTTTATTTCTCTTTTCCGACAAAAGTATCAAGAGATTGATCCTAATGCAAAATTGGCAAACATTTTTAGCATTACAATGAGCGACCGTATTAGCCCAGCAGACGGAAACGATAAAGTGATTGCCGAGCTCCGCAAAGAATTGGTAAGTGCTGCCGACAACTCATTCAATGTGTTGAGAAACCGTATTGACCAATTTGGTGTGGTTGCACCCAATATTCAAAGGTTGGAGCGTGCAGAACGAATCTTGATTGAATTGCCGGGTATTAAAGAGCCCGACCGTGTACGGAAACTCCTACAAGGTAGTGCCAACTTGGAGTTTTGGAAAACTTATAATGTAAATGAGCTTATCAACGGATTCAACGAAATCAACGCTCGCACAACGGCTTATGTTGCTTCCAAAAAAGCTGATGCTCCTGCATTGGTAGAAGAGACTGCAGACTCGTTAANNTCGTTAGTTGATGAGGCTACTTTGGCTACAACAGAAATAGAGACCGAATGGGACACTAAAAATGTAACGATCGATAAATCTTTCACTCAATATTTTGCTGAACCTTATTTCGCAATGGGTGGTGGCTCAGGTGCTATTGTTGGTACTGTTGCTAAAAACGATACGGCAAAAGTAAACTTTATGCTGGACAAATTTAAAGACTCATTCCCTGGCGATGTTCGTTTCAAATGGGGCTTTAAAGCTGTAGATACACGCGAAACCTATTATCAACTATTTGCATTGCGCGGTGACGGATCAAAACGTGGACCTGCTCTTGATGGTGATGTAGTGGTGTCGGCTCGTGCTGACGCAGGACAATGCGGTTCGGCTTGGGAAGTGAGCATGCAAATGAACTCTACTGGCTCGAGTAGATGGGCAACTATTACAGGAACTGAAAAAGGACGTGCCATTGCCATTGTGTTGGATGGATATGTTTATTCGGCTCCGAATGTGAACGACAAAATTGAAGGTGGACGCTCTCAAATAACAGGAAACTTTACGCCCGAAGAGGCAAAAGACTTGGAGAACACGCTGAAATCGGGTAAGATGAAAGCGGGAGTGCGTATTGTGCAAGAAGATATCGTGGGTCCATCATTGGGTCAAGAAGCAATTAATGCTGGTTTGATATCGTTTGTTTTGGCACTAATTGTACTATTTGCATTCGTTTATATGCTCTATGGATTTATTCCCGGAACTATCGTAAACGTTGCATTGCTCCTCAACTTTTTCTTTATACTTGGTGCATTGTCTGCTTTCCAGGCAGTATTAACTTTACCGGGTATTGCGGGTATGATATTGTCGTTGGGTATGGCGGTTGACGCAAACGTTCTTATCAACGAACGTATAAAAGAGGAACTGGC
>DENY01000261.1:3787-4150 GCA_002359825.1 Bacteroidales bacterium UBA2632
AGATGGATACAAGAATGCATTCTCAGCCATTTTTGACTCTAACTTAACAACGATTATTACGGCTATTGTATTAGTGTACTTCGGAACAGGACCTATCAAAGGATTTGCCATTACATTAATTATTGGTATCCTTTCATCATTCCTTACTGCAGTGTTCCTTACACGCTTGGTGTACGAAGCACAATTTGCAAAAGGAAAATGGCAAAATCTTACTTTCACTACATCTGTATCTAAAAACTTATTGCAGAATCCTCAATTTAAGATTCTCGAAAATAGAAAGAAAGCTTTTATGGCAGCGGGAGCTTTTGTTTTAGTAGGGGTAATATCTTTATCGTCACTGGGACTTAACAGAGGTATCGACTT
>DENY01000259.1 GCA_002359825.1 Bacteroidales bacterium UBA2632
ACTGCCATGATTGTGATTATCATATCATTTGTGTTTCTGCAAATTTGTTGGTGGGGGCTCAACTATTTACCATCGGCTCAGCAAAGCATTCATGTGTATTCGTAAAATGTGCTTTGAAATAGTGTAACTGATAATGGAATCCGCTTCTTTGTAAATAAAAACTACAAAAACTCTCCAATAAGTGTCATAATGTGTATATTTGCATCTTATTCATGCAATAATGTATGAACAAAAAAAGACACAACAGTTCCGCATTATGTCCACATTAAGATTTAAAGTAGTAGAAGAGGCTTTCAAACGAGAAGCCACCGCAATCACAGTACCCAAAGAGTTTCCTTCCGAATATTTTGGCATGTATGTCTTCAATCGTGCCAAAATGTCAAAGTATTTATCCAAAGACACCATGAGCATCGTCATCAAAGCCATCGATGAAGGTGTCACATTGCCTCGTAGTATATCAGATCATGTAGCCGCAGGCATGAAGATGTGGGCAATGGAAATGGGTGCAACACACTACACACATTGGTTTCAACCCTTGACAGAGGGAACTGCCGAAAAGCACGACTCATTTATAGAGTATTTGCATGGCAGTCCGTTGGACAGCGAGATTTTAGAACGCTTTTCTGGAAAATTATTGGCACAGCAAGAGCCCGATGCATCCAGTTTCCCCAGTGGAGGAATTCGCAACACATTCGAAGCAAGAGGATATACAGCGTGGGATCCATCATCGCCCGCATTCATTGTAGAGGACACATTGTGTATTCCCACCGTTTTTATCTCCTACACGGGTGAGGCACTCGATTACAAAACACCTTTATTGAAATCTATTTCGGCTATAGACAAGGCGGCTGTAGAGGTGTGTAAGCTATTCGACCCAAATGTAAAGAAGGTATATTCATTTTTAGGTTGGGAGCAAGAATTCTTTTTGGTAGATCAAGCACTCTATTCGGCTCGTCCCGATTTGATGCTAACCGACCGAACTTTAATGGGACACGAAAGTGCAAAGAATCAACAATTGGAAGATCATTATTTTGGTGCTATTCCACCACGGGTAGTTGCATTTATGCGGGAATTTGAGTTTGAAGCTTATCGTTACGGAATTCCTATCAAAACACGTCACAATGAAGTGGCACCCAATCAGTTTGAGTTTGCACCCATCTATGGAGAAACCAATTTGGCTGTCGATCAAAACTTAATTGTGATGTCGCTGATGAAAAAAATTGCCAGTAAGCACAATTTTAGATTGCTATTGCACGAAAAACCATTTGAGGGAATCAACGGATCGGGTAAACATTGCAATTGGTCGTTGGGAACCAACACTGGTGTAGGACTCTTCACGCCTGGTAAAACCCCCGATGAGAACTTGCAGTTCATCACATTTTTAATAAACACAATGATGGCAGTATACAAACACAATGGATTGCTCAAAGCATCTATTGCTTCTGCCACCAATTCGCACCGATTGGGAGCCAACGAGGCTCCTCCCGCAATCATCTCAGTCTTCCTTGGCACGCAGATATCTGCTGTTTTGGACAAAATAGAGGATACATCGCAAAGCGATACTATCACAATGGATGCTCTCAGGCGTATGAAGTTGGGCGTAGCCCATGTTCCCGAAGTGCTTGTGGACAACACCGACAGAAATCGCACATCACCGTTTGCTTTTACGGGCAATCGATTTGAGTTTCGAGCCGTGGGTTCATCTGCCAACTGTTCTGCTGCCATGTTAGTTTTGAACTCGATATTGGCTGCACAGCTAACTTCTTTTACAAAGGAAGTAGCTGATAAAACTGCAGCGGGAATGAATAAAGAACAAGCCATCTTCGACACTTTGCGTGGCTATATCAAAGAATCTAAACCCATTCGTTTTGATGGTAATGGATATAGCGATGAGTGGAAAGCGGAGGCCAAAAAACGCGGATTGGATTGCGAAACAAGTGTACCCCTCATTTATGATGCATACACCTCGGCAGAGAGCATAGAGATGTTTCGTAGAGTAGGAGTGTTGAATAACACTGAGTTGTATGCTCGCAATGAAGTAAAGTGGGAAGTCTATACCAAGAAAGTGCAAATAGAGTCGCGCGTGTTGGGCGATTTGTCTATCAATCATATCATACCCGTTGCTACTAAGTATCAGTCGGCATTGTTAGACAATTTGTATAAAATGAAAATGGTTTTTGAAGACTCACGAGCAGCGGATCTATCCAAAGAAGATGCATCGCTCATTGAGGAAATTGCCACACATATCACTGTCATCAAACGAAATGTAGATGCAATGGTTGAAGCACGTAAAGTTGCCAATAAAATTGATGATGCACGCGAAAAAGCCATTGCTTATCACGACACTGTGGCACCATACTTCAATGTAATCCGCTATCATGTTGATAAATTGGAGCTTGTAGTGGACAATGAGATATGGCCATTGCCTAAATACAGAGAGTTGTTGTTTATCAATTAGACACTGTCATTTGACGAATAAAACATATAAATAAGGAAGCCTGCATATAGTAATCTACATGCAGGCTTCCTTTTTAGTATATAATTGGAGACTTCTGTTTTTTTAATACTCGTCGCCAAATCTAAATTTTACGTCAGTCATGAAGTGCTTGATTCTGTTTTCGTCTTTCTTTCTACAAATGAGTAATGTGTTTTCAGACTCTGCTACAATGTAGTCCTCCAATCCTTGAATCAACACCAGTTTCTTTGTAGAGGTAGCCACCACATTATTTGAGCTTTCAATGTAAATTGTCTGACTATTCAAATTCACATTGTCATTCTCGTCTCTCTCAGAAGCATCATGAAGCGAAGTCCACGAGTCTAAATCGGACCATCCAAACGATGAGATAATTACAAAAACATTGTCTGCCTTCTCCAATACACCATAATCAATGGATATATTGGGGCAAAAAGGGAAACTTGTATCTATAAACTCTTTTTCTTTTGCAGTGTTGAAAAGGTGAGCACCTTCATTAAATTTGTTTGAAATATCGGGGAGATGAGTTTTGAAAGCATTGAGTATAGTTTTCAAACTCCAAATAAAGATACCCGAGTTCCATACAAACTCTCCACTATCTACAAAAGCCTTGGCCAACTGTTTATTAGGTTTCTCAGTAAAGGTTTTCACTTTGTGCACATCGTCCACTTTGTCCACACACACTTGTATGTATCCATAACTCGTTTCGGGTCGTGTAGGCTTCACTCCCAATGTTAGCAATACGTCGTGCTTTTGAACAAAATCAAGTCCCTTGTTAATATCCGCAATAAATTGATCACTCTTTAAAATTAAATGATCTGATGGAGCTACAATAATGTTTGCATCCGGATTGATTGCTTGAATACGAAAGGTAGCATAAGCAATACAAGGAGCTGTGTTTCGCCTAATGGGTTCCAGTAAAATTTGATCTTCTGCCAATTCAGGCAACTGTTTCCTAGTTAAATCGGCATAAACATCGTTGGTTACAACGAAAATGTTTTCTTTGGGAATTATCTTGTTAAAACGGTCAAAAGTAGATTGAAGTAGTGAACGACCAGTACCGAAAAAGTCTAAAAACTGTTTTGGCGTCTTCTCATTGCTATAAGGCCAAAACCTGTTCCCAATACCACCGCTCATAATTATGCAGTAATTGTTGTTCCTCATTTGTTATTATGTTATTCTATAGTGCAAACGATAAATGGTTGCGTGGTTCTTTATGTCTATGTATACAAATATAGCTCTTATTATAACGATTTCCCCTATTTGTTGTTCACTTTTTCACACTTTGGGAAACTATTTTCAAATAATCGAATAAAGAAGTGTTTTATTATTTTGCAATCCAAAAAATATATGTATTTTTGCAGTCTCAAAATAAGTCTATATGCCCAGATGGCGGAATTGGTAGACGCGTTGGTCTCAAACACCAATGGATTTATTTCTTTGCCGGTTCGATCCCGGCTCTGGGTACTACAAGAAAACCCCTTGTTACTATTTTCAGTGATAAGGGGTTTTTCTTTTTATGAGATATAGGACAATGAAAAACGTTGATTATCCAAATTCATTTTATTCATTCCCCCTCAAACACATCATCAAACATCTCTTTCTCAACTTCCAAATCAAAATCATTGGGGTCCCATATAGTTTCATCTTCATCGTAGCCAAAAAGCCATTCTGCCATATTTTGAAACTCGGGATGGTTTTTGTCTGCTAATACTTCTTTAAGATTTTCGTATCCCCATGGTCCTCCACAATCTTCGGGCGGACAAGTTCCTTTGCCTCCAGTTAGTTTTGGTAGGGGAGAGATATTCTTTTTGTCAATCTCCTCCAGTGTTATTTTGTGTACCCAATCGTCACCAAAATCATAAATATAGGTGAACGTTTGTCCTTTCTTTTTGAAAATATCAGATAGTTTCAAATCTGTAGCTGCTGTTGTTTTCTTGTTGCGAATACCAAAAGCCATAAAATCATCATCATCACTCTCTTCTTCAATCCAGGGTATGGAGCCATAGCCAGTTGGTGAGAAAGAATATAGATGTTGGTCATACCATCCCATAGCTACTTGAATAATGGTATGAAACATTGAAAATGTAATCTCCGAAGGTATTACAACTCTCCGCCAAACAGGAGGTTTTGTGATACCCTGAAGTTGAATTTTAAATCGAAATGTCATACTATTTATTATTATTTGTTTTTAATATATTTCCATAAATGATCCACACTCGAAGTTGTCTACATCTTTTCGTTGTGCATTTCTATTCATTTTGCATAGTAAGTTTTCCATGAAATCATCCATCTCATGTTTCTTGCAAATTACACATAAGTTGGGGACAGGTGTTAATTTTACATCCACCTTAGTGCCATCATCGTTGTAAAGTCCTCCTTCAATTTTCATCACTTTTTTATTTTAGGTTTTCAAGCTCTAATAATAGTTCTCTTGCAACTACATTCTCTAACCAATGCTGTTTAAATTCAAACCAATCTTCACGTAAATCACTATCGTCGATAATGTGACCAAAGTTGGCAAAGGGCTTGCGGTTTCTCAATGCTTTCAGTAGTCTCGATCGTATTGGTTTATCATCAGGTAGTAGATGTGTAAACCTCTCCATTATTCGAAAAGATTCGGACGAAGACAGTGGCTCAAATCCGATAGAAGACTTCCAGTCCAAGAACTTGATTACTTCCCAGCCATGCGTATCATTCAACTCTTGTTTTACTTTTTCTGGGTCGTCGTCATAATTTACTTCATAGTATATTTCTTGCGGAATAAAATTGAGTTCATTCGTTTCAGGATTCAAAAAACACAACATCCCCATATCAATGTATTGTGCAATTTCATTGACTATCGGTTTGTATTTATCGGGTAGTTCATCTACTGCATTGTTGCTCTCTTCCAGCTTCTCCTCTTCTTCAATAATTTCCGATTCTAAATAATTGACTATTTGTTGTAGTTTTTCTTTGTCGTCTTTCACACTCTTGACAATGTCACGAATCTGATCTAATAAGGTGTTCATTTCAATCTAATTTTAGGTGGTAGTATATGTATGCTACACCAATAATTTGCAGCTAACTTTCAGTTTCAAAGATATGAAAAATAATTATTAAACAATAGTTGAATGGGTATTATTCTTTTTTGATTAATATGTGAAAATAAATGGGGTAATACTTTGATAATTTAATAAATGATATTAAATTTGAGTTTTTAAATCGAAAAGCCTAAAATGTAATCATTTTACACAATCAATTGAAACTCTATATATCATATATAATGAGGCCTATTAGATCCTCCAAATTAATTCTTAACATAAGTGTCATGATGAATAATTTTTCGTTTTTACTAATAGTTATTACTTTATTAGCTTTTTCGTCTTGCATGCAAGATCATCCAAACGAATTAGACATTAAAAAAGAGGTGCAAATTAACGCTTTTATTACAAGCTCATCTACAAATATTGCCACAAGAGCAAGTGACCAAACATGGGATGCTGGTGATGCGGTAGGCGTTTTTATGAAAAAAGCAACGATCTCTCTTTCCAACTCTGCGCTTGCTGAAAATGCAAAATACGTAGCAGATGGTTCTTTGTTGTTTCAGCCTGCTACGGAGGACGATAAAATATATTTTCCATTCAATAATGCGAAAGTAGATTTTATATCATACTATCCCTATCAAGCCAACCTTGATGGTTTGGTGTATCAGGTAGATGTTTCCAATCAGACCAATTTGGAAGATATTGACTTGCTCTATTCTAATAATGTTTCATCAGTCAGCTCTGTTGACGAAAACATAAACTTGTTATTCACACATCAGTTGACGAAGGTGGTTTTAGATATATCTACGAATAATACGGGCAAAGACTTGACGGGTCTTCAAGCAAAGATAACGAATGTAAATACAAAAGCCTCCTTTTCGTTAGTTGATGGGTCGCTAACTAATGCTAATGGGCCAAGTGAAATTGCTTTTAATGTAAATGAAGATGGCAAAAGGGCAGAAGCAATATTACTTCCTATTGAAACGTTGACAAATGAAGTTTTAGTTATCACTTTGGGTGCTGTTTCCTATTCATATCCACTTACCAATTCAGTCTGTATTTCATCTTTTAATAAATCCACTAAATACAATTTCAGCATTACATTGCAACCAGGACAAGGGCCTGTTTTAAATCGAGTGAATGCTACTATAACAGATTGGGAAACTATAAGAGAAGATATTATTGTTAAAGAAGATGGTGCTACTACTCCACCCGAAGAGGGAGGGGCTACTCCAGTTGACCCTGACCCTGACCNNTGTAGATGGAGAAGGTACGAAGGTTAATCCTTATAATATTAGGCAGGTGCTTCAGAAAACGAAGTCCGAGTCTAGTAAATGGATAAAAGGATACATTGTTGGAGCTTATACTGGATATAAGAAAGATACATTTTGTAATAATGCTAAAGATGGTAGACAGTACACACTGGCTCTTGCTGTTTCTGAAAATGAAACTCAATATGAAAATACATTTCCTGTAGTACTTTCTTACGAAATTGTGAATGCTGTTAATTTAATAACAAATCCGACACATTTTAGTAAGGAAATATACTTATATGGAGATATT
>DENY01000255.1:0-193 GCA_002359825.1 Bacteroidales bacterium UBA2632
GTGTGCAAGTGTAAAAAGACAGCGGTACATTAATAAATGGTATAACAATTTGAAAAAACAGATAGAAAATATTGGCTCATTGATAGAAGTTTGGTGCAAGAAAAAATTAGTTTTTGCCCGGCCGCTTCTGCCCTTCGGGACAGTTGGGGAAGCCTACGCACATTGCACACATTTGCAAATCGCGCAGGCTAAC
>DENY01000255.1:284-1889 GCA_002359825.1 Bacteroidales bacterium UBA2632
GAAAATTATTTTGAATAATGATTTAACACCATCGACTATTGGTATATACGGTGATTGGGGAAGTGGAAAGTCTAGTTTAATGGATATGGTTATGGCAGATTTATCCACTGACAAAGATATTTTATGTTTAAAATTTAATGGGTGGTTATTTGAAGGTTATGAAGATGCCAAAGTGGCTCTTATTGGTTCCATCCTCGATGAAATAAGTAAAAAGGGAACGCTTCCGGCAAAAGCGAAAAGAATTCTTAAGCGATTATATGATAATACAGATTTCTTTAAACTTTCAAGTAAAGCGATTAAATATGGGCTTGATTTCTTTTTAACAGGAGGTGTATTAACAGCAACAGATATTACGGCAGGAGCAATAAAAAAGGCATTATTATCCAAAGGTACTCAAGTAGAAGAAAACGAAATTGAAGATATACTTAAAAAATTCAAAGGGAAGGAAATAAGGAAAAGTATAACATCTTTTCACAGTGATTTTGCGTCTTTGTTGGAACAGACAACGATTAAAAGATTAGTTGTGTTTATTGATGAACTAGACCGATGCAATCATGAAACTATCCTTGAAACATTAGAGGCAATTCGCTTATTCTTATTTGCCAAAGGAACTTCTTTTGTAATTGGTGCAGATGAACGTCAGATTAGATATGCTGTACAAATGAAATATCCTGATGTTGAAGGAAACCAAATAGATATTGGGAAAGAATATCTGGAAAAATTAATTCAATACCCTATTCGTATTCCTCAACTGGGACAAAAAGAGGTTGAATCTTATATTATGTATCTTTTATTTGAGAAAGATTTTGATAGCGACCTACCTCTAATAAGAGATATTATTGAGGAAGAAAAAGAAAAAAACTTTCTTGATTTTGAGTTGACATACGAAATAATAAAAGGAAAATCAAGTGATTTGGCGGAAAGACTTAAAGACACAATCTCATTATCAAAGCAAATATCCTCAGTTCTAGCGAAAGGATTAAATGGAAACCCGAGACACTGTAAACGATTTCTAAATGCAATGGAGTTGAGAATTATGATGGCAGATTATCGTAAGATACCATTAGATAGAAAAATATTAGCCAAATTAATGCTGGTAGAATACTTTAAAGACCCATTTTATAAAAGATTAGCACAACTTCAAACCAATGAAAATGGAAAACCAGCAGAAGTAATAAATATTGAAGAAGGAAATTGGGATGAGGCTGATGTACTAAAATTATGGAAGGATGATAATTGGATTGCAGATTGGCTAACTAATATTGAACCTCCTTTAGCGAATGTGGATTTAAGACCTTACTTCTACTTTTCAAGAGAAAGTCAAAAAAACATCTCATATTCCAAGTCACAGAATCTTAGCAGAGATGCTGTTAAAATTCTACAAAACTTATTAAGTGGGACAGATACCTTACGAAATGAAGCTATTAAACTTGCTTCAAATATCTCTGAATTTGAGGTTTCATCTGTACTAAATGAGTTAGCATCAAAAATAGAAGCATCAACGGAGATAGAAAAATCAATATTCCAATCTTTTATTGAATGGGGCAGTTCCAGAGCTGAAATTTATGTTGATACTATTGCAATTTTAGAACGACTTCCAGTAGA
>DENY01000255.1:1918-2316 GCA_002359825.1 Bacteroidales bacterium UBA2632
ATAAAATAAAACAATATGGGAACTTCAAGTATGTATGGTGGACCAAACAGGTCTCCATTATTGCCTCCTGATTTTAATGATGGGGATGGAAATTCTGACAATCCAAATCCTCAGGATAAGCCAGAACAACAGCCCGATGGTAATAAGCCTGCAGATAATAATCCTTCCGAAAATCCAAATGAAAATGAATCAGCACCGCTGGAGTCATCTTCTAATAATCCTCAGTATACTTCTTGGAGACCTGCAAAAAATTCAATGTCTAAGTATGCTTCTGGAAATGGAGGTAGTAATGGGAAAAGGAATGCTGTTTCAAATTATGTAAAAAGTCATGGAGGTTCTCAAAATGCTGCCAAATCTGCCAAATCTGCGATAAGGACAACAATTAGTATTGGAGATTT
>DENY01000255.1:2376-2770 GCA_002359825.1 Bacteroidales bacterium UBA2632
AACCTAAGGAAATTCTGAATGATATTGTAAATGTTCTTGCTCCAACACCCGATTTGAATGATGATTCCGTGGCTCGTAAAGCATTAGTAAATACAATGTCTATTATTTATGAAAAATTTGACGATGAAAAGAAAGATATTTCATTGTTAGATTCTCTTGATTCTGACATTTCAAAAATTCTTATTACAAAATATATCGAAACCTTTATTTATGAAAGGTTGATACATGATGTTGGAAGCAGAATTGAGAAAAAAGCTGAAAATTCTAATGCTGCTGCCAAGATTGAGAAAGAGTTGAAAGAATATATTGAAACAAAAGTATCAACGACATTAAAAGACAAACCTCTTTCCATTATTAATTCTGAAACAAAGAATGTTAATGTATTAGTTGAAGG
>DENY01000092.1:0-9068 GCA_002359825.1 Bacteroidales bacterium UBA2632
GAATTATTTTAGAATATTATTGTACCTTTGTAGCCGCAGATTTGAATCAAATAATCATATATAGATTCAACCTTTGCAGCAGGAAGGATATTTAAAAAGGAAAGCTGACTTAAAACAGTGTTTTGCTTAATATCTTTCGCCCTTTCAGACAAGTAGATAAAGTAATCCACAAAACGGATTGCTTTTTTTTACCAATATATTTTATAAATAAAAAGCCACGTGTCACACAATATGAAACAAGCACAATACCGCGATTTTACTAAAGGCAGTATCTCGCGTCAACTCACAAAGCTGGCTTTGCCACTTATGGCAACAAGCTTTATTCAGATGGCTTACAACCTGATAGATCTTGCTTGGGTAGGTCGTTTGGGAAGTGAGTCTGTTGCGGCTGTTGGGGCAATGGGCATGTTGATGTGGATGATACATTCTGTAGCTCTATTTTCTAAAATAAGCGCTGAAGTTTCAATAGGACAATCTATCGGTATCANNAAACGTTTTGATAAAGCGGCCATCTATGCTTCGCATACAACGACCATCGCTATTATTCTTGGAGTTATATTTTTCGCAGTGTTTATATCGGTGCCCTATTTGTTTATCAATTTCTTCAAACTTCCCACCTCTATTTCTGCCGAAGCTGCAGATTATTTAAGAATTATATCGTTTAGTATCCCATTAGTATTTATGATTCTCAACTTTTCGGGGATATATGTTGGCTCTGGTCGAAGTGATATTCCTTTCTATTATAATGCAGCTGGGCTCATCCTCAACATTGTGATAGACCCCATCTTAATCTTTGGGCTGGGCCCCTTTCCTGCATTAGGGTCTACAGGTGCGGCATATGCTACTACATTTTCTCAGCTGATTGTTCTTCTATTATTTGTATGGCATCTAAAAAAAAGAGATGGCGTATTTGGTCATTTTCCATTTCTAACAACCCTGAAGGCAAGCTATACCAAGGTCATCTTCAAGTTAGGTTTCCCGGTAGCAGCAATGAATATATTTTTCTCTCTCATTAATATGAATTTAGTTCGTATTGCGTCTATTCATGGCGGACATTTAGGAGTAACCAGCCAAACTACAGGTGGACAAATAGAAGGTCTCACATGGAACACCTCTGAAGGTTTTGCCACTGCACTGGGGAGCTATGTGGCACAAAACTATTCGGCCAACAAAATGGATAGGGCAAAAAAAGCATATAGCTTTACACTTAAGCTTTTGTTATCATTGGGCGTCGTTCTTAGTGGTGCATTTATATTCTATGGAGCAGACATATTCTCCATTTTTGTTCCAGAGCGAGATGCATACATGGCAGGAGGAGATTATCTCTTCATTTTGGGTATTTCTCAAATGTTCATGATGCTGGAGTTAACCACTCAGGGGATGTTCAATGGCATTGGCAGAACTGCTCCTCCCGCAATTATCAGTATGACGTTCAATGCAATTCGGATTCCACTCGCTATACTCCTTGCGTCTCGCATGGGAGTTACAGGTGTATGGTGGGCAATAACTATTACAACGATCTTTAAAGGTGTAATCTTATCACTGTGGTACCAAGTTGTGCAAAAGAAGATAACAAGCAATTAAAATAAAGCCCTGACTAAACAAGACTTTCAATATCCAGGCAAGAAGAGTCCAATGTCATTCACAGAGAAGTTGAATAGATTGGCTACGTAAGCATTTACCATTTTACCCGAAAACATATAGAAGCCCGAAGAGAAACCTCTATCGCTTTGAGCAAGTCCAACAAGACCTCCACCACTGGCCATTTTTAGAAACAAAGAGGCGAAAATATTACTCATTGCAATAGAAGAAGTGCGGGCTACGCGAGAACTAATGCTCATTTCGCAAATATGAAGCACACCGTGCTTTTCAAACATTGTAGGCGCACCAGGTATGCAAGCCTCCATGGTTGTTTCGAAACAACCACCTTGCGCCAAGCGCAAATCGATGACAATTGCTCCATGTTTTAATTCTCTTATTAAGTCAGCCGATATCCTATCTCGATGTGGNNTCCATTGCACCAATCAACACATCAGCAGAGCGGAAAGAATTTCTCATCACATTGGGTTGCAAGGTAGAGGTAAAGAGTGTACGTCCAAGGTTATGCTCCATCAAGCGAAGCTTACTGATATCATTATCAAACACTTTCACCATTGCACCCAAGCCCAATGCAGAGCGTGCTGCAATTGTACCAGCAACTTCTGCACCAACAATTACAACTTCAGTAGGCGACACACCAGGTACACCTCCCATTAGGATACCTTTACCTCCATTAGCATTGCTCATTAATTCAGCCGCAAGCGTCACGGCCGAAGCACCTTCTATTTCGGACATGGCTGTAGCAAATGGAGATGTACCATCTTGCTCATAAACCAAATAGTAAGCCAGAGCATTTATTCTTTTTGCCGACATGGCTTCTAAGACTGTTGCTGACAACATGGGTTGTTGCAAAAATGAGAAAACTGTGGCGCGAGGGCACATCATTCTAACTTCCTGCAAAGTAGGAGGTGATATCTTCAAAATTAAACTAGCTTCGAAAACCTCCGCTGGTGAATCTACAATATTNNAATTGTCAGAATAATTGATAGAGCTTCCCGCACCCGCCTCAACAATGACTTTGTGCCCCTCGTCAACTAATATAGCAACAGCTTCGGGTGTGAGTGCCAAGCGCTTTTCGAATCTCGGGTTTTCTTTGGGAACACCAATAGTAAGGGCTGAGTGTGTTTTATTTACTTTCAGTAAGAACTCTCTTACAACGAATGAAGTAGTTTTAAGCGGTGGATATATCATTAGGGTAAGATTGTTTTAAATAGTTCAACTTTTAATTATTATTTAAGAGCATCTTCTTTATTGCCATAACACTCTCATTAACATGAGCAACCGACACCAAAAGCTCTGTGCTATAAGTTAGATTTGCTTTAGAATAATAGTTTTCTCGATGTGCCAAATGCTCTGTTACAAATTGCTTCAATTCTTCTGGAGATTTATTGCGAATTATGGGTCTTACATTCTTTGATGCCACCAAACGTGACACCAATTGTTCAACCGATGCTTTGACATAAACCGTAATACCTCGCCGATTCATCACCTCCATGTTGTCGAAGAAACAAGGAGTGCCACCTCCCGTAGAAATCAACACATTTTGAAACGTAGAAACTTCACGCAACATTTCGCGTTCTATAATTCTAAATTTATCTTCTCCTTTCTCAGAGAAAATCTCCTGTATCGTTTTACGATATCTGTTTTCTATATATTTATCCAAATCAATAAACTCAACATCAAGCTCCTTACTCAATATTTTGCCTATCGTAGTTTTACCCACTCCCATATACCCAACTAAAAAAACTCTTTTCATATATCTAATTTATAATAAGGGGGTAAATAAACGAACAAAAGACTCTTTGAAACGCATCCAAACCGGACGCTTCATCCATTCACGCAATACAATAGCTGTTGAGTTTTTCTGATCTTCTATAAAAATACTTTTTGCTTTCCGTGCAGTAGATTCACAATAGATAAAAGCCTCAACTTCTAAGTTTTGTTCAAAACTACGGACATCAAAATTTGCAGAGCCAATTAAAGTCAAAGAATCATCAATTACTGTTAGTTTGGAATGCATAAAGCCAGGTTCATAAAAATAGACCTTTACTCCCGACATCATCAATCTTTTGAAATACGACCGTGAGGCAAGTTGTACAAAAAGAGAATCAGATTTACGAGGCACCATCAAACGAACATCAACCCCTCGAATGGAAGCTGCAATGAGAGCTTCGAACAAGCCATCGGGAGGTATGAAATAAGGTGTTTGAATATAAATCGAAGCTTTCGCACCAAATATTGCTTGCATAAAGCCTTGCATAATCTCTCGTGCCGAACTATAGGGACCACTACTCGCAATTTGCATTAAGCTATCGCCACAACTCTCAAGAGGGGGGAAATATTTACGAGCCGTGATAAGTGATTTACTCACCATAAACCAATCTATCAAAAAAACAGATTGCAATCCTTGAACACCCTTTCCCTCTATACGAACATGCGTATCTCTCCAGTTTCCCCACGAAGGACCGTAGATATATCTATCGGCAACATTCATGCCCCCAATATAACCTATTTGCCCATCTATTACTACAATCTTGCGATGGTTGCGATAGTTAGCATGAGAGGTAAGCATAGGGAAAGTTACTTTCATAAACTCCTCTACTTCGATACCTGCAGAACGCATTTGTTCATAAAATGAATTCTTCACCTTCCATGATCCAACTGCATCAACAATAACTCTAATTTTTACACCCTCTGCCGATTTTTGGATCAACAATTCTTTGAGTTGATTTCCTATAATATCATCATCCCAAACATAATATTCGATATGTATGTGCTCAACAGCCTTTTGGATATCAACAAACAGGGCATCAAACTTATCTCTACCTGCAATAAAAAACTCCACAGAGCTTCCATATAATAGAGGTGCTTGATTTGAATTGCGCAAAAGTTTTATAAGTTCTACATGCTGAGATGGATAATGAACCAATTCGGAAGTATCAATCTGTGCAAGTGGCCTTGTCTTTATCTTTGAATACATCCTTGTGGAGATGGTGCGCCGTTTTGTATAGTCTTGACCAAAGAATGCATATATAACAAGACCTATAATAGGAAGAAAAATCAACACCATTATCCACGTAATGGTTTTGAGAGGGTTTCTGTTTTCTGAAATAATTACAATGATTACCCCAATTGCTGTAATTAGATATACTATTTCTGCTATGCGAAAAAGAATATGGTACATATCATTGTTTTTTAACGATACTTCCCCTCTTCAATGTCTCCTAAAATATTGAGATAAGAATGGTACCGGCTATCACTTATATAATGGTCTTTGATTGCATCAATTACAGCACAATTAGGTTCGTTTATGTGCATGCAATTATTGAAATAACACTTCTTAGAGAATTTGAATATTTCAGGGAAATAGTGCGACACTTCATCCTTGTTCATATTGACAGTACCGAAACCTTTGATACCCGGAGTGTCAATTATGAATCCTCCGCCCTCAATCTCAATCATTTCGGAGAAAGTGGTTGTGTGTCGTCCTCTTTGATGATAGGCGGAGATGTCTCCCACCTTACGTTTATCGTCGTCGCCCGTAACAACATTTATGAATAAGGATTTACCAACACCCGAATGTCCTGCCAATAAAGTCACTTTGTTCTGAATGGTATCTTTCAGTTGCTGTAATCCCACCCCCTTTATTAAGGATGTTTTCAGACAATTGTAACCAATAGTTTGGTATAGATTTATGAGAGCTTCGACATATTCCATGTCTTCTTCGTCATACAGATCTATTTTATTGAACACAAGACACACTGGCACGCTATATGCTTCGGCAGTAATAAGAAATCGATCGATGAAAACTGTGGTTGTTTCGGGCGACTTCACAGTGACAAACAACAATGCCAAGTCAATATTGGCTGCCAAGATATGGGCTAATTTAGACAAATTGGACGCACGCCGTACAATATAGTTCTTTCGATCATATATTTTAGTTATATATGATATGTTGTCAGGATTGACATCAACTTTTACAATGTCGCCCACCACTACAGGGCTTGTACTCCGAATGCCTTTAAGTCGGAAGTTGCCTTTTGCCATGCACTCAATGTCCAGCCCGTCTTCTGTGCGAACAATATATGCATTGCCAGTATTCTTAATCACCAATCCTTTCATTCGTTCAAATAAAAAAAGGGAAAGAATGAGCTTCTTTCCACTTTATCGTTTATTATATTGTAAGGATTTCTTTCTCTTTTACAACGAAAGCTTCATCAATCAATTTGATATATTTATCATGCACTTTTTGGAAAGTGATCTCAGCATTCTTGCCTGTGTCTTCGGGCAAACCATCTTTTATAGCTTTCTTGATGGTGTCTATTCCTTCGCGACGGAAATTGCGGATACTAATTTTAGCATCTTCCGTTTCTTGCTTAATTTGTTTCACAAGTTGCTTACGTCTTTCTTCTGTCAATGGAGGAATACCTAATCGAATTACTTCTCCATTATTTTCGGGAGTAATCCCCACATCAGAGTTCATAATGGCTTTTTCAATTGGTTTTAACATGGATTTATCCCATGGTTGAATAACAATTGACTTTGCATCTGGTGTCGAAACAGTTGCAGCATTCGTTAATGGCGCCATAGTTCCGTAATATTCCACCATCACACCATCTAAGATACGAGCATTGGCTCTTCCTGCACGAATACGTGACAATGTTTCATCGAGAAACTCAAGCGTTGCTTGCATTTTCTCTTCTACTTCGTTTTCTAAAGCTTGAAGGTCTATCATAGGAGTATATTTTTATGTGTTGTAAACAAAAATAGGTAATATAATTGACATTATAAACTAAAAATCTAATTTTACTTTATGATATCGATAGGATTGACACGGGTTCCTATATTTTCACCCATGATTACTTTCTTCAGATTCCCAATTGTATCCATATCAAATACCACCAAAGGCAAGTTGTTTTCTTTGCACATAGTGGTGGCAGTCAAGTCCATTATCTTGAGATTACGGTTGTATATCTCATCAAACGAAATTTCATCGTACTTGGTTGCTGTAGGATCCTTCTCGGGGTCAGCAGAATATATGCCATCAACTCGAGTGCCTTTAAAGAAAACATCTGCTTCAATTTCTACAGCTCGCAATACAGAAGCAGTGTCGGTGGTAAAAAAAGGATTACCTGTTCCACCCGACATAATCGCTACACCACCCTTTTCGAGGGTTTCAATGGCTTTCCATTTGGTGTAATACTCTCCGATGGGTTCCATTCTGATGGCTGTGTACACTTGATTGCTTTGTCCCATGGCAGAAAGTGACGAGCTCAGCGCTTGACTATTGATAACCGTAGCAAGCATTCCCATTTGGTCGCCTTTGACCCTATCGAATCCTTTTGTTGTCCCGCTCAGACCACGAAAAATGTTTCCGCCACCAATAACGATGCCCACTTGTACACCCATGTCCGCAACTTCTTTTATTTGTCGGGCATAGTCATCCAATCGGTTTTCATCGATGCCATATTGCTTATCTCCCATGAGTGATTCGCCACTCAACTTCAGTAAAACTCGTTTATATTGTGCCATAGAAATAATTTTTCTTATAAATAATCATCACAAAAATATTAATAAAAGTTCATATTAAAGAATAGTAAGCAGTGTGACTTGCAAACTATTTCAATAAACGTATTTAATTGGATCTAATCTTTATCATCATCTACCCCGAAAGAGACCTCTTTGAAAGCATAAATCCTTTCTTCACGCTCGAGATAAGTTGTTAAAACCAAATGCCCTGAGGGCAAAACTGTTTTGATAGTTGCTCGGAAGCTTCCATTTTTATCGGAAAACCAATGTGGACCATCTCCATGATAGAGATGTTGCATATAATTATCTTCTATTTGTGCAATCTCGCCCCGCTTCATCGATTGCCAGAGCTTATGGAATTCGGAATGCAGTAAATTGATGAGTATTTCTCTATCGGTATTACAGCCTATTATCTGTTTCAATGAAATAGGATTCGGCAAGTTCGACGGGAACTCATCTTCATTTATATTTAGCCCTACTCCAACAATCGTATAATCAATATGCTGACCCATCAAACTATTCTCAATCAGAATGCCTGCAATCTTTTTATTCTTCCAATAGATATCATTGGGCCATTTAATGGTTACATTATTAATATACTTATCCAGCACATTTTTCAGTGCCAGAGAGACAACTTGCGATATAATAAATTGTTCTTTCGCTTTCACTCCATGAGGATAAAGCAGAAAGCTAAACAAGAGATTCTGTGCTTTACTCGAATACCATGAGTTACCAGCCTGCCCTCGCCCTGCTGATTGAAACTCCGTTATCACCAGTGACCCTTCAGGCATTGGATTTTGCTTTTGCAATCGCTTCAGCTCGGCATTTGTGGAGGCTATCTCGTCAAAACGAACAACCACCCTATCAGTTTTTTGCTCTTCCATAATATTCTTCTCGCTTTTTCTTTGGCATCTTCTTTACCACTTCGTCTATGGAATGATGAATCCATTTCTTTAGTTCTTCGTCGGGCATACCTCCTGACAATTCAATAGAATTCCAATATTTCTTATGCATGTGATAGGCAGCCTCCACACAACTATATTGTTGTCTCAACGCTATTGCTTTTTCCGGATCACATTTCAGCGATATCGACTTTGCTTCTACATCCAACGGAATCAAAGCAATCATTTTCCCCTTCAATTTTAAGACTAATGTTACCTCATCAAATGGAAATGTTGGCTCCACACCTGGAATACTAATGCAATAATCATATAGTTCTTCAATATTCATATTATAGTGAATTGTAGTCTTTCTAAACAGTCTCCAACCTGACAAACTACCATAAATTTAGAAAACAGGCGACATAAAAGCATCATCAATATGCTCGATATCGAAAACTTCCCCGTCCCACACTGCCGAGATTATATCAAACCGTGCTGGCTTGTCAATATTGTTGAGTTGCAAATACAAATCGGCGGCCTCAACAATNNAATACGTTTTATTTTAGTCTTGCCAATAAAATCTTCGGGGTTTCCCCATTGGCGTGACGTGCGGGTTTTCACCTCAACAAAGATAATAAACTCTTCATCTTCTGCCACAATATCAATCTCATGACGGTGCATTGTCCAGTTTCGTTTCAATATCTTGCAACCTTTATTTTTCATGAACTCAGCTGCCGCTTGTTCTCCTTTTTTCCCTAATTCGTTGTGTAGTGCCATTGTTCCAAACTTCAGTAATATGATTTCAGAATTCACATATTGTGTAAAAATACAAATTATGAGCAAGAATACTTTATTTAGGCGAATATTTTTCGTTTTTTTGTAGACGGATAGGTTTCTAACTTGTTTTATGCATTAGATTACCTACAATTCTGTCTCATTGCTCTATGGAATAGAGCGTGTTTGATAATAACAATGAAGAAAGCAAATAAACAAAACCTCACTAACAACCGACGACTCCGAACTAAGAAAGTTGACTGCTTGATGAGCGAGGAAGAGTAT
>DENY01000092.1:9143-9338 GCA_002359825.1 Bacteroidales bacterium UBA2632
TAAAGCTCTGGAAAAATTGGCTCGCAAAGGCGCAAGGACGCAAAGAGCTAATATTTGAAGTGAGTTATAACTATTTAGAATACAATTATAGTCTAACTGAGAGAAAAACGAATATCACGTTTAGCATTTCAGAGAGCCAAAAGGTAAAAGGTCAAGAAAACAAACATCAACCAGCTCTTTGCGCCTTAGCGTCTT
>DENY01000092.1:9408-13593 GCA_002359825.1 Bacteroidales bacterium UBA2632
GGGGTTACTGGAAGCTGTTTATGAAGAAGTATTGCATTATGAACTGAAAAAAGAAGGATTATCTGTAGAACGACAGAAGATTATTCCTGTTAAATGGGATGACCTGAAAATGGATATTGGATTCAGAGCAGACTTAATTGTAGAAGACATGGTGATTATTGAAATAAAATCAGTTGAAACTATTTCTCCAGTTCATCCAAAGCAACTACTCACATATCTAAAAATAACTGATACGAAACTTGGGTTACTCATCAATTTCAATGAGAGGCTAATAAAGAATGGAATTACTCGGATTGTGAATAATCTATGAAGATAATATCCTAAAGACAAAGAAGAAAATTTTCTCGCTAAGACACAAGGTCGCAAAGAGTTTATATTTGGAGAGAGTTACAACTATTTGGAATGCAAATATAGTTTAAGTGAGAGAAACAAAGAACATCAAGCAAAGATATCCAGAGAAACAAAAGATACAATAATAAGGAAATGAACATCAACAAGCCCCTTTGCGCCTTAGCGTCTTTGGGAGAGAAAACTTTTACGAGAAACAAAAAACAAAAACTACTATGTTCGACGATACCTATTTTATGAAACAAGCCCTCTCCGAAGCCAAGCAAGCTTTCGAGAAAGATGAAGTGCCCATTGGCGCCGTGGTTGTTTGCAACAACCGAATAATTGCCCGTGCCCACAACCTTACCGAGACCCTAAACGATGTGACGGCCCACGCCGAAATGCAGGCCATAACTGCTGCGGCCAATGTGCTGGGAGGAAAATATTTGGATGAATGCACCTTGTATGTAACCATTGAACCTTGCCCTATGTGCGCAGGAGCGTTAGGATGGGCACAATTGCAACGCATTGTGTATGGAGCGGCCGACCCAAAAAGAGGATATACCAAGTTTTCGACAAAAGTGCTGCATCCCAAAACAGAAGTTAATAATGGAGTCTTAGCAGATGAGTGCGGAGAACTGATGAAAGTTTTCTTCGAAAAGAAAAGGTAAATGACTTTTAAACTATTTTGAATAGATAATTTTGTTTTACAACAATCCACTATTCACCCCACCATCCATTTGAATGGTAGTTCCCGTTATGGAGCGTGCCTGTGTAGAGCACAAGTAGGCCACCATATTACCCAACTCATCAGGACTCATGAAACGTTTGTGAGGAAGTGCAGACATCACTTTTTGTTCGTATTCTTGCACAGAAACATTGGTATCACTCGCCTCTTTTTCCATCAATTGTGTAATTCTATCTGTTCTGAAATAGCCTGGGCAAACGTTGTTGATGGTGATACCATCGCTCATAAGCTCTTTGCTGATACTTTTTGCGAAACTTACAACAGCTGTTCTGAATACATTCGATAAAACCAACGTAGGGCTCGGTTCTTTCACGCTCATTGAAGTGATATTTATGATACGACCCCAGTGTTTCTCTTTCATATAGGGCAAACAAAGATTTGTCATTCTGATATTGTATTTCAATACCGAATTGTAAGCCTCATCGAAGTCTTCCATCGATAACTCGCTAAAAGAACCAGGTGCAGGACCTCCAGAATTATTGACAAGAATATCAACTCTTCCGAATTTGTCTATTGTCTCTTTCACAATCCGTTCGTTGTCTTCGGCCGAAGACATATCCACCTTCAAGGCAAGTGCTTCTACATGATATCCTTCAATCTTCTTGCGAGTTTCTTCGAGTTCCTCTTCGCCACGAGCACACAACACTATGTTGACACCCTCTTTTGCAAGAGATAGAGCACATGCTTTTCCTAATCCTTTACTGCTACCACCAATAATAGCTACTTTTCCTTTTAATTTATAATCCATAATTTCATTCTTTTCAATCTATAACAAAGAAATGAAGTCTTAGTTTTAGATTTTTGCAAGCGAATAACTACACAATGGTGCTAAATTTGTATATTTGCATCTTAAATTCTAAAAACAAACTCATTAGAGTCATAATTCATATCACACATAATCGCTGCCTGTGGCATCGACTTGTAATTCGCAATCAACATTATGTCAAAACAATTCAAACGCACGCTCATCACATCGGCTCTACCCTATGCCAATGGGCCCATCCATATCGGACACTTAGCAGGAGTGTATGTTCCTGCCGATATTTATGCTCGTTATCTCAGACTGAAAGGGGAAGAGGCTCTTTTCATTGGAGGATCGGACGAACATGGTATTCCCATTACCATTACTGCTCGCAAAGAGGGCGTGACGCCCCAAGATATTGTGGACCGATACCACACATTGATCAAAGATTCGTTTGAAGAGTTCGGTATTACGTTCGATGTTTATTCACGCACTACGTCAGATATGCACAAAGAAACAGCATCAGATTTCTTTCAGACGTTGTATGACAAAGGTGAGTTCATTGAACAAGAAACCGAGCAATATTACGACGAAGAGGCGCAACAATTCTTGGCCGACCGCTACATCACGGGCACTTGCCCACATTGCGGTTTCGAAAAAGCATACGGCGATCAGTGTGAAAATTGCGGCACATCGCTCAATGCCACAGACCTCATCAATCCTAAGTCTGCTTTGAGTGGTGCAGTACCCGTTCGTCGCAAAACAAAGCATTGGTACTTGCCTTTGGACAAACATGAAGATTGGTTGCGTCAATGGATTTTGGAAGATCACAAAGAATGGAAAAGTAATGTGTATGGACAATGTAAATCTTGGTTGGATCAAGGGTTGCAGCCGCGTGCAGTAAGTCGCGATTTGGATTGGGGAGTGCCGGTGCCGGTGAAAGGTGGCGAGGGAAAAGTATTGTACGTGTGGTTTGATGCACCCATTGGCTATATTTCAAACACCAAAGAGCTATTGCCCAACGATTGGGAGAAGTGGTGGAAAGACGAAGAAACCAAGATGCTTCACTTTATTGGCAAAGACAATATTGTGTTCCACTGCATAGTGTTTCCAGCCATGCTGAAAGCCGAAGGTTCATTCAATTTACCAGAAAATGTACCCGCCAACGAGTTTATGAATCTCGAAGGCGACAAAATATCTACCTCGCGCAACTGGGCAGTGTGGTTGCACGAATATTTGCGTGATTTTCCCGGCAAGCAAGACGTATTGCGCTACGTATTGACCGCCAATGCACCAGAAACAAAGGACAACGACTTTCTTTGGAAAGATTTCCAAGCCAGAAACAATAACGAATTGGTTGCGATACTGGGAAATTTCATCAACAGAGCTTTGATTCTCACCCAAAAGTATTTTGACAACAAAGTTCCAGCGTGTGGCGAACTGACAGACTATGACCAAGAAACCCTCAATAACTTTAGAAGTCTGAAAGAGACCATAGAAAAAAACTTGGACAACTTCAAATTTCGAGAAGCGTTAAAGGATGCGATGAATTTGGCACGAATCGGCAACAAATACCTTGCGGACACCGAACCTTGGAAGACTTCCAAAACCGATATGGCCCGCACAGCAACTATCCTGAACGTTGCGCTACAAATTACAGCCAATCTGGCCATCGTGTTTGAACCTTTTCTACCTTTTTCGTCAGCTAAAATTAAAGAATTCTTGAATATCGATTCACTTTCATGGGATCAATTGGGCAACATGGACCTATTGTCTGTTGGGCACGAGTTGGGCAAGTCGGAATTATTATTCGAAAAGATTGAAGACGAGGCCATCGAGCAACAAGTGCAAAAATTGTTGGACACCAAAAAGGCAAACGAACTGAAAGAATACAAGGCAAAACCAGTGAAAGCAGAGATTGCATTTGACGACTTCACCAAACTCGACTTGCGTGTTGCAACCGTATTGGAATGCGACAAAGTGCCCAAGACTGACAAGCTGCTTCGCTTCTTGCTCGATGATGGAATTGGCAAACGCACCATTCTTTCAGGCATTGCTGCCTACTACCCCAACCCCGAAGAATTAGTTGGCAAACAAGTTTGCTTTATTGCCAACCTGGGAGCTCGCAAAATGAGGGGTATCTTATCCGAGGGTATGATACTTTCGGCTGAAAATGCTGATGGAACATTGTCGTTGGTTGAACCCTCAAAGGAAGTGAAGCCGGGAAGTCAGATAAATTAAGAAGAGTGGGAGTTAAAAATTAAAAGTTAATAGTTTAAAGCGAAATGCTCGCACGCATTTACAATGCGTGTGTCGCTTTAGCGAACAAGTTCTCTTCATTCTTTACTTGCTTCGCAACACACGGTTT
>DENY01000186.1:0-3677 GCA_002359825.1 Bacteroidales bacterium UBA2632
GTAGCATAGCCACAAACTCATCTAAACTATGAGTAGAATGTCCAATTGTCCAAACAGTTTTTGATTGGTTAGTTTTCATTCTGTCCTAATTTATATGGTAAGCTTATTGCTATGCTACACCTATTTTATAAATATTCTTGAAACAGAAAAAATGATTTACTCTTCTTTCTCCATTTCGTCCATCGCTAAAGCAGAGTGTGCAAGTGCTGCACCCGAACGCATTTCAGAAGCAACCCAAATGGCCTCCATCATCTCTTCTTTACTTGCGCCCATTCGCATAGACTCTTTTGTATGAGCTCTAATACAATACGGACATTGCGTGACATGAGCCACGGCTAAGGCGATCAGATGTTTTGTCTTTTCGGAAAGCGCACCTTCTTTGAAAACAGTATTACTAAAATTCATCCATGCTTTCATACTTTCAGGTGCCAGAGAGGTTCTTTTGTGAAGTATCTCTTTGCTGGGGTTTGGAAACATATTTGATTCTTTCATATTAATTGATCTTTAGTTTATTATGATTCAACTTCGTCTTTCAAAAACTGTCGCAACACATATTGGAGGATACCACCGTTGCGATAGTATTCTATTTCTATTTGAGAATCCAGTCGGGCAATTGCATTAAACTTCTTTTTTTCACCTCGTTTGTTTTCAACAATCACTTGTACTTCTTTGTGTGGAGTCAGATTTTTCTCTATACCTATGATGGTGAAGTTTTCTTTGCCACTAATATCTAATTTTTCTGCCGTATCACCCTCTTTAAATTCGAGTGGTAATACGCCCATCCCTACCAAGTTGCTGCGATGTATACGTTCGTAGCTTTCAGCCAATACACACTTCACGCCCAACAAAAAGGTTCCTTTAGCAGCCCAGTCACGTGACGAACCACTACCATATTCTTTACCAGCCAATACAATTAGTGGAGTATTGTCTTCTTTGTATTTCATTGCTGCGTCATATACAGTCATTTCCTCTTTTTCGGGTAGGTAACATGTATATCCTCCTTCTTGTTTAGCCAATTGGTTTTTTATGCGCACATTGGCAAATGTCCCTCGTATCATTAGCTCATCGTTTCCACGACGAGAGCCGTATGAATTGAAATCTCCCTTAGCAACTCCATGTTCAACAAGGTATTTACCTGCAGCGGAAAATTCATTAAATGATCCAGCTGGAGAAATGTGGTCTGTTGTTACACTATCGCCCAACATTAAAAGTGCACGAGCATTTTTTATATCTTGCAATTTTTCTGGCTCTTCAGAAATACCATGAAAGAAAGGAATCTCTTTAATATACGTTGAATTTGTATTCCATTCATACAGTTTGCCGGAAGGAACATTCAAATTACGCCATGTTTCATCTCCTTCGAAAACATCACTATAGCTCTTCTCGAAATCATCGGGAGTCAGTACACGTTTCATTATCTCATTTATCTCTTCATTGCTTGGCCAAATATCCTTTAAGTATACTGGATTCATATTAGAATCGTAGCTAATTGGCTCATTGGTCAAATCAATATCAACTCGACCAGCTATAGCATAAGCAACCACTAACATCGGAGACATCAGGAAGTTCATCTTCACTTGTGGGTGAATGCGTGCTTCGAAATTTCTATTTCCAGACAAAACAGAAGTAAGAACTAAACTCTGATTATCTGCTACTTTTGCGATATCTGGTGCGAGAGGTCCCGAATTGCCAATACATGAAGTACAACCATAACCTACTAAGTGAAATTGTAATGCTTCAAGGTCTTTCATCAAATCGGCCTTCTCTAAATAGTCGGTAACCACCTTAGAACCTGGGGCAAGCGATGTTTTAACCCACGGCTTCACATCAATCCCATGCTCACGCGCTTTCTTTGCTACCAATCCTGCACCAATCATCACATATGGGTTCGATGTGTTGGTACACGATGTGATTGCTGCAATAGCAACCGCTCCGTCCGAGAGCATAAACTTCTCTTGGCCTCTGGTTATCCACACTGTTTTCATGCCATTGCGTTGAATAGATTCTATTTCTGTTTCAACTTGTTTCTCTTTAGATTTTGAGGGTATCATATCTCCGCCTTCTCCATCAAAACGTGTGATTGATTTTTCAATATCTCTATCTTCCCAAGATATATATTGTCTTTGATAAGATTTGTCCAAAAGGTCAATAAAAGTATTTTTGAAATCTTTCAAGAGTATTTTGTCTTGAGGTCTGCTTGGTCCGGCCACTGTAGGTTCTATACTCGAAATATCAAGCTCCAAAACATCTGTATATTCGATAACATCCTCATTTTCGCGCCAAAACATATTAGTTTTACAATAGCTTTCAATCAATTCCAATTGCTCTGGTGATCGATTGCTTTGTTTCATATATTCCAAAGTCTTGTCGTCTATAGGAAACAATGTAACTGTACAACCGAACTCCGGCGACATATTGCCAATGGTAGCTCTGTCAGGCACAGATAGATTATTGAGTCCAGGTCCAAACACTTCAACAAATTTACCTACAACACCATATTTTCTAAGAATATTGGCAATAGTGAGTACTAAGTCTGTTGCAGTAGATCCCAAAGGAAGTTCTCCCGTTAGCTTTAATCCAATTACTTCGGGCATTATAAAATAGATGGGCTGCCCCAGTATAGCAGCCTCAGCCTCAATGCCACCTACACCCCAAGCCAAAACACCTACACCGTTTACCATGGGTGTATGACTATCAGTTCCAACAGCAGTATCAGGGAAAGCCATACCATCCCTCTCAATAACACCCTTCGAAAGGTATTCTAAGTTTACTTGATGACAAATACCCATCCCTGGAGGAACAACACTGAAGTTATCAAACGAGTTTTGCGCCCATTTCAAGAATTGATAACGCTCTTTGTTACGACGATATTCCTCCTCGATATTACGATTATAAGAATATCGGGTGCCAAAATAATCTACTTGAACAGAGTGATCAATAACTAAATCCACAGGGATCAATGGATTGATACTTTCTGGATCTCCCCCTTTGCGAGCAATCTCTGCGCGAAGTGCTGCAATATCAACAACGGCAGGTACGCCAGTGAAGTCTTGCATCAATACACGAGTGGGTTTGAAAGGGATATCCTTATCTACTGCCTTGGGCTTCCAATTCAATAATGTCTCTACATTCTCGCGTGTCACTGCAAAATCATCATAATTGCGCAAAGCATTTTCCAATAATATACGTATAGAGAAAGGCAATTTCTCTATTGCATATCCTTGTTTCTGCAATTCTGGTAGGCTGTAATAGGTGAGGCTTTTACCATTAACCTCTAAATTTCGTTTAATCTGAAAGATGTCATTTTCCATGTTGATGCTTTATTTTATTGTGTTATGTGAGTTTATAATGCTGTATTAAAATACTTCTTTAATTATTGATTCTTGTTTAACATTCAAATTGCGAAGTTGTTCTTCAATACTGTCCATCATTGGTTTTGGACCGCACAAATAAACATAATCATAATTGTTGACACCGTGTTTCTTTAGAAACTCTTCAGATATTAAACCATGATCGAAATCCGCAACCTTTTCTTGAGAAAGGATATTGATGAAATTCTGTCCCAACATATCTTTAAATTCATAATTGTATATGATGTCAGCTGCTGTTTTGTTAGCAAAAATAAGTTTGTTGTTAGTCAACTCATTCTTTGCTCGTAAATGACGAAATATAGAGAT
>DENY01000186.1:3708-3979 GCA_002359825.1 Bacteroidales bacterium UBA2632
AAAGGTGTAACACCTGCGCCTCCGGCTATAAATAAACCTTCTCCTTTGTAGGCAATGGCTCCCCATACTTCGTGGAGAATAAATTCGTCACCAGCTTTCAAAGTCAATAATTCATTAGTAACGCCCTCGTGGGAAGGATAGGTTTTTATTACAAATTCAAGATGATCTTCTTCTGGTAAACTCGTAAATGTAAATGATCTTTTTTTCTTTTCCCAACCTTCCTTGTTAATTGAAATACGAGAAGCTTGTCCAGGAATGAAATTAAAATTCG
>DENY01000186.1:4104-4617 GCA_002359825.1 Bacteroidales bacterium UBA2632
TTGTTTTCTAAATGAATGTGCAAATGCAAATCATCTTGAAATTCTTTTAGCATAGCAAAAGCAACTCGATATGTATTACAAGCATCTTCAGGTGGAGTGTAAAAATTACTCAGCGTTTCTATATCTCTAAAACGATCACCCTCGGCAGAATGTTCGCTTTCCATTTCATTTATTGGATTTTGGATGCTACCAAAGTTTGGTTTTTGCAACAATTCACCCTTGCGTTTAGCATTTTCCATTTTTCGAATGAACGGAAACAATATGAGCTCTTCCTTCTTCATGTGTTGTGTCAAATTGCCTACAGTTTGTTGCATAAGTGTTTTAATTTCAAAAAGCTCTGGATGATTATCACCATGAACTTCGACTATTTTCTCCAGATAAGCCATAAGCTCGGGTGATTTATCTTCTACGTAACGATGATGCGTCTTTTCGATATAATCTGCTAACAAGTCTAATGGCCATGACTTAAAGTCAATTCCAGCAGAACTGCTAACATTGCCAATTGCATTTAAA
>DENY01000186.1:4836-5082 GCA_002359825.1 Bacteroidales bacterium UBA2632
TTAAATCATCTACCTTAAAACCTCCTACTTTGCTTATCATATCCAGAGTAGCAATATTTTTCATTGTTTTAAATACAACTGGATTGGCAAGCCTCTTATATTCAGAAGAAAGCGTTCCTAAGAATTCTTTGATATACGGATACTCACCCACTATTGTTCCAATCAATGTAGTAGATTTTATTTCAATTTGAGTTTCTGTTTTATTTGAAGTTGTATCTAAATTCATATTGTCTGATTCTGTTTTTA
>DENY01000188.1:0-189 GCA_002359825.1 Bacteroidales bacterium UBA2632
TATAGATAAAAGCAAACTTTCTCATGCACTTAAAATAAAGTATTATGACAATTACAAACAATTGTACAAAAATTATTCTTTTAATAATCCAAATGCTCAAACTTATACGCAAAAAAGCAGCATTTACCGTGACTCATTATTAAGTATATTGAATGAAGAGACCAACCATTATAAGATTGTTTATGCAGC
>DENY01000188.1:257-819 GCA_002359825.1 Bacteroidales bacterium UBA2632
AATCAATTAAATAAATCAAAGCGTATATTAAAAGACCTTATTGATCAGTCAGATGAAGAAAATCATGAAAAAGCAGTTCTAACATACGCTCTAGCAAACATATATAGAAAAGAGGGAAATATTAATAACCAAATAATTTATTATGCTATATCTTCGATTTGTGATATCAAAAATGCTATTATGGAGAATGCATCCATGCAGGCTTTAGCAGTTACATTCAACGAAATAGGTGATATTGAAAAAGCGTATGAATGTATAAAGTCATCGATGGAAGATGCTTTGTTTAGTAATGCCGGTTTACGAACATATGAGATCTCGCAAATTTTTCCGATAATTGATTTGTCATATCAAGAAAAGGTTCAAGATCAAAAATCAACATTAAAACTTTTTCTTATACTTACTAGTTTTTTGTCGTTGCTACNNACTCATTGTTACCTTAATGTATGTATATCATCAAATGAAAAAAGTTGCACGGATAAGAAAAGAGTTGTTCCAGACAAATTTAAGATTAAAAGAAGTAAATAAACCATTAGAACTTACTGTCGTTCAACTTCATCAAACA
>DENY01000188.1:894-3993 GCA_002359825.1 Bacteroidales bacterium UBA2632
TACATTAGTCATTTCCTTGATCTTTGCTCAACTTATATTTATAAATTAGAGAAATTCCAGAATACGCTCAAAAGAAAAGCAATGGAACGAAAGATCGATGAACTTTTCAGTATACTTAAATCGAATGAAATGATTGATAAAGAAGTGAAAGAATTGTATAATTTATTTGATAATATTTTCCTTCATCTATATCCAAATTTTGTGGATGAATTTAATTCTCTCTTAATTGAAGAAGAACGATTCAATCTAAAACCTGAAGAATTATTGAATCCCGAATTACGTATCTATGCTTTAATAAGATTAGGTATAACAGATAGTTCACGCATTGCCAATTTCCTGCGTTACTCAGCAAATACTATTTATAATTATCGAACAAGGGTAAGAAACAAAGCAACAGTACCTCGTGGTCAATTTGAGAGCTTAGTGATGGAAATTGGTGTTAAACAAAAAAATTAAAATATATACAATCTACTTTTTTCTCTTGTTTTTATTATTCAACATGCTGACTATCTAACAGATATATATAGACNNATGTTAACTACTTATAGTTTTTTCCTTCAAGTTCATCATTTAATTTTGTCAAAGTAATAAATCAATTAAACAAAGCAATTTTAATAATATAAATTACAATCATCATTATTTTATTTCTCTTGATTTTTGTATTTATCCGATGCTGTTTATTTTACCATTCGCTTAGATAGAATAAACACAAACTAGCTTTTTGATAATATTACAAGAAAATATTTGTGCACATTATAACTCAATAAATTATTTACTATGAGAGAAAAACAAAAGCTATTCAAGAGAATTTTCACAAATAAATTGTTTTTAGCAACGATGTGTGTAATCTTCTCAATTAATCTTTCTGCTCAAAAACAGAAAATGATCTCCGGAAATATCACAGATGAAAAAGGTGAAACTGTAATTGGAGCTTCTGTTGTAGTAAAAGGAACTACTGTCGGTACAGTAAGTGATATCGATGGCAACTTTTCTTTGGATGTACCTGATTCAGCAGTAATTTCTGTTTCTTACATTGGTTATCTCCAACAGGATATCTCCGTTGAAGGGAAAGATTTTTTATCAATTGTATTAAAAGAAGACAGTCAACTGTTAGATGAAGTAGTGGTTGTTGGATATGGGGTCATGAAAAAAAGAGATCTTACAGNNGAAAGATAAACCTTTAGCGAGCATAGGAGAAGCTCTTCAAGGACGCGCGCCTGGTGTACAAGTAATATCTACTGGAAAACCCGGTGATAACGTTTCTTTTCGTATTAGAGGAATCAGTACCATCAACAACAGTGAACCACTGCTTGTTATTGATGGAGTTCCCACTGATATAGGTATAAATGCTTTGAATATGGAAGATGTTGAGACAGTGGATGTTCTGAAAGATGCTTCTGCAACAGCTATTTACGGATCTCGTGGTGCAAATGGTGTGATATTAATTTCAACGAAGAAAGGAAAAACAGGCGATGGCTCTATTTCATTTAGTGCAAATTGGGGTGTTCAAACTGCTACAGCTATGCCTCAAATGCTAAATGCTACTCAGTTCGCTTCTTTGCATAATGAAATGATTGCAAATTATAACAAATTTGCTTCGTCACCTCTTAGTCAGCGTCCCGACTTTGCCGATCCAACCTTGTTGAATAAAACTACAGATTGGATTGATGCATTATTCCGTTCAGCACCGATGAAAAATTATACAGTTTCATATTCGGGTGGTAGCGATAAAAGTAATTACTATGTTTCAGGTGGTGTTCTCGACCAGGAAGGTATTGTTACTAACACATCATATCGACGTTATACAATACAATTTAATAGTGAATCGAATGTGCGTTCGTGGATAAAATTTGGAAATAACGTAACCTTGAGTCACGATATAAAGAAACAAGGATCTTATGATATACGAGGAACAATGGCATCACTCCCTACCCAACCTATTTATAATGAAGATGGTTCTTACTCGGGTCCCGGAGAACCTTCTCACCAATATGGTGATATCCGAAATCCAATAGGAACTGCAATCTTAAACGAGAACAGAACTAACGGATATAATGTGCTAGGAAATATATTTGCTGAGATCAAACCAACAGATAAACTTACATTTAAATCGTTGGGTGGTATCGACTTCAAATTCTGGGACAACCATAATTTCAGTCCGAAATATGATTGGAAACCAATTCCACAACCAGAATCATATTTGTATGAAGAATCGAATAAAAGTCTTACGTATTTATGGGACAACACACTTACTTACATCAATACATTTGAAAACAAACATAACCTCAATGTAATGATTGGATCGAGTGCTCAAAACAATGTGTATAATCGCATGAATGCAAGCATCCAAGGCTTCCTTAGCGATAATAACAACCAGTTGAACAACGGATTAACCGATCCGACAGTTGGAGGCACAAAAAATGACTGGGCTGTGCTTTCATTCATGGGACGTGCCAATTATAATTATGAAAATAAATACCTTTTCACTGCTACAATTCGTCGTGACGGTTCTTCTCGTTTTTCACAAGAGAAGAGATGGGGAACATTTCCTTCCTTCTCTGCGGCATGGCGTATGTCAGAAGAGTCATTTTTACCTACTAATAATTGGATAAATGATGTCAAAGTTCGTGTTGGTTACGGTGAAACTGGAAATCAGGAAGGAATAGACAATTATGCTTATTTCACTCGTTTAAGAACCGGANNTATCCATTAGTTATGCCCAATCCTGATGTGAAATGGGAGACAGTAAAACAATTCAATCTAGGCGTAGATTTTACACTTATTCACCAGCGCGTTAATCTCACACTAGATGCTTATCTAAAAAACACTAGTGACATGTTGGTGCCCATGTCAGTACCTATTACCACCGGCTACTCTGATATTTACGCACCAAGTATTAATGCAGGAAAAGTACAGAACAAAGGTATTGAACTGACTGTATCATCAAGAAACCTTACCGGTAAATTTGAATGGGATGCAGATTTTAATATCTCCTACAATAAGAATAAAGTGACTAAAATGAATGAAGGGATACCTCTATTTACAGGTGGTGATATAAATATGACTAAAGTACAGGTTAGTGCCGAAGGAAAACCTGTA
>DENY01000222.1:0-1065 GCA_002359825.1 Bacteroidales bacterium UBA2632
ATTGCGTCATATTACGCAGAGATACTTCACGAAGTAGCCCAAGAAAAAGGACTAACTATCGGTAAAATATACCAATCACCTATGGAAGGACTGGTTGAATACTACAAATCGAAGACTCTTTAAATAAAAACGAACAAATAAAACCCAATCATGGACTTTATAAAAGTAACAGAACAATCCTCTCTATACGATAACTTAGAAAATAAATCTATTGGAGAGATTCTGACAGAGATAAATAGAGAAGATCAAAAGATAGCGCTTGCGGTTGAGAAAACCATTCCTGCAATAGAGAAACTTGTGGAGGGAATTGTTGAGCGGATGAAACGAGGAGGACGCATCTTCTATGTTGGTGCAGGCACAAGTGGCAGACTGGGCGTGTTGGATGCTTCAGAAATTCCACCTACTTTTGGCATGCCACCTACGTATGTAATTGGTCTTATTGCAGGGGGAGATGTAGCTTTGCGCAACCCTGTTGAGCAAGCCGAAGACAACTACGAACTCGGTTGGGATGAATTGTTGAAGTATGGAATAAACGAAAACGACACCTTGATAGGTATTGCAGCATCTGGAACTACACCTTATGTAATAGGAGCATTGCGCAATGCGCGTGAAAAAGGCATCTTAACGGGAGCAATAAGCTGCAATCCTAATTCACCCGTTGCCGATGAAGCTGAGATAAAAATTGAAGCCATTGTAGGACCAGAATATGTGACGGGAAGCACGCGCATGAAATCTGGAACTGCTCAAAAGATGGTGCTCAACATGATTACTACTACTACGATGATAAAGATTGGTCGCGTAAAAGGTAATAAAATGGTGAACATGCAACTTACCAATCAGAAGTTGGTGGACAGGGGCACAAGGATGATTGTAGATGAGTTAGGTTTATCATATGAACAAGCGCAGAACTTACTTTTGTTGCATGGTTCGGTGAAGGCTGCCACAGATAGCTATAAAAAGAATAAGGACTAAAAACGTTTTTTAGTCCTTTGGTATTTTGATATTTCGCATTTGTCGTAGTATAGACGTTTGTCGTTTGTGCATATATGCCGATGGACTTTTGGA
>DENY01000222.1:1183-3008 GCA_002359825.1 Bacteroidales bacterium UBA2632
CTCCAATCCTTTTCTAAACCAAGAGGATTTGGGCCATAGAAATACGTTTTTGGCAGTTTGTTGACTTATTGTACTTGCGCCACGAGTACGTTTGCGCTTTTTGTTTTCTTCCAGTGCTTTTTGAATCTGTTTTTTATCAAATCCTTTGTGTGTAAAAAACAGTTGATCTTCTGATGCAATTACCGCCCGCTTCAAATTGTCCGAAATATCATCATATCCAACCCACGAATGTTGCAATTTGGGACTTTTCTTATCTCGTATTTGTTCAATAATACGTATACCCATCAGTGGGGTGAAATAAACTGGGATATAGCGGAATACTATTACACTCAAAATTGAGAGTAAAAAGAAAAGAATGATCAGCTTTTTAATAAAACGGAGAAGTATCCTAATCATAGTGTATGGTTATACTTTGTTAAGTTTGAAACGTATACGCCATCGTCCATTCTCAAAATTGTGTGTTGTAATTTTGAATTCACCAATCTCTGATGTATTGTCAACATGCGCCCCAATGCATGCACAAACATCATAATCACCTACACGAATAATGCGCAACATTTCAGATACATCGTCAGGAAGCTTAGAAAGATCAACCAAATCTTTGGCATCTTTGATGTGTACAAAATCCTCCGTAACAGGTAAGTTGCTGTTGATTACTTCATTTACTTTGTCTTCTATGGCTTGTACTTGCTCGTCAGAGAGCTTTTGATTTATATAGTAATCGCATTTACTCTTTTTACGCTCTATGTGAGTATTGCGCGAACGAGGACATCCAAAAATGCGCACCATGGTCTGATTTAGAATATGTTCAGCTGTGTGCATGGGAGGATACTCTTGTTTGTTGTGATCGTTTAATTCTAAGTTCATGTGAATATTGAAATTTTAGTCAAAGATAAAAAAAGAATAGGTTGCACTCCAATTTCTGATTGTAATTTCTTATCTCTTTTTTGAGTCTTTGATAAGAAAGGAGCACGACTATTTATCCACTTTCCCTTTCAACATGGGCACAAATCGATAAGCACCTTCTTTTGTTATCCGGTTTTGGTCTTCACTAATTTTGTGTATCACCGTCATCTCTTGCATGTTTCGCCCGATGGGTGCTACCATCCTACCATTTATGGCCAATTGCTTTACTAACTTATCCGGAATCTCTGGCGCTCCACATGTAATCAATATCCCATCAAAAGGTGCATACTGAGGCAGGCCTTAAAATCCATCACCATAAACCAACAGAGCATTATAATCTAATGTCTCAATATTTTGCTTTGCAATGAGGTGAAGCTCCTCGTATCTTTCGATGCTATAGACACGATAGCCCAACTCGCACAACACAGCAGTCTGATAACCACTACCCGTTCCGATTTCTAACACTGAGTCGCCCTCTTGAAGTTGCAGTAGATTGGTTTGCATGGCCACTGTGTATATTTGTGAAATAGTTTGCCCTGAGGCAATAGGCAACGGTCTATCTTCATAAGCTCTATCCGCTAACCTTGGTTCGATAAACAATTGACGGGGCACACGTTTCATTGCTTCAATCACGTTGTGATCGATATCCGATCTTTCTGCAATTCGATCCATCACTCGATGACGACGCTCAATATATTTGGTTAATTCTGTCAGATCACAAATATAACAATTATATTCCAAGTATTCAATAGTTTACTTAAAGCTAATGTAAATGAAAACACCTTTGATTACATATCTTTCTACATCAAAAAAAACTGCCTCATTGCTGAAACAGTTTCTTTATAATACAGCCAAAAAGCTATTTATTCTTATTTCTTATATTGCGCTATATCTGCATTTTTCATACTGCCTGTTTCCA